>JBMSNZ010000001.1:0-77949 GCA_049421965.1 Erythrobacter sp.
GCGAGGATGCCGACCGGCTCGCCGCGCAGGGCCAGTTCGACGAAGCGACCCACCTGCTGCTCCAGCGCAGTGTCAGCCAGATCGCTGAGGTCCGGCCGGACTGGGTACCGCCATCGTCCACCGCGCGCGAATTGGCCGGGCTGTCCGCCCTGCCCGAGCCTGCGCGCCTCGCCTTTGGTGAAATCGTTACCAGGGTCGAGCGCAGCCTGTTCGCGTTGAGCCGGCTGGAACGGGCAGACTGGGAAGTTGCGCGCGCGGCCTATGCTCGCTTCGCGCTGGCCCGGATCGACGGAGCCCGCGCATGAGCGGCGCCCGCGCGGTCTCACCCTTCAGCGCCCGGGCCGCGCTGGCAATCGTGCTGGTCGGCTTCCTGTCCTTCCTGGCGCTGCTCTATTTCATCGCGATCGGCGACACCGGCGGGCGCGACGATGACGGCGGCGGCCATGCCGCCTCGACCGGCCTCAACGGCTATGCCGGGCTGGTGCGCCTGCTCGAGCTGGAAGGTCACAAAGTGTCCCTGTCGCGCTCGCCCGGCGGCTATGACACGACCGATCTGCTGGTGCTTACCCCTTCGCTCTTCCAGGATGCCGAAGAACTTGGCGAGATACTGGAAAAGCGCAAGTTTGCCGGCCCCACCTTGGTGATCCTGCCCAAATGGTATGCCATTCCATTCCCGGACAAGCTTCCTCCCGCCATGGAAGGCAAGGCCAAACCGGGATGGGTGCAGCTGGCCGACATCTCGTTGCCCGTATGGGTCAAGGACCTGCCCGAACCCTATGCGTTCACCTTTCCCGAAAAGTGGCAAGGGGCGCAAGCGGCCGCCGCGCTGCGGGCTATGGCAGGCCAGCGCACCGAGCGGCCTGCTCGCGGGCTCGCCTGGGAAGGACTAGGTCTTGCGGGTTTTCTGCCCGATGTGCGGAGTTCCTGGGCCAAGCCTGGCAAGGGCCACGAGGTGCTTGTATCCGACAGCCAGGGCCGAGCCCTCGCGCTCGACGTAGTGGGCGTGGAAGGCAGCGAATTCTACGACGAGGCATATAGCGCCACCTTTGTGATCGAGCCCGACCTTGTAAACAATTACGGGCTTGCCGACGCCGAGCGCGCGGCGCTGGCGGTCGAACTCGTCCGTACCGCCAACTATTCCGACGACGAGCGTGCGATCATGTTCGATCTGACGCTCAACGGGCTGGGGGCCTCCGAGAACCTGCTGACGCTGGCGTTCCGCCCGCCATTCCTGGCTGCCACGCTGTGCCTGTTGCTGGCGCTGCTCGTGGTTGGGTGGCGCGCGTTCCGGCGCTTCGGGCCGCCGCTGGCCGAGGCCCCCGCCACCGCGTTCGGCAAGAGCCGGCTGGTCGCCAATGGCGCCGGGCTGGTCCTGCGTGCGCAGCGGCTTCGGCTGCTGACCGCGCCCTATGCCGATCTGGCGGCACGGCGACTGGCCAAGCGGCTTGGCCTGTCGCGCGCGGAGCCGGGCGCGATTGACGAGGCGCTCGCCCGCGTGCTCCCCGAGGAAGAGCCCTTTTCACACCGCGCCGAGACGCTGCGACAGGTGACTCGCCCATCCGAAATCCTTGGTGCCGCCGCGCGCCTGCACGATCTTGAAAGGAAACTGACCCGATGAGCTCTTCCCCGCCGATGACGCTGGACGAACTGCGCGAGCTGGCCACTGCGATCCGCACCGAGGTGGGCAAGGCGATCGTCGGCCAGGCCGAGATGATCGACCAGCTGCTGATCGCGCTGGTCAGCCGCGGCCACGTGCTGCTGGAGGGGCCGCCGGGTACCGCCAAAACCTTTCTGGCGCAGAGCTTTGCAGCAGCCCTGGGGCTCGATTTCGGGCGCATCCAGTTCACCCCCGATCTTTTGCCCGGCGACATTCTGGGTTCCAACCTGTTCAATTTCCAGACCAGCCAGTTCACGCTGACGCGCGGGCCGATCTTCTGCGAATTGCTGCTGGCAGACGAAATCAACCGCACCCCGCCCAAAACACAGGCCGCGCTGCTCGAAGCGATGCAGGAACGTCGCGTGACACTGGACGGTGACACCCATGCCCTGCCCGAGCGCTTCATGGTAATCGCAACGCAGAACCCGATCGAGAACCAGGGTGTCTATCCACTGCCTGAAGCGCAGCTCGACCGCTTCCTGTTCAAGCTGCTGGTACCCTATCCATCCGAAGCGGAGGAAACTGCAATTGTCACACGCTATGGCCAGCACCAGGGGCCGCCACGCCCGGCTGAGCTAGGCGTGAGCGCGGTGGCCGATGTGGCGCAGCTCAACCGGGCCGGACAGGTGCTGGAAAGCGTGACCGTGGCGCAGGAAATCACCGATTATGTGGTGCGGCTGGTGCGAGCGACCCGCCAGCATGCCGATCTTGTGGTGGGCGCAAGCCCACGCGCCGCAGTGCTGCTCGCACATGCTGCACGGGCACGCGCGGCGCTCGACGGGCGCGGCTATGTCATCCCTGACGACGTCAAGGCGCTGGCTGTGCCGGTGCTGCGCCACCGCCTCACTCTAAGCCCGGCGGCCGAGATCGAAGGCCGCGACCTGGAAGTGCTGGTCAGCGAACTCGTCACCGCGACCGAGGCACCGCGCTGAGCCAATGCGCACCGGCCTGCCCTTCGTGCCCACGGCAAGAGCCGCCTGGCTCGCTGCATTGGCGGCACCGCTGGCGCTGGCGATCGCGGCAACTGCACCGGGCGCTTGGGTAATCGCGCCGGTCGGGGCCGTGGCGCTGCTGCTGCTGGTTACGCTCGACGCAGCGATGGCTGGGCGGATCGACGACTGGCAGGTTACCGCTCCTGGCGATGCCGAAGTGGGTGAAACGCTCGAAATTGCGGTCTCCGCCCAGTTCGGCGGCGCTACGTTGCTGCGGCGGATCGAGGCAGCGCTGGAGTTCGATGCGCGGCTGGGGAGCGAGGGCCGGAGCGTGGTGGCGCTGGCGCCGGACATTGCTGCAGGCGATTTCTCAGGCGTGGCCCAGACTGTGCCGGTGCGGCGCGGCACCGGGCGGGTCAGCGGTGCCTGGCTGCGCTGGCAGGGGCCGCTGGGCCTGGGCGCACGGCAGGTGCAACAACCGCTCGAACTCGAAGTGCGAGTCTGGCCCGATCTCTCGCCGGTGCGCAGCCAGGACCTGCAGACCTTCCTGCGCGATGCGCAGCTGGGCATGATCGCGCGTCGGCTGCGCGGCGAAGGCAGCCAGTTCGAGGCGCTGAGCGAGTACCAGCCCGGTATGGACCGGCGCTGGATCGACTGGAAAGCGAGCGCGCGCCACACTCGGCTCTATGCGCGCGAGAACGAGGCCGAACGAAACAACCAGATCCTGTTCGCTTTCGATTGCGGCCAGGCGATGTGCGAGCCGGTCGACGGCCTGCCACGGATCGACAGGGCCGTTTCTGCCGCGCTCACCTGCGCCTATGTCGCGCTCAAAGGCGGTGACCGGGTGGCGCTTTACGGCTTTGCCCAGCGGCCCGGCCTGATGACTCCGTTCATCGCCGAGACGCGGGCGTTCCACCGTCTGCAGAGCGCGGCTGCCTCTCTCGAATACCTTCCCGCCGAAGCCAATTTCACGCTGGCGCTGGCGCATCTGACCGCGCGGCTCAAGCGCCGCTCGCTGGTTGTGCTGTTTTCCGATTTCACCGATCCGACCGCCGCCGAACTGATGATCGAAAGCCTGGGGCGGCTGGTGCGACACCACCTGGTGCTGTTCGTGACGATTGCCGACAGCGAAATCGAGCAACTCGTCGCTGCCGAGCCGGCGGACCTCGCCACGCTGGCCCGCAGCGTCACCGCCGACACGCTGGCACGCCAGCGCACGCTGGTGCTCGAACGGCTGCGGCGGCTGGGGATCGATGTGGTCGAAGCACCGTGGGACCAGATCGGACCACGCATGATCGACCGCTATTTCGCGATCAAACGACACGAGGCGATTGGATGAAGGCGCCGCTGCTCGCACGCTGGTTCGGCCCTGGCGAAGCCGAGGTTCTGCCCGACGCCGGCAGCGCGACGCTGCGTTCGGACCGGTTCAGGCTCGAACGCGAGGCCGAGTGGCTGCGGCTGGACGATATCGTTACGCAGATGGAGCGCGGATCGCTGCGCCGGATAAGCGACGAGGACCTGCTAGCGCTGCCTGCGCTCTATCGCACTGCTGCGTCCAGCCTTGCGGTGGCGCGCGAGACTTCGCTCGATGCTGCGACACTCGGCTATCTCGAAGCGCTGGTGCAGCGCGGCTGGTTCCAGGTCTATGGCCCGCGCACGGGGCTATGGGGCTGGCTACGCAATTTCGTGCTGGGCGGCTGGAGCAGCGCTGTGCGAGAGATCTGGCTCGATCTGTGTATCGCGCTGGCCGTGATGGTGACCGGCGCGCTGGCCGGCTGGATGTTGGTCGCACGTGACAGCGATTGGTTCTACGCCCTCGTTCCGACTGGAATGGCGGGGCCGCGCGCGCCGGGTGCAAGCCGCGAGCAATTGCTCGAGTCGTTGGGCACCGAACAAACTTCAAACGGGCTTTCGATGTTCGCCGCTTCGTTGTTCAGCAACAATGCCGGCGTCGCGATACTGGCCTTCGCGCTGGGCTTTGCCTTCGGCATCCCCTCGCTGATGCTCCTGATGCACAACATGGCGTTGCTCGGCGCAATGCTATGGCTCTTCGCCGGGCAGGGACTGACCTGGGAATTCGCCGCCTGGCTGAGCGTGCACGGCACCACCGAGCTTTTCGCGATCCTGCTGGCGGGCGCAGCGGGGCTGCATATCGGGCGCTCGATGGCCTTTCCGGGCGATCGCTCGGTGCTGGCAGCGGCACAGGCGAGCGGGCGGCGCTCTGCAGTGGTGATGACAGGTGTGGTGTTGATGCTGGTCATCGCCGCCTTGCTTGAAGCCTTTCCTCGCCAGCTGGTGTCCGCCAGCCTCGATCGCCTGGTCATCGGCGGGAGCATGCTGGTGCTGTGGCTGGTCTATTTCTTCGCCTATCGTCCGCGCCGGATCGAAGGCGACGGGGCCCAGTCATGAGCCGCTCCGCTTCAGTCGCGCGACCGGCTGACCCACTGCAGCGGCGGCAACGCCAGCTGATTACGCCCGAAGGCGTCGCATTGTCGGTGACAGTCGCCTCGCGCGGTGCACGGATCGGGGCGCTGCTGCTCGATTTCGTGATTATGACGCTGGCTAGCCTGCTGGTGATGCTGGTGCTCTTCTGGACGCTGGGTGGGCTGATGGAGCAACTGTTCGGAGGCAATAACGACGATGTGAGCGGCGCGGCCGAACTGGTTGTGGTGGTGCTGGTGATCTTCGCTTTCCTTGCCCGATACGGCTATTTTCTTGCGTTCGAGCTGGGTCCACGAGGCGCGACACCGGGCAAGCGCCTGATCGGCATCAGGGTAGCCTCGCGCGATGGCGGCAGACTCACCGCCGAAGCGGTGATCGCACGAAACTTGCTGCGCGACATCGAACTGTTCTTGCCGCTCGCCTTCATACAGGTTGCACCCACCGGCGAAGCAGGCAGCGCCGGGATTGCCGGCCTGATCTGGTTCATGATCTTCATGGCCTTTCCCTTCTTCAACCGCGACGCGATGCGCGCCGGCGATGTGATCGCGGGCACCTGGGTGGTAGAAGCGCCACGCGCGCGGCTGGCAGCGACCCTTTCGACCCAGGGCGGCGCGAAGGGCGCGAGCGAGCTCACAGGCGTTAGCTATCGTTTCGGCGAGGCCGAATTGTCGGTCTATGGCGAACAGGAACTTCAAACACTCGAGCGCGTGCTGCGTGAAGACCGGCCCGATGCGATCGCCGCAGTACATGCCGCGATCTGTCGCAAGATCGGCTGGGAGCCAGGAGAAGGTGACGAGCGCGCCTTCCTGGAAGCCTTCTATGCTCAGCTACGCGCGCGGCTGGAAGCCAACATGCGCTTCGGCAAGCGCAAGAAGGACAAATTCGCGTGAGTTCCTACATTATCCTGCCTGACGATCTGAACGATCCGCGCGTGCTCGACCTGTTGCGCCTGCACCTTGAAGAAATGCACAGCTGGTCACCGCCCGAATCCGTTCATGCCTTGCCGCCGGAGAAGCTGCGCGCCGATGACGTGGCGTTCTTTGCGGCGTGGGAAGGCGAGCGGTTGGCCGCGGTCGGCGCGCTCAAGGCACTTGGCGCGGATTGCGGCGAACTCAAATCGATGCGCGCTGCGCCCGAGTATCGCGGCAAGGGCGCCGGCGAAGCGATACTGCACCATCTGCTGGCCGAGGCACGGGCACGGGGATACCGCTGGGTCGGACTTGAAACGGGACGACCCGCGCCGTTCCAGCCGGCGCAGTCGCTCTACCGCAAGCATGGCTTTGCCGAATGCGCCCCATTCGGCAATTACGTGTCCGACGGTTTCAGCCTGTGCATGGAGAAGCATCTGTGACGATAACTCGCCGCCTCGCCATGGCTGGATCGCTTGTCGCGCTGGCCGGTGCCTGCGTGCCGATCGATCCTTCGCCAAAGGGACGGCTGTCAGCGCGGCTGCGGATCCTTGAAGCCGCATCGGGCGGCACGCTGGGTGTGGCGCTGCTCAATACTGCCAGCGGTGAAATGATCGGGCATAACCGCACCCTGCGTTTTGGCCACTGTTCCTCGTTCAAGCTTTCGTTGGCGGCGATGGTGCTATGGCTCGAGCAAATTGGCGAACTCGATTCAATCGAATCGCTGCGCTGGAAAGAAGCTGACCTGCTCCCGGTCTCGCCGTTCACCTCCGCCCGATTGCAGGAAGGCGCCACACTGCGGGAACTGGCGCAGGCAGCACAGATGCTGAGCGACAACACCGCTGCGAACCTCTTGCTCGCCCGGATTGGCGGGCCTGAGCGGCTCAATACCTTCTGGCGGCAAATCGGCGACAACGTTAGCCGGCTCGACCGGATTGAGCCCGAGCTCAACCAAGTGCCTGTGGGCGAGCTGCGCGACAGCACCACGCCCGAGGCAATGTGCCGCACGGTCGCGGCTCTCTGCTTCGGCGATGTGCTGGGCCCCGCAGCGCAAGCCGAGCTGCGACAGTGGCTGGCAGGCACGCAGACCGGCTTGCGACGCGTGCGTGCCGGGCTGCCGGCGGGCTGGCAGGCGGGCGACAAGACCGGCACCTCGCTTTGGCCCGGCATGGGCAGTCTCTATGTCGATATTGGCTTTGCGCAACCGCCCGATCGTGCCCCGCTTGCCTTCGCGACCTATTTCCGGGCGGGCGCGGCGCATGAGGCGATGGACCCTGCTGCCGAGGCGGTGCTGGCAGAGGTTGGCCGGGTGCTGGCCGCTTTCGCAGAGTCCTAGAGGTTAATGGCTGGGCGCGTTGGATGATGCGCCGACACCACCAAAGATCGCCACTTCGTTGATCCCGCCGCTGGTGGCGCGGCCGCGATACATCCCGCTGGTGTTGAAACTGAACACCGCGTCGCCAGCCGGGGTTACCAGGATGACCCCTCCGTCACCGCCCAGGGCTTTCACGTCGTCCATCACAGCATCCGCCACAGCTTGCGGAGGTGCCTCGCGCAGACGCAGTCGCGTGCAGATTTCATGAGCAACCCCCACGCGGATGAAGTACTCGCCCCAACCGGTGGCCGACACTGCGCAGCTGCGATTGTCGGCATAAGTGCCCGCGCCTATCACCGGTGCATCGCCGATCCGGCCCCAGCGCTTGCCGGTCATCCCGCCGGTCGAGGTGCCCGCTGCGAGATTGCCCTGCGCGTCCTTTGCCACCGCACCCACCGTGCCGAACTTGAGATCGACATCGAGCGCCGAAAGCTCGGGTTCGGCCTTCATCTTTTCGAGCGCTCGGCGGCGCGGCTCGGTAGCGAACCATTCGGGTGGCGCGGTCTCGATCCCGCGTTCTTGCGCGAATTCCTCGGCGCCCTTGCCGCTCAGGAACACATGGCGGCCATCCCGCCGCACCGCTTCAGCCAGCCGGATCGGGTTCCGTATCGACTTCACCCCCGTCACCGCCCCGGCGCTGCGGTCGCGCCCGTCCATGATCGCGGCGTCGAGTTCGTTCTCGCCTTCCCAGGTGAACACCGCCCCACGTCCGGCGTTGAAGCGCGGATCGTCTTCCAGCACCATGATCGCGGCCTCAATCGCTTCCATCGCCCTGCCACCGCGCTTGAGCACGACCGCGCCGGCATCAAGCGCCTGCTGCAGCGCGGCCTCATACTGTTTTTCGAGCTCGGGCGTCATCTGAGCACGGTCGAGCGTGCCTGCTCCGCCATGGATGGCGATCGACCAGTCCTGTGCAAGTGCGGGGGTGGCAGTGGTCATGAGGAGGGCGAACAGCGAAAGCGTGAGAGTTTTCATCGCCACCGCATAACACACCCGGCTCGAAGCGGGAGAGGCTTTCGCCCCTACCCTATCGAATTCGGGCAGATGCGAAGGCTTAACAGGCAAGCAGCAAGGCGATAGAGCCGCATCATGATCCTGCGCCCCGCCACGCCAGCCGATGTCCCCGCCCTCGCACGCCTAGGTCGCGACAGCTTTGTCGCGACTTTCGGCGATCTCTATCGCCCGGAGGACCTCGCCGCCTTTCTTGAGGCGGTCCATTCCGAACCGGCGGTCCTGGAAGAGGTGAACGGCGAAGAGTGCCGCTATCGCCTCGCAGAGGCTGAAGGGGAACTCATCGGCTATTGCAAGTTGCGCTATCCCGGCAGCTTTGCGGGTCGTTCGGATGCACGAAATCCAATCACGCTCGGCCAACTCTACACTGCCCCGGGCAGCACCGGCAGGGGAATTGGCACAGCGCTGATGGACTGGGCGATCGGCGAGGCCCTCGCGCTCGGCTGCGATGCGATCCAGCTGTCGGTTTATGCCGAGAACTTCGGTGCGCAGCGGTTCTACCAGCGTTATGGCTTTGCCAAGATCGCCGACATTACCTTCCAGGTGGGTGACCACGTCGACCCCGAATTCCTTTATGAGCTGCGGCTTGATCAGGAGAAGATGCTATGAGCGGATTTGGCGCGCATTCCACCACCGACGAAGTTCTGGCGGGGAAAGACCTCTCCGGCATGACGGTGTTCATTACGGGCGGGGCTTCGGGTATCGGGCAGGAGACGGCGCGGGCAATGGCCACGCGCAGCGCCCATGTCGTGATCGCAGCGCGCGATCCGGCCAAGCTTGAGGCCGCCGCCGCCGAAATCCGGCAAGCGAGCGGCAACAGCAAGGTGGAAACGATCCTCCTCGACCTTGCCTCGCTGGCCAGTGTGCGTGCCTGCGCCGCCGAAGCGCGCGAGCGCTTTCAGAAGATCGACCTCCTGATCAACAATGCCGGGGTCATGGCCTGCCCATTGGGCCGCACAGCCGACGGTTTCGAAATGCAGTTTGGCACCAACCATCTCGGGCATTTCGTGCTGACGCTGCACCTGCTGCCGTTGCTGGAACGTGGCAAGGGCAAGCGGATCGTCAACCTCTCCAGCCGCGCGCATCACATGGATGAAGTGCATTTCGACGATCCCAACTACGCGAGCCGACCATACGACAAATGGGAAAGCTACGGCCAGTCGAAGACCGCCAATGTCCTGTTCAGCGTAGCGCTCGACCAGCGTCTCAAAGCAAAGGGGATCGATGTCTTTGCGGTGCACCCAGGCGGTATCATGACCAACCTTGGCCGCCATTTGAGCGAGGCGGATGTCGCGGCGCTGATGGCCCGCGTCACCGAGGGAGACCGCAGTTTCTCCTGGAAAACCGTCGAGCAGGGGGCGGCGACCAGCTGCTGGGCAGCAACCGCTTCCGAACTGGCAGGCCATGGCGGTGTCTACTGCGAAGATTGCCACGTCGCCCCAGTCGACGATCTGTCAGCTGATGGCGGTGTGCGCAGCTATGCGATCGATCCCGCCAAGGCAGAACGATTGTGGGCACTGAGCGAGGAACTGGTTGGGGAACGTTTCGCGCTCTAGCGCATCACACCAAGCCCCTCGATCAGACCATCTGCCAGCCACCGGCCCAGCATCGCGCCGACGCGCAACGCCGCTTCGTCAGCCAGCGCATCGGTCGGGTCGTCACCAGCCAAAATCATACAAAGCTCACCAAAGCCCATGCCTGACTGCATGGCGAGGAGGGCATGGCACTCCTCCGCTTCACGCAGCGCAAATGTCGCGCGCTCGCCTTCGCGCCAGACCAGCACCGCCTGCGACGCAGCTAGCCTTGCTTCAGGGTGCTGCAGAGTGTCCTGCCCAAGCGCATGCCAGATCATCGCCAGATCGTGCGCCACTTCGCGCGTTGCGACGCCGGGGACAAACTCAAGGCGCAGCATGGCCCACTGATCCTCGCTGAAATCGGCCGTCGCTGCGGCAAAGCCGTCTGCGTCAAGCGGCTGCGTATCGGCGGCGGTAAAGGCATGCAGCATCGCCCATTCGAGCCATGCCAGTTCTGCCACTTCGGGATCATTGGCGAACAGCTCAGCGCAGGTTTCAGAGAAGCCCGCTCCGGCGGCATCGATCGTCCAGCTATGCGGAGGATGCAGAATCACGTGATGCGCCGCAGCGGCGCGAAATGCTTCCTCGCCCACCCAACGTGCTGTCTTGTCGTAGGTATCCCGCAGTGCTTCGACCAGCGCCGCGCGAAAGTTCCCACGATAGACAGCCATGCCCGCTGCATGCCGCCTGGACCACCCTGCGGGCATAGGCGCGTCTTCGTCCAGCACTTGCGCCATGAAGGCCGCTTGCGCCTGGGCAAGGCTGCTTAGCGAGCTCATGCCGTTGCGCGGGCCATAGCCCGTAGCCCGATGCTGCGTGCCAGGTCGAGTTCGGCGAGCAGTTCGGGCAGCCGCGGGATCCGGTCGTCGCGTTCGATCATGGTGGCGACCGGCTGCGCGATCATGCCCATCGCCTGCGCGTAAAGCGCCCAAACCTCAGCGCACACCTCGCGGTCATGCGTGTCGATTACGATTTCGCCCGGCGTGTGCCCGGCCAGATGGATCTGGCGCACCCGATCGAGCGGCAGACCTGCCAGATAGTCCCGATTAGCGAAGCCATGGTTGCACGCACTTACATGTATGTTGTTGACGTCGAGCAGCAGGTAGCAGTCGGTGCGCCGCACCATTTCGGCCAGGAATTCCCATTCTGTCAGCTCGTCTTCGGGAAAAGTAAGATAGCTCGAGGGGTTCTCGAACAGCATGGCGCGACCGAGATGATCTTGAGCCACCGCAATGTTGGCGCAGACCACGCCGAGTGCTTCCTCGGTCAGCGGCAGAGGCAAGAGGTCGTGGCTGTTGTGCGCGCTGGTGCGGGTCCAGCATAAATGGTCCGACACCCAAAGCGGCTCGACTCGCCGAACAAGCCGTTTGAGCCGGTCGAGATAGGCCCGGTCGAGCCCGCCCACCGATCCGATCGACATCGAGACGCCGTGCAGTGCGACGGGATGGCGTTCGCGCACCTCGTCAAGGATGCGCAAGGGCCGCCCGCCGTCGACCATGTAGTTCTCGCTGATCACCTCGACGAAATCGACCGGCACGTCGCCTTCAACGAAATCGGCGTAATGTTCACGGCGCAAGCCCAGCCCGAAACCGCCGAACGGCGTGATCGCTTGTGTCATACGCTCGCTCCGCAGCGAGTGGTGATGGCCCGACCCCTGGCTGAGAGGGGGTGGGGGTCAGTGGCAAGGGGCCGGACCATCATTGCGTGAGGCAGCCGATCAGCGAAGATCGCCGATTGTGCCGCCCTTGCTGAGGCATTCGCCCGCCTTCATTGCCTTGAAGCCATGGCCCTTACAGGCATTCTGACCCTTGCAGGCGTTCTCGCTGGTCGCGCAATCCGAATTGCCCTTGCAAGAATGCACGCCGTAGCAATGCACCATATCATCGGCGCCGATTGCCTTGCCACTGCTGCCGGCGGGTGGCTCGGCACCAAATGCGGCGGCAGACGACAATGCGATGGCACCGGCCAAGGCGGCCAGTGCGGTCTTGCGGGTATCGATTTTCATGAAGCTCTCCATCCAAATGCGGCTAGTCCGGGAACGGACAGCAGGTAATTCGGCCAAAGCTGGCAAGCGGTTACCGAATTGCGCGAGAAAGTTTGTTGTAACCGGTCGTGGACGGGCAGCGAACCAGCGGACAGTTCCGGCCCCTCGGCCCGGATCCCGCTGACCCCTACTCTTCAATTTCGGAGACTCCTTCATGACCGAACGACCGATCGCCCGCATGGCTGGCCTCGCCATTGCCGCCGGTATTGCCGCCAGCTTCGCGACCAGCCCCGCCGCCGCGCAGAAGCAACCGATGGAAAAGTGCTACGGCATTTCAAAGGCCGGGCAGAACGACTGCGCCGCCGGGCCGGGCACCAGCTGCGCCGGAACCTCCACCCGCGATTACCAGGGCGATGCCTGGAAGCTTGTTGCAAAGGGCACATGCGTGAAGACCAATACGCCCAAGGGCAAGGGATCGCTCACGCCGGTCAAGCGCTGAACCGGCCAAAGCGCGGGAAACAGGATCGATGCAAACGCTCACGTTGATCTATGAACGTCTCGTCGGACTTGCATCGGGCAGGTTCGGTGAAGGGCTCGCTCTGCTTGTAGTTCGCGTCGCCCTCGCAGGTATCTTCTGGCGATCGGGCCGGACCAAAGTGGTGGAGGGAAGCTGGCTGACGATCAGCGACACGACCCACTTCCTGTTCGAAACCGATTACTCGGCAGTGCCACTTCCGCCTGCGCTTGCGGCGCCTATGGCAACCTATGCCGAGCATCTGTTTCCGCTCCTGTTGGTGCTCGGCCTCGCCACTCGCTTTTCCGCACTGGCGCTGATCGGGATGACATTGATGATCCAGTTCTTCGTCTATCCCGAGGCGTGGTGGAGCGTACACATGTTGTGGGTGGCGCTCGCGGGCACGCTGGTGTGCCGCGGCGCGGGGGTGTTCTCACTCGATGAAGGCCTTGCTAGTCTACGCAAGCCATGATCGCTGATGAGGCTACGCTTGCCCGCCTGATGGCGCTGGCACAGATAGGTGACCGATCCGCCTATCGCGTACTGCTGGCAGAAACCGGCATGTGGCTGGAGCGCTATTTCCGTCGGCGCGTCCCGCCGCATGAGTTGGACGATCTGGTTCAGGATGTCCTGATGGCGCTGCACGCAAAACGCGCCAGTTATGATCCGGCCCGTCCGTTCCTGCCGTGGCTGGCGGCGATTGCCCGCTACCGCTGGGTCGATCATTTGCGCAAGGTCTATCGGCATGAGGCAGAACTGCTCGAAGATGGCGACGCATCGGTTGAGAGCGAAGAGGAAGTGGTCGAGGCGCGTGTGAGCCTCGAACGCCTGTTCGTGCATTTGCCGGAGCGCCAGACCAAGGTGATCGAGCTGGTCAAGATCGAGGGCCGATCAATCGAAGAAGCGGCGGCGATTACCGGCCAGAGCGAGAGCCTGGTGAAAGTGAATATCCATCGCGGACTCAAGCGATTGTCCGCGCTAATTGAGAAGGCTGATTAGAAATGAACCAGAACCGCGACAATCTGATCGCCGGTCTGACCGAGGAACTTTCCGCCGTGCGTGTGTTCCGCAAACGCGACGGGATTGCGCTGCTCGCAGTTTCCGCTTTGGCAACGCTGGTGGGCGTCGAGCTGTCCGAAGGTCTGTGGCGCGGAATTCTCACCGGCGAGCCAGCGCCGTTTTTCTGGGTTACAAGCGGCCTGTTGCTAGGCCTTGGGCTTGCCGCCAGCGGCGTGGTGATCGCCATGGCTTCGCCAAGCGTCGGACAACGTCACGATGCACCTCGATGGGCCAGCGCGATGCTGGGCGTGCTGCCGTTGGCAGCGCTGGTCAGCGCCTTGTCCGGCCCCGAGGGAGTCACTGCATTGACCCTTGATGACCATGCCAGCCACTGCCTGCAGGCCTCGCTGGTTGCGTCCTTGGCCAGCGGTGCAGCCCTGGTGCTGTGGCTAAGGCGCGGCGCGCCGGTTTCACTCGAAAAGGCAGGCTGGCTTGCCGGGATTGCTGCCGGATCGCTGGGGACTCTCGCTTATGGCATATCCTGCACGGTGGATTCGGTCACGCATCTGGGCATCTGGCACGTTGCTCCGGTAGCGCTCACGGCATTCGTCGGCCGGTTGGTGGTTCCTCCACTCGTGCGCTGGTGACCAGGCTCTAAAGCCAACGTAGCCGCCAGAAGATCCCGAGGATCATCGCGGTAGCCAGTCCGCAGACTCCGACCACGCCCCAGAACGCCCACGGCTCCTCGGCGAAGGGAATGCCAACCACATTGCTGCCGAGCAGGCCGGTAAGGAAAGTCAGCGGCAGGAACACGCCCGCCATCACTCCCAGCTTGTAGGTTGCCTCCTGCGAGATCGCCTGTGCCCGGGCGCGCAACTCGTCTTGCAGCACCACCGCGCTTTCCTTGCTGATATTGATATCGTCGAGATGCCGGCGCAGCCGCGCGATCGCTTCCACCATTTCGCGCCGGTCATGCGCTTCGAACCATTCGGGCGCTTCAAGCCCGATATGCTCGAGTGCCTCGTGCTGCGGCGAAAGGTGGCGCTGCAGTGCCAGGCAATCACGCCGGATGCGCGAGATCTCGCCCGCGGTTTCCTGCACACTCTGCATGCCGTCATCGGCGTCGATCCGGTCGATGGTCTGGTTTATTTCGACCACCGCAGCGCTCAAGTGATCGATCATCAGTTTCACGATCTGTGTCACCATCGCCCCCGCGTCGCGCGGGCCAGTGCCCTGGTCGATCTGGTCGCGCACTTCGTTTGGGCTTTGCTGCGGCACCCGGCGCAGCGTCAGGATGCGCTGGCCATCGCTCCACAGCTGCATCGAGATCATGTCCTCAGGCTCTGATCCTGGATTGAAATTGAGATCGCGCAACGTCGCTACAAGCGTATTGCCTTCGCGGAATGCGCGCGGCCTGGTCTGGTCCGAAGTCAGCAGTTCGGCGGTAGGTTCCGGGATCGGGAAGGTCTGCTGCAGCCAGTCGCGCACGCCTGGCACCGTTCGGCTGAGATGCAGCCACAGCACTTCATTATCGTTGCCGGGATGCCATTGGCAGGCCTCGTCCCACGTCACATCGCGCCCGCCACCCGTGCCATCAAGCACGCGCCCGATCAGCAATGCCCCCGCCAATTCGCCGTCCGCCGTTCCATCCATGGCCGTTTCATGCCGCATTTTCCTGGCGCTGTCATGTCATTGCCCCGTCACGCGCACCGCCCTATATGCGAGACATGTCTTCCATCCGCCCCTGGCGCGAAATCATGCGCCGCAAGAGCCGTCAGATCATGGTCGGGAACGTGCCGGTTGGCGGCGATGCGCCGATCACGGTGCAGACCATGACCAATACGCCCACCGAAGATGCGGTGGCGACGATCGACCAAATCCGCCGCTGCGAGGAGGCCGGGGCAGATATCATCCGCGTTTCGTGCCCGACCGAGGAAGCCACTGCGGCGTTCAGCAAGATCACGAAGGCGGCGCGGGTGCCGATCGTGGCTGACATCCATTTTCATTACAAGCGCGCGCTCGAAGCGGCCGACGCGGGCGCGGCGTGCCTCCGCATCAACCCCGGCAATATCGGTTCGTCCGAACGTGTTGCCGAAGTCGTGCGGGCGGCAAAGGCCAATGGCTGCGCCATCCGGATCGGGGTGAACGCAGGCAGCCTCGAGAAGGACCTGCTGGAAAAGTACGGCGAACCCTGCCCAGAAGCGCTGATCGAAAGCGCGCTCGACCATATCAAGCTGCTGCAGGACCACGATTTCCACGAATACAAGGTAGCGGTGAAAGCCTCGGACGTGTTCCTCGCCGTGGCCGCATACCACGGCCTTGCCGATGCAGTTGATTGCCCATTGCACCTGGGGATCACTGAAGCCGGCGGGTTGATCGGCGGAACCGTCAAATCGTCAATCGGGATTGGCTCACTGCTATGGGCCGGGATCGGCGACACGATCCGCGTTTCGCTTTCGGCCGAGCCGGAACAGGAAGTGAAGGTAGGCTTCGAGATCCTCAAGGCGTTGGGCCTGCGCACCCGCGGCGTGCGCATCGTTTCCTGCCCCAGCTGCTCGCGCCAGGGCTTCGACGTGATCCGCACAGTCGAAGCGCTGGAGAAGCGGCTCGAACACATCAAGACACCGATGAGCCTTTCGGTTCTGGGCTGCGTGGTCAATGGCCCGGGCGAAGCGCGCGAAACCGATATCGGCCTGACCGGCGGCGGCGCGGGCAAGCACATGGTCTATCTGCGCGGCGTGACCGACCACCATGTGCAAAGCGAGGCCATGCTTGACCACATCGTGGGATTGGTGGAGCAGAAAGCGGCAGAGATCGAGGCTGGCGAAGCAGTCGCTTTCGACCCGCATGCCGAGCCCGCGCAGTAACACCAGGTCCCCATGTTCGCTGCACTGGCCCTGGCCCTCGCACTGGCGATGGATGCCTTCGCGGTCGCGCTGACACAGGGAGCGCGGTTCCGCCATGATTGGCGCAGTATCGCTGCCATATCGCTCGCCTTTGGGCTGTTCCAAGGCGGAATGCCGCTCGCCGGATGGCAGCTCGGCAACTTGGCACTGCCCCTGGTTGCAGCCTGGGATCACTGGATCGCCGGCGGACTGCTGGCCTTTCTCGGCACGCAGATGATCTGGATTGGTGAAGCCGAAGATGAAGGTCCGCCCAGGCTGTCGGGCCTTGCGCTTGGCGCAGCGGCGCTGGCGACCAGCATCGACGCTTTTGCGGCGGGCATTACCTTGCCCACGCTCGGCATTGCGCCACTGGTATCGTGCACACTGATCGCTGTGGTGACCGCTGCCCTCTCAGCCCTCGCTATCCTGCTCGGCCAGCGCGCAGGTGATCGCTTTGGCCGCCACGCAGAGGTGGCCGGCGGCGTGGTGCTGATCGCACTGGGTGTCAAAATCGCGTTCGAGCACGTTTTCGCGTTCTGACATGCTGCATGTCGTGCACCATCGCGACTACATGGTGCCGCGCCCGGAAGGCAGCAGCTTTCGTTTCGACAAATACTATCTGGTTATGGAAGCGCTGCGTGAAAGCGGCGCGGAGATAACCGAACATGCGCCTGATCCCATGCCGCGCGAGTGGCTAGAGGCGGTCCATTGTCCATCCTATGTCGACGAAGTGCTGCGCGCTGAAGTGCCGCGCGACAAGGAGCGGCGGATTGGCTTTCCGGTGACGCCGCAGATCGCTGCGCGGGTGCGCCACACCAATGGCGGCACCTGGCTGGCCGCGCGGCTCGCACTTCGCCACGGCTACGCCGCCAATTCCGCCGCAGGTAGCCACCACGCGCTGCACGATACCGGTGCCGGCTATTGTGTGTTCAACGACCTGGCCGTTGCCGCCAACCGCCTGATTGCGGAGGGCGATGCCAGGCGTGTGCTGATTGTCGATCTCGATGTCCACCAGGGTGATGGGACCGCCAGCCTTACCGCAGGGCGCGAGGACATCTTCACACTTTCGCTCCATGCGGAGAAGAACTTCCCGGCGCGCAAGGCGCGTTCCAGCCTCGACATTGCCTTGCCTGACGGTTTGAACGACGACGGCTATATGGCGTCGCTGAAGCAGCATCTACCGCAAGTGATGGCCCAGTTCGGGCCTGATCTGGTGCTTTACCAGGCAGGGGTCGATCCGCACGCAGACGACCGGCTTGGCCGACTGGCACTGACAGATGCGGGGCTGGAGGCGCGCGACCGCTTCGTGATCCGCCTCGTCCGCCAGCACGGCGTGCCAGTCGCCAGCGCGCTGGGCGGCGGATATAGCGACGATCCACGCGAAGTTGCGTATCGGCATGCCCGCTCGATGCTGGCCATGGCAGACGAAAACCTCCGGGTGGACGCAGCAACCCAATAGGCTATCTTTGCATTGCTGCCGCGTCGTCCATCTGCGGCCAGGAGATCACCGACATGGCACAGTTCGAGACCGACTACCTTATCGTCGGTGCAGGTGCCGTCGGCCTCGCGTTTGCCGATACGCTGATCGATGAGGATCCCGATTGCCACATCACCATCGTCGACAAGCACGCACGCCCGGGCGGGCACTGGAACGATGCCTATTCCTTCGTGAAGCTGCATCAGCCGAGCGCCACCTACGGCGTGAATTCAATGGAGTTGTGCCCCAACCGGGTCGACCTGCATGGTCATAACAAGGGCATGTATCCGTTGGCCACCCGATCCGAGATCCTGGCCTATTACGAGCGGCTGATGAACGACCGGCTGATCCCGAGCGGGCGGGTGCGCTATGTTCCTTTGGCCGAGTATCGCGAGCCGCACCGAATCAGGCAGATCTTCTCGGGGGAGGAAACCCCCGTGACAGTGCGCCGCAAGCTGGTGGACGCCACCTGGTTCCAGACCTCGGTGCCGTCCACCCACACGCCGGGTTTCTCGGTGGGCGAAGGCGCAAGGCTCGCTATTCCCGGCGATTTGCCGAAGCTGTGGCGCGAAGCCGGCAATCTGCCTGACCATTATGTCGTGCTAGGGGGCGGCAAGACCGCGATGGACACCGTGGTGTGGCTGATCGAGGCGGGTGTCGATCCGGACCGCATCGGGTGGGTCAGGCCGCGCGATTCCTGGATGTTCAACCGTCGCTTCCTTCAGCCGGCGCATGCCGCGCTTGAGGGTCTCCTCGATTACCAGGAAGCGCTGGTTTTGGCCGCAGCCTCGTCTGCCAGCGGCGATGAGATGTTCGGCAAGCTGGAGCAGCAGGAGATCGTGCTCAGGATCGATCCTGAGGTCACACCCTCGATGTTCCACTATGCCGTGATCTCCGAAGGTGAGGTCGAAATGCTGCGGCAGGTGCGCAGCGTCTATCGCGGCGGAAGGGTGACGCGGATCGAGCCGGGCCGGTTGCTGTTCGGCGAGCAGGCCGAAAAGGTCCCGGCCAATACTCTGTTCGTTGATTGCACCGCCACTGCCGTGCCCTTCTCTCAGCGCAAGGAAACGGGGCCTATCTTCAATGGCGACCGGATCACTCTGCAGCTGGCGATGGTGCCGTTCGTTCCATATAGCGCGGCGCTGGCAGCATTCCTCGAGGCCAATTTCGACAACGATCAGGAAAGGAACGCCCTGTCGCCTTCAGCCCCGCTGACCGACACCACCGCGACCTATCCGGCCGCGGTCATGGCCAATCTGATCAGCACCGGCATCCTCGGGCAAAACCCCAAGACCAATGCCTTTAACGCCCGCAGCCGGCTGCACCCGACCGGGCCGGAAATCGCGCAACTGGTCGCGCAGGGCAGCCCGAAGCTGGCGCGGCTGCAGCAGGTCGGCAAGATCATTGCAGACAACATGCCAGGCGTGATCCGGCTGGGTATGCAGGCGCGGGCCTTGCACGAGGCAAGCTAAAGTCGGGATCGGCCAAGCGGTTGGTCGCCGCATTTTGTTGCGCGAACCGCCCCGTCGGCCGTCTCGGGATGGCGAGAAAACACTCTAAGCGATGCATTTGCTGCAATTCATCGCGCAAACAAGCCACCTCGGCTCATGCGCCTGATGGACCACGGCCCTAAACGCTATTCACCGGAACATAAGAGTTGCATTATACATTCTGGTGACATGAACCGACGCGAACTGATCAAGGGCGGATTGATCGCAGGCGCCGCGCTGGCCATGCCTGCGTGCGCCTTTGCCGCGCCGCAAAAGGGTTCGCTGCGCGACCGCGAGTTGTTTGCCATTGCCAAGCGCGAGCTTGACCGGGCCGGCAATGCGATCTGGAAGCGCGACATTGTCGGCATCGCCGACTTCGGCCTGCACTCGGCTGAGCGCCGCTTCCACTTCGTCAATCTCGAGCGCGAGGAGGTGCAGAGCTACCATGTCAGCCATGGTTCGGGCTCGGATCCCGAGCATGACGGTTTCCTGAAGCGCTATTCCAACGTCGAGGGATCGCTCGCCACCAGTCGCGGTGCCTATGTCACTTGGGAATGGTATCAGGGGCGCTATGGCACCTCGGTGCGCCTCGGCGGGCTTGACCCGACCAATGACGCGGCGCTGCGCCGCTATATCGTGATGCACCGTGCCGATTATGCCGAACCGAGCCAGATCGAACGGTTCGGGCGGCTGGGGCGTTCGAATGGCTGCTTTGCCATGGGTACCGACCAGTTCCGCATCGCGCTGACCAATCTTTCGGGCGGTCGCTTGCTGTTTGCCGACAGCCTGGGCCTGGCCCAGGAAGGCGAGCGGCTGGCGGCCAATTCGATCGAACTGCTGCAGCCGGACCGGCCCACTGCGATGCAGCGCTACAATCCAGGCAGCTATTGACGCGAGGGCTGCGGTTCAGGCAGCGTCCTGAAGGTCGTCCTCAATCACGATCACTTCCTCGTCGGTTGTCCGGGCGCGGTTCTGAACCCGCGGCTGATCGAGACTGGCGAGCACCGGCGCATCGCGCTCGTAAAGGTCGCCAAAGGTCGACAGTTGGCCATTGATGTCGGTCGCCATGGTGAAATAGGTGATATAGACCGGCAGCCGCTTCTGGATCGGGACCAGCTTGTACTTGCCCGCAGTGGCAATTTCGACCGCTTCCTCCTTGGTCGCGCCCTTGCCCAGGATCGCCATTGTGATCGCCAGTTCGAGCGCGCGCTCGGTGCGGATGCAGCCGTGGCTGAGCGCACGCTGTTCCTGCGCGAAGAGGTGCCGCGAAGGCGTGTCATGCAGAAAAATCGCGTGTTCGTTAGGCATTTCGAGCTTCATCCGGCCCAGCGAGTTGCCCGGGCCGGGCTGCTGCACCACCGTGATCCAGCCGTTCGCTCCCTTGGTGGCCTTGTAGCCATTGGCGCGTGCCCAGGCCGGATTGCCGAGCACCTTGGCGCCCAGCCCCTCGCCCTTCACGATCGATTGCGGCACGGTCCAGGTCGGATTGAACACCACGCCTTCGACGACTTCGGCCAGCTGCGGGGTGGCGGTGCGGCCCGGCTTGCCCACAATCGTGCGATAGGTGCTGATGATCTTGTCGTTGACCGTCAGGCGCAGCTGGAATTCGGGCACATTGGTGATGAGGTACTGGCTACCAAGGTCGCGCGCGAGCCAGCGCCAGCGATCCATATTCGCGCGGATCAGCCTACGCTTTGCGGGATCGCTCGTCTCTGCGAGCGCGCGGCGCAGCTGGGCATAATCGGGGTGGGTCGGATGGAGCGACGCCAGCGTACCGGCGATATCGCCGCTGGCCAGCGCGTCGCGCATGAGTTCGCCCGATCGGAACAGATCGCGGTCCGGGTCAACCACGAACCACTGCTTGCGCGCATCCATCGGCGTGCGCCCGTCGCGCAGGTCTTCGACCAGCCATACAAATGCGCGGCTCGCCACTTCGTTGAGCGCATCGGACGGGCCACGGCCAATTTCGGCCAGCAGCGCTTCAAGCTGGTAATCCTTGGGATCGAGACCTTCCGCCCCGATGCCGCGGATTACCACAGCAAGTGCAGAGGCCTGCTGCGGAGTCCATGACTGGACCAGCGGCACAACCTCCCCATTGAATTCGCCTTGCACCTGCGGATCGGAAACCATCCGCGGAAAGGCCTCTTCCATGCTGCGCGGGGTTTCAGCCGGCCGTGCCTGCAGCTCGGTACGCGCGGGGGCCGGCTGCTTGGCCGCCTGGGCCAGCAGATCCTCGGGCGCAGCCTGCTGTGCCGCGAGCGGGCCCGCCACACACACAGCAGCACCCGCCGCCAACAGCCATTTACCCGATCGCAAATTCATTTCTTGGCTCAACCCTTTGGCGCGCTGCAAAGCGCATAGATTTCCGAAAAAGACACTAGTGCGTCTGACCCGCACTATCAATCACCGCAGCTTTCCCACCGCTGAATCAACGGGGATAGATGACGCCGCGGCGCGAGCCAATTATCCGGCCTGTCATGTCCCGCCAGCATCCGATCCTGTTGCCGATGGCAGCGGCCTTGCTTGGCGTCGGTTTCCTGTCGCTGATGGATGCCTTCATGAAAGGCGCTGCGCTCGCGGCTGGGGCCTATAGCGCATCGGTGCTACGTTCGGCCTTCGGCACCGCGCTTATAGCTCCGGTCTGGCTCGCCACAGGTGGTCGCTGGCCGCAGCGCCATGTGCTGCGGATCCACTTGCTGCGCGGCACGGTGTCGGGCTTCATGGCGCTGAGCTTCTTCTACTCGCTCACCAAGCTGCCCATCGCCGAAGCGATCGCAATTTCGTTCATAGCCCCCCTGATCGCTCTCTATCTTGCTGCGATCTTGCTGGGGGAGACGATCCGGCGCGAGGCAGTGGCCGCCTCGATTATGGGGCTGATCGGCACGCTGGTGATCGTCGGCGGGCGGCTCGGCGAGGCGGAGTATGACGGCGATACCCTGAAAGGGCTGGCAGCTGTCCTATTCTCCGCCGCTCTCTATGCCTGGAACTTCATCATCATCCGCAAGCAGGCTCTGGTCTCGAGCCCCGCCGAAGCGACAACCTTCCACAGCGCGGTGGCCGGCCTGGTGCTGCTGTTGTTCGCGCCATGGTTCTTCATCTTCCCCGAGGCCGGTGCCCTTGTCGACATCGCGATCTCGGCCGTGCTGACTGTGGCTGGCGCTTTCGCGCTGACGTGGGCCTATGCCCGAGCCGAGGCACAGGTGCTGGTGCCGATGGAATATTCAGGCTTCTTGTGGGCGGCGTTGTTCGGCTGGGTGTTCTTCCGCGAGGAGCTAACCGCCAGCACGCTGGCAGGCGCGGCGTTGATCGTGATCGGCTGCTGGATTGCCGCCCGCGCACGGCCCGAACAAAGCGCAATTTAGGCCAGAGACCGCCGCCCAGCCCCTTGACCTCGCGCCTGCGAAAGAGCAGTGCCGCGGCAGATTTTCGGCCCGCCCGTTTCCGGCGCGGGCGATCCATTAGCGCGATGAAAGGACCCCTGATGACCCAGGTCGGCAAGGACACGCTCGGCACCCGCTCCACCCTCAATGTGGGCGGCAAGGAATACGCCTATTACTCGCTCAAGAAGGCGGCCGAGAAGCTGGGTGACGTGTCGCGCCTGCCCTTCAGTATGAAGGTGCTGCTGGAGAACCTGCTGCGCTTCGAGGATGGCGGTTTCACTGTCTCGACCGACCATGTGAAGGCGGTGATCGACTGGCAGAAGAACCCCAAGGAATCGACCGAGGAAATCCAGTATCGTCCGGCGCGCGTGCTGCTGCAGGACTTCACCGGCGTGCCTTGCGTGGTCGATCTCGCGGCAATGCGCGACGCCATCGCCAAGCTGGGCGGCGACACCAGCAAGATCAACCCGCTGGTCCCGGTAAACCTGGTGATCGACCATTCGGTCATGGTGGACGAGTTCGGCCACCCCAAGGCCTTCGAGCAGAATGTCGAGATCGAATATCACCGCAACATGGAACGTTACGACTTCCTCAAGTGGGGGTCGAAGTCGCTCAACAATTTCTATGCCGTGCCGCCGGGCACCGGCATCTGCCATCAGGTGAACCTCGAATACATCGCGCAGACGGTGTGGACCAGCCAGGACCAGAGCGGCGCAACCGTGGCCTATCCCGACACCTGCGTCGGCACTGACAGCCACACCACCATGATCAACGGGCTTGGCGTCCTGGGTTGGGGCGTCGGCGGGATCGAGGCAGAGGCTGCCATGCTGGGCCAGCCGGTCTCGATGCTGATCCCCGAAGTGGTCGGCTTCAAGCTGACCGGCAAGCTGGCGGAAGGCGTGACCGCGACCGACCTGGTGCTCACCTGCACCAACATGCTGCGCAAGCACGGTGTGGTCGGCCGCTTTGTCGAGTATTACGGCCCCGGTCTTGCCTCGCTCAGCCTGGCGGACCGCGCTACGCTGGCCAACATGGCGCCGGAATATGGCGCAACCTGTGGCTTCTTCGGGATTGACGACAAGACGCTCGATTACCTGCGCCTGACGGGCCGCGAGGAAAGCCAGATCGCGCTTGTCGAAGCCTATGCAAGGGAACAGGGCTTCTGGCTGGAGCCGAACGGCCCAGAACCGGTGTTCTCCTCCACGCTCGAACTCGACATGGGCAGCGTCGTCCCCTCGCTCGCCGGGCCCAAGCGCCCACAGGACCGCGTCGACCTTACCCAGGTGGACGATGTGTTCGCGCGGGACATGGCCGAGACCTACAAGAAGGCGAATGCCCGCGTGCCCGTGCAGGGCAAGGACTTCGATATCGGCGATGGCGACGTGATGATCGCCGCGATCACCAGCTGCACCAACACCAGCAACCCCGGCGTGCTGGTGGCCGCCGGGCTTGTCGCCAAGAAGGCCGATGAACTGGGCCTCAAGCCCAAGCCATGGGTGAAGACCAGCCTGGCGCCGGGTTCGCAGGTGGTGACCGACTATCTCGAGAAGGCCGGCCTGCAGTCGCATCTCGACAACATCGGCTTCAACCTCGTCGGCTACGGCTGCACCACTTGCATCGGCAACTCGGGCCCGCTGGCTGAGCCGATCAGCAAGGCGATCAATGACAACGGACTGGTCGCCGCTGCCGTGATCTCAGGCAATCGCAACTTCGAAGGCCGCGTGTCGCCCGATGTGCGCGCCAACTTCCTCGCTTCGCCTCCGCTGGTAGTGGCCTATGCGCTTAAGGGCACAGTGATCGAGGATTTCGTCACCACTCCGATCGGCACCGCCAAGGATGGGCAGGACGTGTTCCTGAGGGACATCTGGCCCACTAATGAGGAAGTGACTGCGACCATGAACGCCTGCGTTACGCGGGAGATGTTCCAGGCGCGCTATGCTGACGTCTACCAGGGCGATGCGCACTGGCAGGCGATCGACGTGACCGGCAGCGAAACCTATCAGTGGCGCGCCGGCAGCACCTATGTCGCCAACCCTCCCTATTTCGAAGGCATGACGATGACGCCGGCCCCGGTGCAGGACATTGTCGATGCCAAGCCGCTGCTGATCCTGGGCGATTCAATCACTACCGACCACATCAGCCCCGCCGGCAACATCAAGGCTGACAGCCCGGCGGGCCAGTGGCTGATGGAACACCAGGTCGCCAAGGCGGACTTCAATTCCTATGGCGCACGGCGCGGCCATCATGAAGTGATGATGCGTGGTACCTTCGCCAATATCCGCATCCGCAACGAGATGGTGCCCGGCATCGAAGGCGGGATGAGCCGCTACAATGGCGAAGTCATGCCGGTCTATGACGCCGCGATGCGGCATAAAGCCGATGGCACGCCGATGGTGGTCATCGCGGGCAAGGAATACGGCACGGGCTCAAGCCGCGACTGGGCGGCGAAGGGCACCAACCTCCTGGGGGTGCGCGCGGTGATCGTGGAAAGCTTCGAGCGCATCCACCGTTCGAACCTCGTCGGCATGGGCGTACTTCCGCTCCAGTTCAAGGACGGCGAGACCCGCGAGACGCTGGGCCTTGACGGCGACTGCACCTACAGCATCCGCGGTGTTGCCGGGCTGAAGCCGCGCCAGGACGTGGAAGTGGAAGTAACCCGCGCCGATGGCAGCAGCTTCACCTTCACCGCGCTGTGCCGCATCGATACCGCCAACGAGGTCGAATACTTCATGAACGGCGGCATTCTGCATTACGTGCTGCGCAAGCTGGCAGCGGGCTGATGCGCGGGGCTGCGCTTGCGGTGATGGCGCTGGAGCTGGCCGCCTGCTCCCCTGCCATCGCAACCGAGGATGCGGCGAACGAGGTTGCCGCGGCGCCTGCCGCCGAGGTCGTGGCGGTCACTCCGGCCGAGCTTTCCGCGCTGCTCGATCAAGGCAATATCCGCCTGATTGATGTGCGGACCTACGAGGAAGTGGCGCAAGGGATGATCGCGGGTGCCGAACACATTCCGCTCGATCGCTTCGATCCGGCCACGCTTGACCGTTCGGACGGGCGTGAAGTGGTGCTCTATTGCTGGTCCGGCCGCCGCAGCGGGATCGCAGCCGAAAAGCTCGCCGCCGAGACGGGTGAGCCCGTCCGCCATCTCGAAGGCGGCATCCTGGCTTGGGAAGCGGCGGATCTGCCCGTTGCCGCCCGCTAAGCCACTGTAAGCGAAAAGAGAGGGCGGCATCACCACCGGGGTGAGCCGCCCTTTGACCAGGGAATATGCCCGCAGCCGAAGCAGGAGACTGGCGCTTCGAAGCGGGACTTGCCTTGACCTGCCCCACGGGTCGCAAGGGAGCAGGCCAGTCACAAGCGGGTACCGGGCGGCTGCGACATCAACCCCCCGTTGGAGCCGCAGCCGCCGCGACGCTCGGGCCAGGAGGCCGTCTCGCTTGCCCATGATCAAACACCCTGGGCCGATTCGTCTCAATCGCGTTAACCATATGCTGGGCTCATCGCGTGTGCGCCAGAGCCCAAATCTTACTGGCCTTGCCGGGCCTCGTCCCAAAGCGGGACCGGGCAGTGCCCGCCCCTTAACGGAACGGGCGCTTGTGCCCCTATTTGCCCGCTTCGAACAGCCCGCCTTGCGAATCGCCGGACGGTTTGCGCGGCGGCGCCATGTCCAGATGCGTCCAGCCATCATCGTTGAGCATCCGCCCGCGCGCCGTGCGCGCAATCAGGCCAAGCTGGATCAGATAGGGCTCGATCACGTCCTCCACCGTGTCGCGCGGCTCGGCCAAGCCCGCCGCCAGCGTCTCCACCCCCACCGGGCCGCCCTTGTAGGTGGTCGCGATCATAGCAAGATAGCGCCGGTCCATCGCATCAAGCCCCAGGCTGTCGATCTCGAGCCGGGTCAGCGCGTCATCGGCAATCGCGCGGGTGACGGTGCCCTGCCCTGCGACATGCGCGAAATCGCGTACCCGGCGCAGCAACCGGCCGGCAACACGCGGCGTACCGCGCGAACGGCGGGCGATCTCGCGCGCGCCAGCGCGGTCAATCGCCAGGCCCAGCAGCCGCGCCGCACGCGTCACCACCAGCTCCAGTTCGGCATGGGTGTAGAAATTGAGCCGCACCGGAATGCCGAACCGGTCGCGCAGCGGCGTCGTCAGCAGGCCCTGCCGCGTCGTCGCGCCGATCAGCGTGAACGGCGGCAGATCGATCCGCACGCTGCGCGCCGCCGGCCCCTCGCCGATGATGATGTCGAGCGCGCGGTCTTCCATCGCCGGATAGAGCACTTCCTCGACCACCGGATTGAGCCGGTGGATCTCGTCAATGAACAGCACGTCATGCGGTTCGAGATTGGTCAGCAGCGCGGCCAGGTCACCCGCTTTGGCGATCACCGGGCCGCTGGTGGCACGAAAGCCCACACCCAGTTCCTTGGCCACGATCTGCGCCAGCGTGGTCTTGCCCAAACCCGGCGGGCCGAAGAACAGCGTGTGGTCCATCGCTTCGCGGCGCGAGCGTGCGCTTTCGATGAAGACGCGCAGATTGTCACGCGCAGCCTCCTGCCCCACGAATTCGGCAAGCGACTTCGGGCGCAGCGCCGCATCGGGATCATCCGGCTGCCGTTCGGGCGAATGGAGGGGAACGGGATCAGTCATCTGGCAACGCACTTGAACGGACAATAGGCCCGAAAACAAGCTCGCAGGTCCGGTTGACACGCCGCATCACCCTGCCGCCTTCTTCAGCGCCACGCGGATCAGCTCGCTTTCGCTCGCGCCCTCGCCCAGCTCGGCCTGTGCCCGGGCGACGGCCTGCGCCGCCACCGCAGGCTTGAAGCCGAGGTTCTCGAGCGCGCTCGTGGCATCGGCGCTGGCGCTTCCCGCCGGGCTCGCGGCGAAGGGCACCCCGGCCACCCCGCCACCGGGAAGCGCTCCCGCCCGGTCCTTCAGCTCGTTGACGATTCGGCCCGCCAGCTTGGGCCCCACGCCCTGCGCGCGTGCCACCATGGCGGCATCGCCGCGCCCGCAGGCATCGCGCAGTTCGCCCGGGCTGAGCGCCGAGAGGATCGCGAGGCCCACCTTGCTGCCCACGCCCTGCACCTGCGTGAGCAGGCGGAACCAGTCCCGTTCGGCGGCATCGGCAAAGCCCAACAGGCGCATGTCGTTCTCGCTCACCTGGAGATCAGTATAGACCGTGCAGCCCTCGCCGCGTTCGCCAAGCGCAGCGAGTGTCTTGGCCGAACAATGGACCAGATAGCCCACGCCTGCCACGTCGATCACCGCCCAGTCAGCGCCGGTCTCGTCAAGCAGGCCCTTCAGCTTCGCAATCATGCGTTTCCTCTTGCGCTACCGCTTCGCTGCTTGAGCGCGTTTTGTTCTTGCAGCAGTTGACCGGCAAATGCCAGAGGCGCGCCCTGTATTGTCCGCAAGGCTAAGGCCGGCACGCACCGCCTGCACCACAGTCCTGAAGCAGAAAAGCCCGTCTGGGATTCGCCCCCCACAAGATTTGCGCAAGCTGATGCAATGGCGACCATGAGCAGGCTGTGGCAGATTATGGCCATGTAGGAAAATCCGGTGCTGCTCGACAGTCCCGGCTTTTGCGCTATGAAGCGGCGCCATGAGCTGGAACACTTTCGGACGCGTGCTGCGCTTTACCACCTGGGGCGAAAGCCATGGCCCGGCGCTGGGTGCGGTGGTCGATGGCTGCCCGCCGCGGCTCGCGCTGAGCGAGGCCGACATCCAGCCTTTTCTCGATGCGCGCAAGCCCGGCCAGAACCGCTTCACCACGCAGCGGCAGGAGGCTGATCTGGTGCGGATCCTGTCGGGCACATTCGAGGGCCAGACCACCGGTACACCGATCAGCCTGATGATCGAGAACACCGACCAGCGCAGCAAGGACTATTCGGAGATCGCCAAGGCCTATCGCCCGGGCCATGCCGATTACGCCTATGACGCGAAATACGGCATCCGCGACTATCGTGGCGGCGGGCGCAGCAGTGCTCGTGAGACCGCGGCACGGGTGGCGGCAGGCGCGGTGGCCCGGCTGATCATCCCCGAAGTGCGGATCACGGCCTATGTCTGCGAACTGGGCGGCGACCCGATTGACCGCGCTGCGGCGGATTTCGCCGAGATCGGCAACAACCCCTTTTTCTGCCCCGATCCTGCCGCCGCACAGCGCTGGGAAGCGATGGTCGATGCCGCGCGCAAGGCGGGCTCGTCGCTCGGCGCGGTGGTCGAATGCGTGGCCGAGGGCGTTCCGGCCGGCTGGGGCGCGCCGATCTATGCCAAGCTCGACAGCGACCTGGCCGCCGCGATGATGAGCATCAATGCGGTGAAGGGTGTCGAGATCGGCGACGGTTTCGCCGCGGCGCGGCTGAGCGGCGAGCAGAACGCCGATGCAATGCGTCCGGGCGATGACGGCCGCCCACGCTTCGAGGCGAACCATGCTGGCGGCACCGCGGGCGGCATCTCGACCGGCCAGCCGGTGGTGTGCCGGGTGGCGTTCAAGCCGACCAGTTCGATCCTGACCCCGGTCGAGACGATCACTGCCGATGGCGAGGCGACCGAGATCCGCACCAAGGGGCGCCACGACCCTTGCGTGGGTATTCGCGGGACCCCGGTGGTCGAGGCGATGATGGCGCTGGTGCTGGCGGACCACAAGCTGCTCCACCGCGCTCAAACAGCGTAGCGGTAGCGCGGACAACACGCGCTCAAGCAGCGCAGCGGCGGCCCGCGATTGACCGCTTTTTTCGATCAATAAGCACGTATTAATCGATTGGACAGCTTATCACGCGAGCGTCATTATTCGCGTTCAAGACTCGTCTCCCCGAGTCCCCCCGCTATTCGCAAGGAGATCCCAAATGGACGCAAAAACCGGAGATATCAGCGGCTGCCCGTTCAGCGGCACCAACCGCCCGCTGTTCGGCCGCACCAATCGTGACTGGTGGCCCGATGCCCTTCAGCTCGACATCCTGACGCAGGGCGGCACCAGCGCCGACCCGCTGGGCGACGATTTCGACTATTGCGAAGCCTTCAACGCGATCGCCTACAAGGCGCTGAAGGCCGATCTCACCGCGCTGATGACCGACAGCCAGGAATGGTGGCCGGCCGACTATGGCCACTACGGCCCCTTCTTCATCCGCATGGCGTGGCACGCAGCCGGCACCTACCGCACCGGCGACGGGCGCGGCGGCGCAGGCAGCGGGCAGCAGCGCTTTGCCCCGCTCAACAGCTGGCCCGATAACGGCAACCTCGACAAGGCACGCCGCCTGCTGTGGCCGATCAAGCAGAAGTATGGCCGCCACATCAGCTGGGCCGACCTGTTCATCCTGGCCGGCAATGTCGCGATCGAATCGATGGGCGGCCCGGTGTTCGGCTTCGGCGGCGGCCGCAAGGACGTCTACGAGCCCGAGACGGTGTACTGGGGCATGGAAGACATCTGGGTCAACGAAGGCGCAGCCACCCGCATCCAGCCCGACAAGGGCATGGCGCTGGAAGGCCCGCTGGCGGCGATCCAGATGGGCCTCATCTACGTCAATCCGGAAGGCCCGGGCGGCGTGGCCGATCCGCTGCTGGCAGCGCGCGACATGCGCGAGACCTTCGCCCGCATGGCGATGAACGACGAGGAAACCGTTGCGCTTACCGCCGGTGGCCACGCCTTCGGCAAGGCGCATGGCGCCGCGCCGTCGGACACCTTCAGCGGCTCACCCGAGAGCGAGGCGCTGGCGCTGCAGGGCTTCGGCTGGCTGACCGATCAGAGCGAGATCGCCAAGGGCAACATCACTACTTCGGGCATCGAAGGTTCGTGGTCGAACAATCCCACCCAGTGGGGCGGCGACTACTTCCGCCTGCTGTTCAAGTATGACTACGAGCTGGTGCATTCGCCCGCTGGTGCCCAGCAGTGGACCCCGATCAATCCGGACCCGGCCGACATGGCGCCCGATGCGCGCGATCCGTCGAAGAAGGTCCCGACGATCATGACCACTGCCGACATGGCGCTGAAGATGGATCCGGAATATCGCAAGATTTCCGAACGCTTCCGCGACGACCAGGCGGCGCTTGACGATGCCTTCGCTCGCGCGTGGTTCAAGCTGTGCCATCGCGACATGGGCCCCAAGGTCCGCTACATGGGCCCCGAAGTCCCAGCTGAAGACCTGATCTGGCAGGATCCGGTTCCCGCCGGCACCAAGCCGTCGGACGCCGCCGTGGCCGAATTCAAGGCCAAGGTGCTGGCGAGCGGCCTCACGGTCAGCGAACTGGTCAAGGCGGCCTGGGCCTCGGCCTCGACCTACCGCAATTCGGACCATCGCGGCGGCGCCAACGGTGCCCGCGTGCGGCTGGCTCCGCAGAAGGACTGGAAGGCCAACGATCCGGCCGAACTGGGCAAGGTGCTGGCCAAGCTCGACGAGCTGCGCGGCAGCCTCTCGATGGCCGATGCGATCGTCCTCGCCGGTACGGCAGCGGTTGAGAAGGCGGCCAAGGACGGCGGCTTCAGCGTCAGCGTGGCAGTCACCACCGGCCGCGGCGACGCGACCGAGGCGCAGACCGACGCTGCCAGCTTCGAGCCGCTCGAGCCCTTCGCCGATGGTTTCCGCAACTACCTGAAGGCAAAGTCCGTGGTGAAGACCGAAGACATGCTGGTTGACCGCGCCCAGCTGCTTGGCCTGTCGATCCCCGAAATGACCGCGCTGGTCGGCGGGCTGCGGGCGCTTGGCGCTGTCAGCGGCAACACCGGCCACGGCGTGTTCACCGACCGCGCCGGGGTGTTGAGCAACGACTTCTTCGTCAACCTGCTCGACATGTCGACCGAATGGTCGCCGGTCGATGGCAGCGATGACGAGGAGTTCGTCGGCAAGTGCCGCAAGACGGGCAAGGAAAATTATCGCGCCACCCGCGCCGACCTGGTGTTCGGCTCGAACTCGCAGCTGCGTGCGCAGGCCGAAGTCTTTGCCGAAAGCGGGGGTGAGAAGACCTTCGTCGAGACCTTCGTGAAGGCCTGGACCAAGGTGATGGATGCGGATCGCTTCGATCTGACCCACGCCCGCTATCACGGCTAACAGCATCCCTCCCTTGAGGGTCGCAGAGAACCCCGGCGGGCCATTTAGGCTCGTCGGGGTTTCTTATTCATGCGGCCGCGATAGACCCAGCCTGTCGACGGTCATTCGCCACCGGCTACAAGGGAAGCAGATGACAGCCAGAATTCATGCCTTGGCAGCCGCTGTTCTCGCTGCATTGCTGGCGTGCTGCGCTGCCCCGGCTGCCGCGCAGGGCGAAGGTGCGGCAAATGATTTGCGTAGCTTTGCATGCCCGCTAGGCGGCAAGACCTTCCGTCAGGATGTCGGCTATTTCGCCTTGCCGCTGGTGATCATGCCCGATGGAAGCTGGCTGGGCGACACCGAGATCGGGGTGCAAGTCCCCGTTTGCCCGGACAACGGCCTGGTGATCCTGCCCGATCTCGACGATGCCGGGGGGGATGAGGCTGATGGCAGCCAGCGCTTGGCCTACCGCACCTATACGGCTGCAGAGCTGGCAGCACTTCCTGCACTGGTCGCGGACCCGCAGTATCGTGCGCTCAAGGCTGATGGTCCCTACGCACAAGCCTGGTGGATTGCCGACCAACTTGGGCATTCGCCGGCAAGCCGGTTTGCTCTCTTGCAGCGTTCGACCTGGGCTACGCGCGACCCGGCCCTGCGCAAGCGGCTAGTAGCTCGCTTCGTCGAGCATGGGGCGGCGCTGATAGCCCGGTTCCCGGAAACTGACCGGCGGAAAAGCTATTCCCAACTGCTTATCGTGAACGCCTTGCGGGAACTGGGTCGGTTTGACGAAGCTTTGGCCAGGCTCGATGCATTTGATCTTGAGTTGACGGCCAACGATCCGATCGGGCCCGACTACGATTATGCAGCGAAACTTCGCCTCGCCATAACCCAGCACGATGACGGCCGCTTTGCCGTTGAAACCTTGCCGGATCGGATGGTCGGCGTGATTTGCGGCGGCGAGATGACGGCCGCATACGGCAGTACCACCCAGGCAACCAAGGCTTCATGCAAGATCAGGCGCGACCGTGAAGCGCAGGAACAGCGCGACCGAGCAGCGGCCTATGCATTGCGCGATGACTCCACCGCGCTGGCGCGTTCATGCGCCGATACGGCGCCAGCTAAGCGCAGCGCTGCGCTCGCCCAGGCCTGCGAGATGCTGCAGGACGAGCTCGACGAACTGGCTGCCAATGAACTGACGCGGGACGGCCCCGGCCTCGCTGCGAAATGCGATGCGATAAAGGGCGAGATTCACGAAGCGGTGATGGGGCATGCTTGCCGGAAATACGGCATGGCGCTTTCGAGCGCGCTGGCCGAACAGCTGGCGGCCGACGCCGATGCCTTCGCCCTGTTCTGCCCTGATGTGGCGGCGGACAGCTGGGCAGAAGCCGGATCGCGAGTTTCGTTCGCCTGTGTCGATGCAGAACTCAAACTCAAGAGGCAGGCGGAACAGCGCCTGCTGGCCGATCCTGCCAAACTGGCCGGGTTGTGTGCCCGACAGGAAGAGGCGCCCGAAGGCAGCATGCGCGACTATGAGATACTGCTACGCGCCTGTTCCAGCTATGAAATGGATCAGGAAATGGCTGCTGTTACCCGCCTCGCAGGCGATGCTGCAGCGTTCGACAGTGACTGCGGCCGCTTTCAGCAGACCAACAGTGCCGGCAACGAGGTTTTCGACCTGACTGAAGGACAGGAACGGTGTCGCAAGGCCTGGCGCCAGCGTGAAAATGGCAAGTTCCGGGCTTCAGCCGAGGCAAAGGGCCTCAAATGTTTCAGCGATGCCATTTACAGCCCCGATCGGCCGCGGTGTGTCAGCCCTGAGGAATACGCAGTTGAAATGGCTCCGGCCAAGCCGAATGGTCCTGATCGGTATGACCTTTCCTACCTTGAGGATGGCTCAAGCCTGATGCAGGCGGCCCATTCCCGCGCTGCCTCCATTATCGCAGACGCCAAACGTTTGCGGCGCAGACCCGATGAAATCTGACCTCGTCACCTAGAGTCATCCCTTCGGCTGGCTGACAAGCCGGTCCTGCGCAGAAAGTAGGATTGCCCGGCAGCTAGGCGATCGCGACCTTCATCGCTATGGCACGGAGATGCTCGTGCCTTTTTCACCTTTCGCTCGCGCCATCGCAGGCGGGATAGCTATCCTCGCGCTTGTTTCGCTGGCGCTGCAGACCACGATCAACCTCGACCGTGACGGGTCGCCGCTGATCTCCTTCGCACTGCTGCTGCGCTACTTCACGATCTGGAGCAATCTCGCCGCGGGGCTGATCCTCCTGTGGGTCGCATCGGGGCGCCATGCCGGCGAAAGGGTGCTGTTCGCGCTGGCGACCGCGCTGTCAGTGGTGGCGCTGGTCTATCATGCGTTGCTGGCGGCCGACCACGATCCGGTCGGGCTCGACTGGTGGACCAACCTTGCCTTCCACACCGTTATCCCGGGTGGCGCGATCGCCTGGTGGATCGCCTGGTCCGATCGCGCGCATCTCACCTGGCGCTCGCTGCCGCTCGTCACCCCTGCCCCTGTGGCCTACACGCTGTTCGCGCTGGCGAACGGGGCGGTGACGGGTTTCTACCCCTATTTCTTCCTCGACCTGCCTGCACTGGGCTGGGCGCAGCTGCTGCTCAATATCACGGGGCTGGCGCTTTTCTTCGTCGTGATGGGGGCGCTGCTGCTGGGCCTGCGCCGGATCATGCCGAGCGCGCGCGCTTGAGCACGACGTAGAGCGCGCCTTCGCCGCCGTGGCGGATATGCGCCTTGCGCACCGCCGAAATCGCCGCAGCGTGGCGGCTCGCAGCCAGCCAGTCGAGCAGCTTCGCCCGGATCGCGCCTCGCCGTTCGGCGCGATCAGCCGGATCGACCGGGCGCGAGCGTCCGGCAATCAGCAGCACCACCCGCGCATCCATCGCCCGTGCCTGGTCGAGCCCGGCTATCAGCCGGTCATAGGCCGTGTCGAGCGTGTGGCCGTGCAGATCGAGCGTAAAGTCGGGCTGCACGATCCCGGCCTTGAACCTGCGATCCCAATGCGAATCGAGCCCCGGGCCCGGAGGTGGCGGAACTCGCGCGGCGATGCCCGGCCTGGCGGCGGGCATGACCGGGCGCGCCACAGCGCGAACCACTTGTGTTTCGGTCGGACCGTCAATCTGGACCGGCCTGGTCGCCTTGGGAACCTTGCGCCCCGGCAGCGGTGTCACGCTGGCCGCGAGCCGCGCCCAGGCAGCGGCTTCCTCGCTGCTGAGGCCGCGCGGAACGCTCACTGCTGACTTGCCAGTCGTGCTGCCGCACCCGTGGGCCGCCGCCCCAGTGCCCTTCCGCGCGCGCTCATGCCGCCGGCAATCTCGCGCGCATCCGCGCCTGCGCCCCAGAAGGTGTCGAAGCGGTTGGCGCCCTTGATCGCACCGCCGGTGTCCTGCGCGATCCATAAGCCGTCAGCCTCGTCGCGTTCCATGTCGAGCCACACCGGCGCGCCCAGCGGCACGAAACGCGGGTCGGCCGCAACCGAGCTTTCGCGCCGCACCGGCACGCCCAGCGCACCCAGCGGCCCATCGCCCTTCAACTCGCGGAAGAACACCCAGCTGGGGTTCATCCGCATGATCTCGCGGCCTTCCTCAGGGTGGTCCCGCAACCAGGCAACAATGCCCTGCATCGAGGTGGGATACTGCCCTGGCTCGCTGCCCAGATGGCCACGCTCGCGCAGCACGCGGCCGATCGCGACATATTCATGGCCGTTTTGCCCGGCATAGCCGATCCGGATCACTTCGCCCTCTGGCGTCACCAGCCGTCCCGAGCCCTGGATCTGGAGAAAGAAGAATTCCACCGGATCCGCCGCCCAGGCCAGTTCCAGCCCGCGCCCGGCTAGCGCGCCCTGTTCGATCTCGGCACGGCTGTAATAGGGCACATGCGCGCCGCTCGCATCGGTCCGGCCGAGCGGCGCGCGGCCGGTGCGCTGATCTTCGGGCACAGTGGCGGGCCAGGCGCGCACAAGATCATCCGGCAGGCCATAAACCGGCACGTCACAGCCGGGCCGCGGCGTGCGGCAGCCCGCGATTTCCGGCTCGAAATAGCCGGTGGCAAAGGCTGCACCCGTACCCACGCGCACCGCCTCGAAATGCGCCTTGAAGAATTCGGAGGCCTGTTCGGGCTGCCAGCCCGGCGCCGCTGCGCAGGCCACTTGCCAATCGTCGCGCGTGGTCAGACCGCTCTGGTCGTCCCTGGCCAGCAGCTTGGGGCAGGATTCCACAAAACCCGCCAATGCCGAGCGGGCATCGGCACCGGAGAACGACAAGTCAGCCAGCGCCGGGCCGGCAGCGACACCGGCCATCAACGCGCTGGTGATTTCAGGCGCTGCGGGAGGAACTGCTGGCGGAACGACCGCTTGCGCGCAGCCGCCGAGCGCCAGCACAGCGAGCAGGATCGACGCAGAGCGGCCACGGCGGCGGATCATGCCGTGTCTCCCGCTGGCAGCCTTTGGAAGGGTCAGCCTTCGTCGGTTTCGTCGAGCAGCCAGTCAGGCCGCGCCGAAGTGACATCGCGCGAGAAGGTCCAGATGTCGCGGCTCTCGATCGCGTCGTTGAGCGATCCGGCGATCACGGCACCATTGGCATCGCGGGTGACGGCAGCGATGTCCGAAACGAACAGCACAGCAACGCGCGCAATCCGCCCGTCGAGCACCGCCGAATGGATGCGGGTTTCCTCGATCCGGATCAGCTTGTTGTCGAGCGTCTGACCGGCCGCCTCGCGCGCGTCGATCGCCGAGGTAAAGCTGGCGTAGACGTCGGTGTCGCACAGTTCGCGCAGGGTCTCGCGGTCGCCCCGCCAGTATGCTTCCAGCACCATTTCATAGGCGCCCTTGGCGCCTTCGAGGAAGGCGATCAGATCGAACCGCGGATCAGCCGCAGCGATATCGCGCACGCCGCGCTCGACAGCAGGCATCAGGCCATCGATCCGCGGCTGCGGCTTGGCGGCCGCGGCCTGCGAAACCGCCTTGGGCGCCAGCGGCGCGCCACGCTCGTCCTCGCCGGCGTCGAAGCGATGCGGGATCACTTCCTCTTCATGCTCGGCCCGCTGGCCCAGCACGGAATAGAGGCGCAGGCCCAGAAAGGCCGCGATCATGGCGAGAATGACGATTTCGACTATCACTGCGTATGTTCCAGCCTCGGTGCGGGGCATGCGTCCCGCGATTGATGTACCCCCTGAACCGTTAAATAGGCTTTTAGGAGCCCAATCACAACGCCGCAGGGCTATTGCGGGTTCCTTTTTTCTTTGGGGCTGGCTTTGCAGCATCGGTTGCGAGCGCGCGACATGAGTGCTAGGCGGCGCGCCGTCCCGCTCCAAGGCGGCTTCACCACCGAATTCTACCTTGCATCCAAGACGCGAAAGTACCTGATCATGGCCGAAGAAGGCGACGTCCTTACCAATCTCGACACCAACCCCGCCGCAGGCAACGGCGCCGACACGCTGCCGGCCGCCGGGATCATCACGCAGTATGTGAAGGACCTTTCGGTCGAGAACCCCAATTCGCCGGCGGTCTATCAGTGGACCGAACAGCCGCAGATCGACCTGCAGTTCAATATCGGCGCGAACAAGGTCAATGACGAAGTGAGCGAGGTCGAACTCAAGGTCAACGTGGTGGCCAAGACCTCGCAGGGCAATGCCTATCTGGTCGAGCTGGTCTATTGCGGGCTGATCGGCATCCGCAACGTGCCCGATGACCAGGCGCATGCCTTCCTGTTTGCCGAAGCCCCGCGGCTGCTGTTTCCCTTTGCGCGGCAGGTCGTGGCCGACGCCGTCCGCAACGCCGGTTTCCAGCCGCTGATGATCGATCCGATCGATTTCAACGGGCTCTACTTCCAGCAGCTGCAAGCCAAGCGCGAGCAGGAAGCGGCCATGGCTGCCGCGCCTGCGGGCGAGGCGTGATCCGGCACGCATGAACGAACGGCTCTGACATGAGCCTTATAAGGAACGTCGGGACGATCGGCGGGCTGACCGCGATCAGCCGCGTATTCGGCTTCGCGCGCGACATCATGCTGGCACGCGTGCTAGGCGCTGGCGGCGTGGCCGATGCCTGGCAGCTGGCGTTCCAGCTGCCCAATCTGTTTCGGCGGCTGTTTGCCGAAGGCGCCTTTGCCAGCGCCTTCGTGCCGCTGTTCAATCGCCATATGACCGAAGGCGAAAGCGAGGCGCGGCGCTTCGCGGGCGAAGTGCTCGCCGTGCTGCTGCCGATCCTGGTGATGTTCGGCGCGCTGATGATGCTGGCGATGCCATGGGTGCTGTGGCTGTTCGCCAATGCCGATCTGCGTGCGGATAGCGGCACCTATGCGCTGGCCGTGCTGATGGGCCAGATCGCCTTTCCCTATCTGCTGTTCATGAGCCTTGCGACATTGACCGCTGCGGTGCTCAATTCGCTCTCGCGCTTCGCTGCGGCAGCCGCCGCGCCGATCCTGCTCAACATCTGCCTGCTGGCGGCGCTGGTCTGGGGGGCGCTTCAGCCCGATGGCGAGGCAACGCGCCAGGCGACCGGTTTCTTTCTGGCGATTTCTGTATCGGTCAGCGGGCTGCTCCAATTGCTGTGGCTGCGCTACTGGATGCGCCGGGCCGGCTTCACCATCCCGCTGGGTCGCCCGCGGCTGACCACGCGGGTCAAGGAAATGGGCGTGCTGATCGTGCCCGCTGTATTCGGCGCCGGCGTCTACCAGATCAGCCGCTTCATCGACCTCGCCTTCATGCGCCAGCTGCCCGACGGCAGCCTGACCTATATGGCGATGGCCGATCGCTGGAACCAGCTGCCTCTGGGCATCATCGGCATCGCCCTGGGCACAGCAATCCTTCCTTCGCTGAGCCGTTTCATTGCGCGCGAAGAGGCCGATGAGGCGCAGCGCCTCCAATCCAATGCGATCGAGCTCGCCATGCTGCTCACCGTGCCAGCGGCGGTCGCACTGTTCGTAACCGGCAGCGCCTTTGTGCGCGTGTTCATGCAGGCGGGCGAATTCACTGCCGAAGATGCGGCGATCACCGGCTCGCTGGTCTCGGCGCTGGTCGTTGGCCTGCCCGCCTATGTTCTCGTGAAGGTGCTGACCCCCAATTTCTTCGCGCGCAAGGATACCCGCACACCGGTGTATACGGCAGCCGCGAGTTTGGTGGTCACCGTGGTGCTCAATGTCCTGCTGGTGCCACAGATCGGGGTACTCTCGCTGGCTTTGGCAGGCGCGATCGGCGCCTGGGTCAACACCATGCTGCTTTACCTGATCCTGGCGAGGCGCGGGCAGTTCCAGCTGGCCGGCCGCGTTATCGGCCGGCTGGCGCGGATCGTGCTGGCAGCGGTGCCGATGGGCGCTGCACTGTGGCTGGCGATGATTGAGGGTGATCCCTACTTCACCGGCAGCACGCTGGAGCGGATGGCGTCGATCGCGGCGCTGATCGTGATCGGTCTGGTCAGCTATGCGATCTTCGCAGTGCTGCTGGGGGTTCTCGACAAGGCTACAATCCAGCGCCTAAGGCGTCGCCAGGCTTAAGCTGACAGGAAATCCATCCATGCGTGTCGTCTCCGGAATCCAGCCCACCGGCAAGCCGCATCTCGGCAATTACCTGGGCGCGATCCGCAATTACGTGAAGCTGCAGGACGATGCAGCTGCGGCGGGTGGCGATTGCCTGATCTTCCTGGCCGATCTGCATGCGATCTCGATGCCGCATGACCCGCAGGAGCTGCACGACAGCACGCTCGAACTGGTCGCCACGCTGGTTGCCTGCGGGCTCGATACGGACAAGACGATCCTGTTCAACCAGGCGCAGGTCCCGGCGCATGCCGAACTCCAATGGCTGCTCAACGGCACCGCCCGGATGGGGTGGCTCAACCGGATGACGCAGTGGAAGGACAAGGCCGGCAAGAACCGCGAGGGCGCCAGCATTGCACTGTTCACCTATCCGGTGCTGCAGGCGGCTGACGTATTGCTGTACCAGGCGACGCATGTCCCGGTGGGCGAGGACCAGAAGCAGCATCTGGAGCTGGCGCGCGACATCGCGCAGAAGTTCAACAACGATTTCGCCGCGCCCGATGCGCCGGTGTTCACCCTGCCCGATCCGATCATTCCGCCCGAAGCCGCGCGGATAATGAGCCTGCGCGACGGCAGCGCCAAGATGTCGAAATCCGACCCCAGCGATATGAGCCGCATCAATCTGGCAGACGACGCCGATGCGATCATGCAGAAGGTGCGCAAGGCCAAGACCGATCCGGAGCCGCTGCCGAGCGAAGCCGCCGGGCTCGAAGGGCGGCCTGAAGCGCTGAATCTGGTCGGCATCTACGCCGCATTGGCGGGCAAGAGCACCGAGGCCGTGCTGGCCGAATTCGGTGGCCAGGGCTTTGGCGCGTTCAAGCCGGCGCTGGGCGAATTGCTGGTCGAAACGCTGGCACCCATCGGGGCGCGGTTCCGCGAGCTGAAGGAAGATCGCGAAGCGCTCGACGCCATCCTCGCGCGCGGGGCGCTGCGTGCCCGCGAACTGGGGCGCCCGACGCTTGATGCCGCCTATCGGGCGCTCGGGCTGGTGCGCGGCTGACGCCAAGCCTGCGACATTCAATTCCTATTCAGCACTGCGGCTTTACAAGCATCGCGGTGAATGACAGCCTGCCATCTTCCGGCAGGTCGATCGCGGGACTGGCCCTGCGGTCTGCAATAGGGGTAGGTTTATGAGCTTGAAACAACCGCTTCGCGCTCGCGCGCTCAAGCTTGCTGCGGTGCCGTTGCTGCTGGCCGGGCTTGCCGCCTGCGCTTCGCCGGGCTTCAAGGCCGATGTCTCGCGCTTCCAGGCGCAGCTGCCGGCCCCGGCTGGCGAGAGCTTTGCGGTGGTGGCAGACGATCCGGCGCTGGCCGGCGGCCTCGAATTCGCGCGCTATGCCGATCTGGTCGAAGCGCAGATGGAGCGGCTCGGCTACAAGCAAGCCGCCGAGCCCGGCCAGGCCAGCCTGCTGGTGCGGTTCGATTACGGTATCGACAATGGCCGCGAGAAAGTGCGCACCACCGATACCGGCTTCTACGATCCGTTCTGGGACCCGTGGTATCGCGGCTATTATCGCAGCCGCTATTACCGGCCGCGCGGGCTGTGGGGCTATGGCTTCTATGATCCCTGGTTCGGCGGCCCCGAAATTCGCAGCTACACGGTCTATACCAGCGAGATCGACCTCAAGATCGACCGGGCCGGCAGCGGCGAGCGGCTGTTCGAAGGCAAGGCCCAGGCGGTATCGACCTCCAACCGGCTGCAGCACCTCGTGCCCAACCTGGTCGAGGCGATGTTTGTCGACTTCCCCGGCAATTCGGGTGAGACCCTGCGCATCACGATCCGGCCCGAGGAAACCAAGGTCAAGCGGATCGAGAACTGATTTCGCTGCCATCGCAAAATGGAAAGGGCGGCACCGCAAGGAGCCGCCCTTTCGCTTTGTGGTTCAGCGGTTGTCGAGCTGCGCCCGGACCGCCAGCAAACCTTCGCGCGTGATGCGATAGGCCGTGCCGTTCTGGCTGCGGATCAGCCGCCGCTTGCGCAGGCGTGCGAACACGCCAAGCGAGCAATCCACCAGCCGGAATCCATCGCGGTTGTAACAGTCGACCGTGATTATGCGGCCCCGTTCATCGCGCTGGTATTCGATCCGTCCACCCTGCGCGAGCACATGCAGCACGCGCTGCTCATGTTTCGAAATATTCATGGGAAGAGACTTCCATAACGCTGAGGTCAATGACCACGCGCCCACGGTGCCGAACTGTCCGGCACGAGGCGCGACGCTGCCCATTGCCCACGAGATTTCGCGGGGCCGGGCGCTCAGCGGATGGCAGTCTCTGACATAATTCCCCGACCGGAAACGGAAGCGCGATCTAGGAGCAAGGCAGCGCTACGGTCAAGCGCCGCATAGGTTATCAGCCCAGCAGCCTTTCGTGCCCGCCAGTCGATCCGAACCCGCCCGCGCCGCGTGCGGTCTCGTCGAGTTCTTCAACCTCGTGCCAGGCCGCCTGAGTGACGGGTGCGAGCACCAGTTGCGCCACGCGGTCCCCGCGCGCGATCGGAAAGGGATCCGCACCATGATTGATGAGGATCACCTTCAATTCACCCCGATAATCGCTGTCGATCGTACCTGGCGTGTTGGGCACCGTGATGCCGTGCTTGAGCGCCAGCCCGCTGCGGGGGCGGACCTGGATTTCATATCCTTGCGGGATCGCCACGGCGAAACCGGTTGCGACTGCATGGCGCGCACCGGGAGCAATGGTAACCGTTTCGGCCGCGACAATGTCCATCCCGGCGGCACCGGCGGTGGCATAATGCGGCAGCGCCAGCCCTGCACCATGCGGCAGGCGCTTGATCTCCACCCCCACCGGTTCAGCCATTGGCTTGCTTCACCGCCAGCGCGTCAGCCATCTTCTGCACCAGTGCCATGGCCACTTCGAGCTTGGGCATTTCCTCGAGGCTTTCGACCCCGTCTTCGTTGACGATGTGGACGCGGTTCATGTCACCGCCCATCACATTGCCCGAGACATCGTTGGCCACGATCCAGTCAGCCGCCTTGCGCTTGCGCTTCTTCTTGGCGTTCTCGATCACGTCTTCGGTTTCGGCAGCGAAGCCCACCACCAGTGCCGGGCGCTTGCTGCCGGCGGCGACATTGGTCAGGATGTCCGGATTCTCGGTCAGCACCAGGGCCGGCGGAGCGGATCCGCGCTTCTTCATCTTCTCGGGCTTGTAATCCTTTGGACGCCAGTCAGCGACGGCCGCGACCATCACGGCCACATCGGCCGGCAAGGCCTTCTTCACCGCTTCCGACATCTGCATGGCGCTTTCGACGTCGACCCGGTCGACACCTTCGGGCGTGCGGAGCGAGACCGGCCCGGCCACCAGCGTCACCTTGGCACCCAGTGCCGCGGCCGCGGCGGCGATGGTGAAGCCCTGCTTGCCCGACGAACGATTGGCAATGTAGCGCACCGGATCGATCGCTTCCCAGGTCGGCCCGGCGGTGACCAGCACATGCTTGCCTGCGAGCGGACGGTGCCCGTCCTCGACCGCAAATGTTTCGCCCGCCAATGCGTCGTCGTCGGTAGCGATGACGTCTTGTGGCACGATCGGCTGGCCCTCTGCAGGCGCGGCGCCCTCCTCGAAAGGCTCCGGCAAGGCATCGCCCGCACCGGTTTTCACCGTGTGGTTGATTGCGTCCGGATCGGTTGGCGGCGCGGAACTGGCCGCGCCCTTCTTGGCCAGGATCGGCCCGTCGGCGGCAGGTGCCGCTTCCGGCTCCTCGCCTTCGCCATCTTCGGCCGCATCGCCTTCGGCAAGCTCGGCCAGCGGCGCAGCCTCTTCCTCGGTGAGATACTCCGCCTCGATTTCCTGAGCTGTACGCTTGGGCGTCGAGCGCGGGATCAGTGACGACAGCAGGCCGCCCAGCCCGCCGCCCTTCGGCGCCACTTCGGGCTCCAGCGCTTCGACGATATCATCGCCGCCGCTATCCTCTTCTGCCTGATCTTCGGGTTCAACCGCTTGCGGAACAGCCTTCGGTGCGGGCGCTTCGACCACTATGCCGAAATGTGCGGCAATCTCGGCCCAGATCGCTTCGGGTTCCGGCAGGCGGCCATAACCGAATTCGCCGCATGCCATGGCTCCCTCGTCAGGATCGAGCACCTTTACGCCGGCCTGGCGCAGCCATGCAAGATTGCGCTGAGTCGCCTCGTGCTCCCACATCCGCACATTCATGGCGGGCACGGCCATTACCGGCTTGTCGGTGGCGAGGATCAGCGTGGTCGCCAGGTCATCGGCAATGCCTGCGGCCATCTTCGCCATGAGATCGGCCGTAGCCGGGCAAACCACCACCAGATCAGCCTCGCGGCTCAGCTGGATATGCCCCATCTCGGCTTCGTTCTTGAGGTCCCACAGCGTGGTGTGGACCTGGTTCTCGCTCAAGGCCGCGAGCGCCATGGGCGTGACGAATTGCTGCCCGCCCGCGGTCAGCACGCAGGTGACATCGCCTCCGCCCTTGCGGATCAGCCTGACCAGCTCGCACGACTTGTAGGCGGCGATCCCGCCACCCACCACGAGCAGTATCTTCGGACCTGCGCCCTTCACGAGCCCGTTCCCGTGCCCGCGCGCTGCGACACACACATGATAGCGATGAGCTCCCCTGGTTCGAACCGATGGCCCAAGCCTAGCCGCATAGCCAGCCCGCGCCAACCCTGCGACATAGTGGTTAAGTTTTACCTAGCGCTTTCCTAACAAGCAGCTAACCTTAGGCGGGGACTGGGAGGGGAATTGGCCATGATCCTGATGCTGCGCGCGCTCTTGCTGCTGGGCGGGTTGTTCTATGTACTGATGGGGATCGGCTTCCTGCTCGATCCGACCAGCTCGGGCGCCGATTTCGGCCTCATACCGCAAGGCACGCTGGGGCTTGCTTCGATCCGCGCTGACATGACCGCTTTCTTCGTCGTGGCCGGTGGCTGCCTGCTATGGGGTGCCTGGGCGCGCAAGGGCGATCCGCTGCTGGTTTCAGCGGCGCTGATGGCGATCGCGCTGACCGGGCGGCTGGTCACGCTGTTCGTCAATGGCCCGCACGAAGCCTTCTGGATGCCGATGCTGGTCGAAGCGATCACCGTGATGGTGGCGCTGGTCTGCTTCCGGGTGCTGCCACACCATGCCTTCGACGAGGAAGAGGAAGGCGACAGCGCCGAGCTGGCCTAGGATTCTGACCCTAGCCGATCCAGCCTAGCGCGAAAGCAGCGTAGGCGAGCCCCGCACCGGCTGCCGCCGCGACGAGATGGCCCGGCCAGTTACGGCGTGGCCGGGCGCCAGGCCCTGCAACCAGTTCGATTTCGGGCAGTGGCGGCGGCTCGGGCGCGCCGCCCTTGGCCGGGAACCTGTCTTCCACCCGACGTAGCAGGTCCGGCAACCGCAGCAGCGTTTTCACATTCTCGCGGATCGCATCGGCCAGTGCGGCTTCCGGGCCCAGTTCGTCGCGCACCCAGTTGCGGACATAGGGTGCCGAAGTGTCCCACATATTGATCTGCGGGTTCAGCTGGGTGGCAATGCCTTCGACCATCACCATGGTCTTCTGCAGCAGCAGCAGGTGCGGCTGCGTCTGCATGTCGAAATCGCGGGTGATCGCGAACAGCCCGTCGAGCATCTGGCCGACGCTGAGTTCGCTCACCGGCTTGCCGCGCATCGGCTCGCCCACCGCACGCAGCGCAGTCGCGAATTCGTCAACCGAATGGTAGCTCGGCACATATTGTGCTTCGAAATGGATTTCGGCGACGCGGCGGTAATTGCCGGTGGTGAGGCCATAAAGGATCTCGGCCAGCCACATTCGCGCGCGGCGGTCGATCCGCCCCATGATGCCGAAATCGATCGCGACGATCGTGCCGTCATCCTCCACGAACAGATTGCCCTGGTGCATGTCGGCGTGGAAATAGCCGCCGGCGATCGCCTGAGTCAGGAAGGCAAGCACCAGCCGTTCGGCCAGCGCGGACAAATCGTGGCCCTTGGCCTTGAGTTCATCGACCCGGCTGATCTTGATGCCGTCGATCCATTCGATCGTCATCACGCGGCCGTTGGTCCGGTCCCAATCGACTTCGGGCACGCGATATCCGGCGAAACCCTTCATCATCTCGGCCAGTTCCGAAGCCGAAGCCGCCTCGCGCCGCAGGTCAAGCTCGCGGTTGGTCCAGCGCTTGAAATTGGCGATCGTCAGCTGCGGGCGAAGTCGCCGCGCCTCGTCGCTGCCCAGCGCTTCGAGATGCGCTGCGGCCCATTCATAGGTGGCGATGTCGCTGGCAAAGCGCTCGCGGATGCCGGGACGCAGCACCTTGACCGCGACCTGCCGCCCGTCACTGGTCACCGCGCGATGCACCTGCGCAATCGAGGCGGCACCGACCGGCTCGGGGTCGATCGACTGGAACAGTTGCGCGATCGGCTTGTCGAAGGCAGCGACAATGGATGCCTCGATCTCGCGAAATGGGACCGGCGGCAGGCTATCCTGCAGTGTCAGCAGATTGTTGGCCGCTTCTTCGCCGACGAGATCGGGCCGAGTGGCCAGCGTCTGGCCCAGCTTGATGGCGGCCGGACCGATATCCTTGAAGGCGCCGGCATAATCCGGAACCCTGGGTTGGAAGGTGCCGAGGCGTGCCAGCCGCGCCAGCCGCTTGACTGGCAGCGGCGTGTTGGGATCCTGCTCGATTCCGCGCAGCGCGCCGTGCCGCGCCAGCGTGCGGCCCCACTTCAGGAGCCGGAAGATATGCGTGCTCGGTCGTGGCACGCTAGATCTTCCACCCCGAATGGATCGCGACGAGGCCGCCCATGATCGGCTCAACCCGCGTGTTCACGAAACCCGCCGCGCGGATCATCCGTTCGAATTCGGGCATGGTGGGGAAGCGGCGGATCGATTCGATCAGGTAGCGATAGGAATCCGCATCATCGGCGATCGCCTTGCCGATCGCCGGGACCAGCTTGTGCGAATAGAGATCGTAGACTTCCTTGAAGCCCGGCCACTCGGTGGTCGAGAATTCAAGGCAGTAGAACCGGCCGCCAGGCTTCAGCACCCGCTGCGCCTCGCGCAGCGCCTTGGGAATGTCCGTCACATTGCGGATGCCGAAGGCGATCGTATTGGCGTCGAAGGTATTAGCGGGATAAGACAGCTGCTCGGCGTTCTGGCAGCTCCAGACCAACCCATCGATCCCGCGCTCCATGGCGCGTTCGACCCCGACATCGAGCATGTCCTGGTTGATGTCCGCCACAGTGACTTCGGCACCGCGCGCCGCCAGACGGAAGGCGATGTCACCGGTGCCCCCGGCCATGTCGAGAATGGCCTCGTGCGGCTGCGGCTTGACCCGGCGGACGAAGCGATCTTTCCACAGCCGGTGCATCCCGCCTGACATGGCATCGTTCATCACATCGTATTTGCGCGCGACATTGGAAAAGACCGCACCGACGCGGCGGGTCTTCTCATCGGGGGCCACTTCCTCGTAGCCGAAGGAAACCTTCTCACTCATGGCCTTGCGCCTTAGATGGAATTGTCAGCGGGTCAAAGGGTGATAAGAGCCACCCCATGCCCGAGCTTCCTGAAGTCGAAACAACGGTGCGCGGCCTCGCGCGGTTCCTCGAAGGGGCGCAGATTACCCGCGTCACGCTCAACCGGCCCGACTTGCGCCGCCCCTTTCCGGCAGGGCTGGTCCAGCTGCTGACCGGTGCGAGGATCACCAGCCTCGGCCGCCGCGCGAAATATGGACTGATCCACACCGACCGCGAGCAGACCATGGTGTTCCATCTCGGCATGAGCGGGCGATGGCGGATCGATCCGGCAGAAGCCGACCGGCACGATCACCTCGTGATCGAGACTGCTGAGCACCGCTTCGCATTATGCGATCCGCGCCGTTTCGGTTCGGTCGACCTGGTTGCCACAGGCGAACTTGCGGCCTGGCCGCCGTTTGCCGCGCTTGGCCCCGAGCCGCTGGGGCAAGAGCTTGATCCGCGCCGGCTCAAGGCCGCGCTGGCTGGCCGCAGCCAGTCGATCAAGCTGTGCCTGCTCGACCAGCGAATCGTCGCCGGGCTCGGCAACATCTATGTCTGCGAGGCGCTGTGGCGCGCGGGCATCCACCCGCGCCGCGCCGCGGGCAAGGTTACGCGCCCGCAGCTCGAACGGCTGGTGCCTGCGATCCGCGACGTGCTCGAACAATCGATCCGCGACGGCGGATCGACCTTGCGCGATTACGCCCAGCCCGATGGCGAGCTGGGATATTTCGCGACGCGCTTCGATGTCTACGGGCGCGATGGCGAGGCCTGCCGACGCGCCGATGGCAGCACAATCCAGCGCATCGCCCAGGGCGGGCGCAGCAGCTGGTTCTGCCCGCGCTGCCAGAAGTAAGGCCGGGGACTCATGCTGTTCTTGACGATTGGCCTGCCCGCGACTATGTGGCCCGCTTTCCGGCGAGGAATCGCCGCCTTTCGTGCAACCTAACAGCAATTTATCCGGCCGCATCGGGCGGTCGAGAGACAAGGACGAACATGGCCAATACGCCGCAAGCCAAGAAGCGCATCCGCCGCAACGACCGCCGCGCCGAAGTGAACGGTGCGCGCATGAGCCGCATCCGCACTTTCGTGAAGAAGGTGGAAAGCGCGATCGAAGGCGGAGACAAGGCCGCAGCCGCCGAAGCGCTTAAGGCCGCACAGCCCGAACTGGCGCGCGGCGTGGCGCGCGGCGTGCTCCACAAGAACACCGTCGCACGCAAGATGAGCCGCCTGACCAAGCGAGTCGCGGCGCTCTGATTCGCTGTTTCGGGCCGCTCGGATGCGGCCTTGAAGGCAAAGGGCCGGCCCTTTCGGGGGCTGGCCCTTTTGCTTTTCCGGCCAGTGCAAACCTATGCATCCGCGAAACCCTAGGATTTTCCGCGATTCGCACGCAATAAGCAGGTGAAATCCATATTTTTCAGATAGTTCAACGCAAGCCTGCGGGTTTGCGGCGAGTCAACCGAATTATTTCTGTTTTTTTACGTGCCGCCCCCTTGCGTCTGCGGAGAAGGCGTAGATAAACCGGAAATGCCTGGGGCTGGACAGCTCGGGTTTTTACAAGCTGAAGCGATGGGGGGACGCACGGAATCTCGTTTCCGGGCGGCAGTGAAGCTGTGCCATCGTGCGTGGATTTCAATGACCCCGGCAGCAGTCCGGGGAAGTGTCAGGATTGGTTGGGGAATGGTCCAGAATAATGACAAGGCACGGGTGGCAAAACGCGCGATCGACGAAGACCTGATGGAGGACGCGGAAGCCGTAAATCTCGCTGCCGACTGGGCCGATATCAGCCAGGGCTTGCGCAAGGATCTGGGCAACCAGCTGCACAGCCAGTGGATCAAGCCGATCCAGCTTGGCTCGCTGTGCAAGGAATCAGGCACGCTCGACCTTTTTCTGCCGACCGAATTCTCCGCCAACTGGGTCAAGGATCGTTTCCACGATCGGCTGCAACTGGCGTGGAAGATCATGCGCAGCGAAGTGCGCAATGTGCGCATCTCGGTTCATCCGGGTCGGCGCCAGCTGCCCGATCTGATGCTGGGTTCGGGGCGGCGCCCGGCGAATGACGGTGCGGAAACCAGCGCGATCGCGGTGGCCGCAGGCACGCTGGGCGATGCCGGCTTCACCAGCTCGGTCGGGCTCGACCCCTCGCTCACCTTCGCCGCCTTCGTGACTGGCGAAACCAATGTGCTGGCCTGCAACGCGGCGCAGCGCATGGCCGCAACCGAACCGCCGCAGTTCTCGCCGCTCTACCTCAAGGCAGCGACCGGCCAGGGCAAGACCCACCTGCTGCATGCAATCGGCCATGGCTATCTGATGGCGCATCCGCGGGCGCGGATTTTCTACTGCTCGGCCGAACGCTTCATGGTCGAATTCGTCCAGGCTCTCAAAGCCAACCAGATGATCGAGTTCAAGGCGCGGCTGCGCAGCTTCGACCTGCTGCTGGTGGACGATATCCAATTCATCATCGGCAAGGCGAGCGCGCAGGAAGAGCTGCTTTACACGATCGATGCGCTGCTGGCCGAAGGCAAGCGGCTGGTGTTCGCCGCCGATCGCGCGCCGCAAGCGCTCGATGGCGTCGAACCGCGCCTGCTCAGCCGCCTGTCGATGGGGCTGGTTGCCGATATCCAGCCGGCCGATATCGAATTGCGCCGCTCGATCCTCGAATCTAAGCTCACGCGCTTTGCGCCGCTCGATGTGCCCGAGGATGTGGTCGATTTCCTCGCCCGCACGATCACCCGCAATGTTCGTGAACTGGTGGGCGGCCTCAACAAGCTGATCGCCTATGCCCAGCTGACCGGTCAGGAAGTGTCGCTCCAGCTGGCCGAGGAACAGCTGACCGATATCCTTTCGGCCAACCGCCGCCGGATCACGATCGACGAGATCCAGCGCACCGTGTGCCAGTTCTACCGCAGCGACCGCGCGGAAATGTCGTCGAAGCGCCGCGCCCGTGCCGTGGTGCGCCCGCGCCAGGTGGCAATGTATCTGGCCAAGGTGCTGACCCCGCGCAGCTACCCCGAGATCGGGCGCAAGTTCGGCGGGCGTGACCATTCGACCGTGATCCACGCCGTGCGGCTGATCGAGGACCTGCGCAAGCGCGACGCGGATATGGACGGCGATGTGCGCAGCCTGCTGCGGCAACTGGAAAGCTGAGCCGCGCCGCCTCAGGACCTACCGCAACCTGTTACCCACTGCTGATCGACAGGCCTGTCCACAGGCTTGTCGACAGCGCGTGAACGGCGTGTAAACAGCTTGTCCATGGCTTCTGCACCGCTTTCTCCCCAGCGCCTTGACCGGTTCGCCCGGCATATCGTGCTGCCCGAGATCGGCGGTGCCGGTCAGGTGGCGCTGAGCAAGCGGCACATTGCGCTGATCGGCCTTGGCGGGATCGGCTCGCCCGCGCTGCAATATCTCGCCGCCGCCGGGGTCGGGCGGTTGACGCTGGTCGATGACGATACGGTCGATGCCAGCAATCTGCAGCGGCAGACGATCTTCACCGCGCGTGACGTGGGCCATGGCAAGGCGGTGAGCGCGCGCCGCTGGCTCGCCAATTTCGACGAAGCGCTGGCGGTCGAGATCAGCGATGCGCGGATCACATCCGACAATGCCGCACAGCTGCTTGGCGGAGCCGACCTTGTACTCGACGGGACCGACAATTTCGCGACGAGGCTGGCGGTTTCCGACGCCTGTGTGGCGGCAGGTATCCCGCTTCTGTCGGCGGCAGTCGGCCGGTTCCAGGGCCAAGTGGGGGCCTTCGCCGGGCATCGGCCCGGCCACTCGTGCTATCGCTGCGTTGTTGGTGATGCCTTCGATGCCGAGGATTGCGACACCTGCGCCGAAGACGGCATGCTGGGCGCCATGGCGGGCTGGACCGGCGCCTTTGCCGCGATGCAGGCGGTGCGCGTGCTGCTGGATGGCGTCAGCGCCTTTGGCGATGCGCAGTGGGGCAAGCTGCATGTGCTCGACGGGATGGCTCCGGGAATGCGGACACTGACGATCGCCAAGGATCCGGCCTGCAAGGCCTGCGGCTCAGAGCGCTAGCATCTCGTCCACCCAGGCAGGCACAAGTTCGCCCGCCCTGCCCAGCCGGGATTCGTAGAACCAGCCGGAGCCTTCGCTCCGTTCGAGGTTGATCTCGAGCGTGCGTGCGCCCAGTTCCCTCGCGTCGCGCACGAACCCCGCCGCCGGATAGACCGCTCCGGATGTGCCGATGCTGACGAACAGATCGGCCTCGCGCAGCGCACGGTAGATGCGATCCATCTCGTATGGCATTTCGCCGAACCAGACGACGTCGGGCCGCAGCATCGGCGCGCCGCACACCGGGCATGGCGGGCGGTCGATCATCGGCGCATCCCACCGGCTGCGCACCTCGCAGGCGCGGCACAGCGCACTTTTCAGCTCGCCATGCATATGCAGCACCCGGCGCGCGCCCGCACGCTCGTGCAGATCATCGACATTCTGAGTCACGATCAGGAGCGAACCGCGCTTCCAGCCACGATCGAGCCGCGCCAGCGCGTCGTGGGCGGGATTGGGCAGCACCTTGCCCAACGCCTCGCGCCGCAGGTCGTAGAAGCGCAGCACCAGATCGGGATCGCAGGCGAACCCTTCGGGCGTGGCGACATCCTCGACGCGGTGCTGCTCCCACAGCCCGCCCGCGGCCCGGAAGGTGTCGATCCCGCTTTCGGCGGATATTCCCGCGCCGGTCAGGATCACGAGGTTGCGAATATCATCCATTGCCATCAAGTAGCATGACGTTAAGGCGGCAAGAACTCCGCGTCGCGAGACAATGGGGGATCGGAGAGACGCAATGGCTCAGTTCGGGATCATCGGGCACAAGGGCCGGATGGGGCAGGCGCTGCTGAAGGCGGTGGCCGATGCCGGGCACGAGGTTGCAGGCGGCGTGGACGCCGGCGACCAGCCAGGTCCGCTGGCAACCCGCTGCGACGCGCTGATCGATTTTTCCGCTCCAGCGGCGCTCGCGGCCAACCTCGGCGCCGCGCGGGTGGCTGGCGTGGCCCTCCAGCTCGGCCCCACCCGCCGTGGCGCCCAACATCACCGCATGATCGACGAGGCAGCGCAGGGCATTGCGGTGCTCCAGACCGGTAACACTTCGCTGGGCGTCACGCTGCTGGCGCATCTCGTCCATGAGGCTGCGCAGCGCCTTGGCCCCGAGTGGGATATCGAGATCGTCGAGATGCATCACCGCATGAAGGTCGATGCCCCGTCAGGCACCGCCAGGCTGCTCGGCGAAGCCGCAGCGGAAGGGCGCGGGATCGAGCTTGCCGCCCACAGCGAACGTGGCCGCGATGGCAACACCGGCGCGCGCCAGCGCGGTGCTATCGGCTTTGCCAGCCTGCGCGGTGGCACGGTTGCAGGCGATCACAGCGTGATCTTTGCCGGCGATGAGGAGCGCATCACGCTGTCGCACCTGGCCGAGAACCGGATGATTTTCGCCCGCGGCGCGGTGAAGGCTGCTGCCTGGCTGATCGGCAAGCCACCCGGCCGCTACACCATGGCGCAAGTGCTGGAGCTGTGAATGCCATGATGCTGCGACGGTTCCTCTACCAGCAACTTCACGTCGGTTCGGAACGCGACGGGCGGCTGACGCCGCTCAACAAGCTGCTGGTGTGCGTGATCGTGGCGGCAGTCATAACCGCCATCATGGCGACCGAGGTCGAGTTTGACCGGATTTGGCATGACGAGATCCTGATGGTCGAATTCGGTTTCGGCCTGATCTTCCTCGCCGAGTATATCGCGCGGGTTTACTCGGTGGTGGAGACGCCCGGACCCGGGTCAAATCTCTCGAAACGCCTGCGCTTTGTCGTTTCGCCCTTGGGCCTGATCGACCTCGCGGTTGTCGCGCTCACCTTTGCCCCGCTGTTCATCTCGCATCCCGAAGTGCTGCGGGTGGCGCGTTTGCTGCGTGTCATCTCGATCATGAAGTTTGGCCGGTTTACGGTGGCAACCCGCGAGATGGCCATGGCGATCCGTGAGCGAAGTTACGACCTCCTGGTCTGCCTCGGCTTCGCCTTTGTGTTCCTGCTGGCTGGCGCGAGCGCGCTCTATTGGATCGAAGGTGACCTGCAGCCGGAAGCCTTTGGCAGCATACCGCGCGCGCTGTGGTGGGCGGTGATCACCTTTACCACGGTGGGATATGGCGATGCCTATCCGATCACTGCGGCGGGCCGCATCGTTGGCTCGGCGGTGGCCATCACCGGCGTACTGCTGGTCGCCCTGCCGACCGGAATTGTCGCGGCAGCGTTCAGCGACGCGATGCAGCATCGCCGCGAAGAGATCGCCAAGGCACTGCGCGAGCTTGAACTCGAAGAGGAACGGGCGGTGCCGGACGAGGAAGCAAGCGACATCACGTGACGCAGGACTTCGCTCCCGACCAAGGCCGCAACCGCCCGGCCGAGTATGCTGCTAGGTCCTGGAACGGCGATCGCGCAACCCGGTTCTACCCGCGCGCCGCAGCGTTCGCTATCGCTGTGGCGCTGGCCGGATTCTTTCTCACCTATCTTCGGCCCATGGCGCTCGGGCGCTTCGACGGCCCGGCCATGTCGCATCTGCACGGCGCGTTGCTGTTTTCATGGCTGCTGCTGGTCATGGTCCAGAGCCTGCGACTGCGGTCGCACCGGAAGCTGGGCTGGATCGCGCTTGCGCTGGCACTCGCAATAGCCGCCAGCACAATGGCGATCGGAGTTGAGGCGACGCGGCGGGACCTGGCCAATGGCATCGTCACCGGAATGGCCGGCAACGTCACCGCCCCGCTGGTGTTCTGCGGGCTTGTCGGCGCGGCCATCTGGCTGCGCGGGCAACCGCAGTGGCACAAGCGCCTGATCCTGATCGCAACTGTGGTGATGCTATGGCCAGCCTGGTTCCGCTGGCGCCACTTCCTGCCGTGGATGCCTCGCCCCGATGTCAGCCTCGGCCTGATCGTGGCGAACCTGCCGATTGCCATTGCCATGCTGCGCGATCGCCTGCGCTTTGGCGCGGTGCATCCGGCCTACTGGCTGGTCGGTGTCCCCGTTTTCCTGTGGCAAGCTTTCGAAGTCGCCGCCTTCGGCAGTCCAGGATGGACAGCGTTCGGCATGTGGCTCTACCGGCTGATGGCATGACGAAAGACCAGATCTTCGAATTCTTCCGCCGGTTGGCAGAAGACAATCCCGCGCCGGAAACCGAGCTCGAATATGGCAATGCCTACCAGCTGGTTGTGGCGGTGGCGCTGAGCGCGCAGGCCACCGACGTGGGCGTGAACAAGGCGACCCGCGCGCTGTTCCGCAAGGTCGAGACACCGCAGCAGATGCTCGATCTGGGCGAAGACGGCCTTAAGGAGCACATCAAGACAATCGGCCTGTTCAATTCCAAAGCCAAGAACGTGATCGCCCTGAGCCAGCTCCTGGTCGATCAATACGGCGGCGAGGTCCCATCCACCCGCGAAGAACTGGTCAAACTCCCCGGAGTGGGCCGGAAAACCGCCAATGTCGTGCTCAATTGCTGGTTCGGCCAGGAAACCTTTGCGGTCGATACCCACATCTTCCGTGTCGGCAACCGCACCGGGCTGGCGAAGGGCAAGACACCGGAGCAGGTCGAAGCGAAACTGGAAAAGCGGGTGCCCCAGCCGTTTCGCCTCCATGCGCACCACTGGCTGATCCTGCACGGGCGCTATGTCTGCAAGGCGCGAACGCCCGAATGCTGGCGCTGCAAGGTGGCAGACCTGTGCAGCTTCAAGAAGAAGGTGCCGGAGAAGGGCAAGGGCTGAGCAGCTTGCCAAGCGCGCAGGTGCGGCGCATGTTCTCCCCATCTCAGGTGGAGGACAGGTCCATGCAGATGAAGTTGATTGCAGCAGCAGCAGCAGCAGCGCTTGCGATCGCTCCGCCGGCATTTGCCCAGGATGCCGCCGAATCCGCTGCGATCCTGGCCGGGACCGGCAGCGCGCAGGCCAAGGCGCAGCGTTCGCTTGGCGGCGCCATACGCGGCAGCATCAATGGCGCTGCTGCCACAGTGCGGAGCGCGGTCCGCTCCGACGGGCGGACCTCCAGCCAAGCGCGGTCGCGCAGCGGCGTGACTGTTGCCGGCGCCGCCATCGCGGCCGACGTCGATCCGCTCGAAAAGACCGATGCGCCGGCCTATCGGCTGGGCAATGGCGCAACTATCCGGGTCAGCGGGCGGATGAACCCCTCGGCCAGCACGAGCTGCGTCAAGAATTGCAGCGCGCAGCCTGCCTCCAGCGAAGGCGACGCGCCGCAGCCTTGACGCTAGCCCTTCTGGTCGAAGTTCGATTCGTCCAGTTCAAGACCAGCCCGGCCGCCCGCCGCAGTGTGTGCGGGGGCATGCGGGTGTTCGACAAACTCGGGCTCTTCGACTTCCAGCATGCCTTCCCACTTGGTGATCACGCTCGTCGCCACGGCATTGCCCACCACATTGGTGGCGGTCCGGCCCATGTCGAGGAACTGGTCGATCGCCAGAATGATGGCCACGCCTTCGACCGGCAGGCCGAACATGGCCAGCGTGCCGGTGATTACCACCAGGCTGGCGCGCGGCACGGCGGCAATGCCCTTCGAACTGATCATCAGTGTCAGCAGGATCATCACTTGGGTGCCGATGCTGAGATCGATGCCATAGGCCTGCGCGATGAAGATCGTCGCAAAGCTCATATACATCATCGAACCGTCGAGGTTGAACGAATAGCCCAGCGGCAGCATGAAGCCCGAGATCCGGCGCGGCACGCCAAACCGGTCAAGCTGCTCGAACATCTTGGGCAGCGCGGCCTCGCTGCTGGCGGTCGAGAATGCAATCATGAGCGGCTGGCGGATATAGCGGATCAGGGTCCAGATCCGCTGCCGAAGGAAAACCGCGCCAACTGACAGCAGAATGACCCACAACAGGACCAGCGAGAGATAGAACTCCACCAGCAGCTCAAGATAGGTCTTGAGGATTTCAAGGCCGCTCGCCGCCACCACATTGGCAATCGCCCCGAACACCGCAACGGGCGCATAGCGCATAACATAGCCGGTGATCTGCAGCATCATTTCCGCCAGCGCGTCCGAACCTCGCACCAGCGCCGCGCCCTTCTCGCCGATGGCGGACAGTGCCACACCGGCGAAGATCGAGAACACCAGGATCTGCAGGATATTGTTGGTCGCCATCGCTTCGATGGCATTCTTCGGGAAGATCGAGAGGATGAACTCGGTCGCCTTCAAATCCTTCACTTCACCCACCGCGGCAGCGGCAGCGGCAGAATCGGGGATCGGTGCGCCCACACCAGGCTGGAACAGATTGACCATCACGAGGCCAAGCCCGATCGATATCAGGCTGGCGGTGATGAACCAGGCCAGCGCGCGAAATCCAATCCGGCCAAGCGCGGTGCTGTCGCCCATATGCGCAATGCCCACAACGATGGTCGAGAGCACCAGCGGCGCCACCAGCAGCTTGATCAGGTTCAGGAAGATATCGGAAAGCAGCTTGAGCCAGGGTGCGATCTGCTCTTTCACCAGAACCGGGTCGAGCGCGACATGCATGATCTGCCCGACCACGACCCCCAGCACCATGCCGATCAGGATGTAGAGCGTCAGCTTGCGATCCATCAGGATCCCCTCTCAATCATTACTTTAGGCCTTGGCCTATCAGCCAGAAGTGCCAAGGGCAATCAGCCACACCTGAGCGCGGCAAGGGCCACCCGCACATAGATCCGGCTGAGTGTCTCGAGGTCGGCCAGCGCGACTGCCTCGTCGCGCTTGTGCATCGTCGCATTGCACAGGCCGAACTCGATCACCGGGCAGACACTGCGCAGGAAGCGCGCATCGGATGTGCCGCCCGTGGTCGAAGCCTCGGGCACGAGCCCGGTTTCCGCTTCGACTGCCTCGGCGATGATGCGCGAGAATTCGCCCGGCGGAGTCAGGAAGGGTTCGCCCGAGATCACAGGGCGGGCCTTGCCACCATGTCGTTCGGCGATCTCCACGACCTGACGCGCCAGCGAAGCGCCGCTGTGCAGATCGTTGAAGCGGATCGAGATGCGCGCCTTGGCCCGGGCGGGAATGACATTGGTGGCAGGATTGCCAACCTCGATATCGGTGATCTCGAGATTGCTCGGCTGGAACCATTCGGTCCCGTCATCGAGATGCAGCGCATTCAGCTCGGCCAGCATCGCCACCATCCGCGGCAACGGATTATCGGCATTATGCGGGTAGGCGACATGGCCCTGGGCGCCTTCGACCTCGAGCCAGACGTTGAGCGAGCCGCGCCGGCCGATCTTCATCATGTCGCCCAGCCGGTGCACGCTGGTCGGCTCGCCCACCAGGCACAGATCGGGCTGGAAGCCATGTTCGCGCATGAAATCGATCAGCGCGCGGGTGCCGTGCAGCGCAGGCCCCTCCTCATCGCCGGTGATGATGAGGCTTACAGTGCCAGCTGCGGACGGGATTTCCGCGACGGCCGCTACCATTGCGGCGATCGCGCCCTTCATGTCGACCGCGCCCCGCCCGTGCAGCAAGTCGCCGCGCACTTCGGGCACGAACGGCGCGCTGGTCCAGCCCTCGCCGGGAGGCACCACATCGAGGTGGCCGGCAAAGGCGAAGTGCCGCGATCCTTCTGGCCCGCGCCGGATCGCAAACAGGTTCTCGACCGGTGCTTCTTCGGTGCCTGGCGCACCGTCGCCGCGAAAGAAACGGTGGACCTCGAAGCCCAGCGGGGAAAGCATCGCTTCGAGTTCGTCGAACACCGGCCCGCTTGCCGGGGTCACGCTGGGCGCGGCGATCAGGCGGTTGGCGAGCTGCGCGGTATCGTTCATGATCGACCGGTTAGCAGGAGTGCGCGCCAATGCCCAAGCTCGATCTCGCAGCCATCCCCCAAACCAATGCGACCGGATATCCCGCTCCGTTCGACCAAGCAGTCGAAGGGCGCTGGTACCGACGGCTGGCGCCACCTGCGGGCCTGACGCTGATGGGCGCGAGCCATGTGGTGTTGAAGCCCGGGGCATGGTCGAGCCAGCGGCACTGGCACGCGGGGCAGGACGAGCTTTTGGTGATGATTGCCGGCGAAGCCGTGCTGGTCGAGGATAGCGGCGAAACGCTTGTGCGCGCGGGTGATGTGCTGGCTTGGCCGGCAGGGGTGCGCAACGGGCATCATTTGCAGAATCGCTCCGCCAGCGACTGCGTGTTCGTGGCGATCAGTGCGGGCGCGCGCGAGGGCGACAGCGGCGAATATTCCGATATCGACATGGTGTTCGATCCCGAAGGCTACGCACGCAAGGACGGCACCAGATACGAGACCAGCCGCGTGCCCTAGCGCGGAGCCTACCGCGGTGCCCGTTCCGGCAGCGGCAGCGGCCCCGGGGCAAAGGCGCTTTCGAGCAGTTCGGCGATGCGGATGCCCGATTGGCGTACGCGCTGGCGCACGACAGGCAGCGCCTCGACAATATCGTCCTGCGTCAAAGCGGTCTCGCTGGGCAGCTGCGCCGGGCAGGCGGCCTGGTCGAATGCGTTCGGATAGACGAAATCGCGCGCGATCTGCCAGCTTTCGCGGCCCCAATCGGCGGGCGTGCCTCCGCCCAGCGTGGCGCGCTCCTCGGCCGAATAGCGCCGCACCAGCGGATCCTCGCTGCTGCTGATCGCGCGCTCGGCCAGCGGCCCGTCCCAGATCCAGTGCAGGTTGAGCCCGGGGGCGATGCCGTAAGCAGCTTCGCGGTCGTTGCCGCCGCGGTCGTCCTTGTCGCCCGAATGGAGCGGCATATGCAGATCGCCCGCGAAATGGACCAGGAAGGCCAGCGCCTCGAGCCGGACATGCGCAGGCAGGCGTTCGTCGGCGAGCACGCGATGGCTGCGTTCGATCTGCGCGGTCACGCAATTGCCGCCCGAACAGTTGGCGCGTGGATTGTATTCCTCGCAGATCGGCGTCTTGCGGTAATGCCACGCGAAGGTATAGCCCCAGCGCCAGCCATCGCGCCGGATGCAGTCTGGCCAGACCGAGGCCTCGGCCAGAGTGCGCACGCGGCAATCGGGCGTGCCCAGCAGCGCCTCTGAACCCAGCAGCCGCGCAATCTCGCGCCTGGCCTGTGGGCTGATGTTCGCTTCGGCGATCTCGGCGGTCACGCCATGCGCGTAGAAGCCCCAGGCGCGCGCTGGCCCCGGTTGCAGGGCGACGGCTGCCAGCAGCAGCGCCAGCGCAAGAAAACGCCCCATGCCGGCGAGCCCGCTCAGCTTGCCGGAAGTTCGTATTGCTCGATCACCCACTCTTCGTTCTCCGCCGCAGCGATCCATTCGCGCATCCAGTCATGCTCCCAGATCGCCTGCATATAGGCCTGGGCAAAGCCGGGCACGCCGACGCCATAGGTCACGAAGCGGCTAACGACCGGAGCGAAGAAAATATCCGCCGCGCCGAACGTGCCGAACAGGAACGGGCCGCTGCCGCCGAAACGCGCGCGCGCCTCCGCCCACAATGTCAGGATACGCATCACATCGGCCCGCGCCGCCTCGGTGAGGCCTTCGATCTCGAACCGGCGGCGCACATTCATCGGCAGCTCGCGCCGCAGCGGCAGGAAGCCGCTGTGCATTTCCGCCACCATCGCCCGCGCCATGCCGCGCGCGTCGTCTTCCTTCGGCCAGTAACGCTCGCGCCCGACCTTGTCGGCCAGGTACTCGAGGATCGCCAGGCTGTCCCACACCACGATGTCGCCGTCCCACAGGATCGGCACCTTGCCGTGGCTGGGCTGGACTTCGCCCATCGCCTGCTTGCGCGCGCCCCATTCGTCTCCGTCGATATTGACGGTCAATTCCTCGAAGTGGAGGCCGGATTGCCTGGCGGCCAGCCAGCCGCGCATTGACCAGCTCGAATAGTTCTTGTTGCCGATGATCAGCTTCATGCCGCGTGCTCCACCGTGGTTGCGCGCCCGCCCTAGGCGTTCATCAATGTGCTGTCGAGACTGAACGGGGTGGAAGCCGATTGCACGCGGGAAAATGCACGATAGATAGCTTTGCATGAGCCTGCGCCCGTTCCACCTTGCCTTCCCGGTCGATGATCTCGACGCTGCCCGCGCCTTCTACCGCGGCGTGATGGGCTGCGGTGAAGGGCGATCCTCCGATGAATGGATCGACTTCGATTTCTTCGGTCACCAGATCGTGGCCCATCTCGCCCCCGACAATGCCGGCGATCGCGCCAGCAACCATGTCGACGGGCACGGTGTGCCGGTGCCACATTTCGGGATCGTGCTGGCGATGCAGGACTGGCAGAACCTGGCCGATCGGCTGCGCGCAGCGGGGACGGAGTTCGTGATCGAGCCGACCATCCGTTTCAAGGGGCAGCCGGGCGAACAGGCGACGATGTTCTTCCGCGATCCCGCCGGCAATGCGATCGAGATGAAAGCCTTCGAGAACCTCGACAGCCTGTTTGCGACCTGATGGCCTGCCCGGCGCGAAGGCCGGGTTCAGGCTGCAGGTCACGCAATGCCGGGCTTCACCTTGAGAGATGCTCGTTGAGCAGCTGGTGGAAATGGCGGATCTTGGTTTCGCCGTAATTGGCGAAAACGATCTCCTTTGATTTAATCGACTTCATGCCTTTCTGGACATGCGGAAGGTTCACAACATCCTGGTTGAACACCTTGGCCAGCATGCCAAGCTCAGGCGCGTCGCAATAGTCATCGTCGAAATCGAGCCAGTGGACCTTGGCCGGTGCAGGACGCATCTCGCCCTTGGCCACCGGCAGCATGAACATGATCTCGTGGATGCATTCCTCCGGATTGTCGCCATATGGCCGGAACCGGTAGAAGATCGGATCGAAGCAGCCCCACGGGCTGATGTTCGGGAAAAGGTTGTAATAGATCGTGTCGACCAATTCGGCATCGCTGATCTCGTCAACCTCATCACCCAGCGTCTCGCGCCATTTCTCGCGCATCTGGTGCGCCATTGCCTTGCGCCGCTCGGGTACCGGGCCGGTCGTCGTGGGATCCGGCTCGTCTTCCCAGCCAGCGGGAAGCTTGCCGCCGACCCAGTCGCACAACTGGATATCGGCATGGTCGAGTTCGCCCTCCAGGTGATGGGCCTGGTGGTCGAAGATGCCGGTCCGGCCATCGCGCGCCGTCACTTTCACCCGGTCTTCGCCCAGCCGTTCGTAGACATTGCCTGACAGCGCATGGCGCACCTTGCCATATGTCCTGGCGCCTTCGAGCGGCTCTGCGACCAGCGCCGGATTGACATGCGGGCTAAGCAGGCCGTTGGGCGAAATCGCCCGCGACAGGTTGCCGAACACATCGTACTTCGAATTCGCATCGCCCATCACGTCGAGCAGTGTCGGGTGCGTGGCCACAACGTGATAGGCCTCCATGAAGGCTTCCTGCGCCACCTTCCAGTTGCACCGCAGCTTCTTCGCCACATGGACCGCCTTGTAGCGGCGTTCGAACGGGATCGGCTGGAAATGCCGGTCGATATCGCCGAGGAAATCCTTGAACGGTTCGGCCTTGTCATCGGGGTTGATGAAGACCCAGCCGCCCCATCGCCCGACGTTGACCGGCGGAAGGCTGTGGGTTTTGGCGCTGACGCTGGGGAAGTCCCACTGGCAAGGCACTTCCTTCAGCGTACCGTCGATCTTCCAGCCCCAGCCATGGAACGGGCAGCGGAACTCGTGTAGCGCCTTGGCATCTTCGGTCAGCAGCGCGCGGCCACGGTGGAGGCAGGCATTGGGGAACGCCTTGATCTCGTCCGGGCCGGTGCGCACCACGATGTAGGACAGATGGGCAATGTCATAGACATGGCTATCGCCGACATTGGGGATGTCATCCTCGTGGCAGGCCATCTGCCACACGCGCTTCCACAGCCGTTCGACCTCGAGATCGAAGAAGTCTCGCGAGTAATAGATGCTCGGATCGACTATGGTTGGCCCCGGCTCGATCGGACTGTCTTCACGGAACCTCGGCGGCACGCGATGCGTGTCCATGTCCAGCAGTTCGTTATAGCTGATCCCCTTCGAACGGTTGGTGCCTGTGAGTGTCTCGACCATCTTCCCTCTCCCCTTCGGATTGATCCGGATCGGCCCGCCGGGCCGTCTCAGGCCGGATCGAACTTGAGCCGCAGTGACTGCATCCCACGCAGGATGTGGCTTGCGGCGAACTGGAACGGATTGTCCGGATCGGCGAACCGCAGGTTGGGCAGGCGCTGCAGCACGATCGGCAGTGCGGTCGCCATTTCCAGCCTGGCGAGATGCATGCCCAGGCAGGTGTGCACGCCCGCACCGAAAGCAATGTGCTCTCGCGCGTTTTCGCGCTTCACGTCGAACCGGTCGGCCTCGGCGAACTTCGTGCCATCGCGATTGGCCGAACCATAGCGCAGCAGCATCGGCTCGCCGGCCTTGAGCTCCACGCCGCCCAGCACGGTGTCTTCTTTCACGATGCGCCACATGTTGTGCGAAGGCGAAAGGTGCCGCGCGGTCTCCTCGACCCAGTTCGGTACCAGACTCGGGTCCGCCAGGATGGCCTGCAGTTGCCTGGGATTGGCGAGCAGCTGGGCAATGGCATAGGCAAGCGCATGAGCGGTGGCTTCCTGCCCGGCCGTGAAGATCTGCTGGACGATCGAGTAGACCTCCGCATCTTCAAGGGGGCGATCGCCTTCGTCGGTCGGAAGCCGTGCGGCGATCAGATCAGACACGACATCGTCACCCGGATTGCGCCGCCGCTCAGCCATGATCGCGCGGAAGTACTCCTGCATTGCAATTTCGCTGCGGGCGAGATCGGTGCGCTGTTCCGGCTTCGCATTGCCATTGAGCCGCAGGATCGCGGCGCGCACCCATTCCTGGAACATCGGCAGGTCCGCGCGGGGAACGCCTAGCACGTCGGCGATCACTATTCCCGGCAGCATTTCGGCGAATTGCGACTTGAACTCGACCTGGCCCGCCTCAGCGAAGCGGTCGATCAGCGCATGGGTCACCTCCGCGATATAGGGCGCCATGCCCATGATCCTGGTATGCGGCAGCGCGTGCATGGCGATCCGCTTGTAGCGCGTGTGCAGCGGCGGATCGGCAGTGAGCAATGTGTCGCGCCGCTCCAGCCCCTGCGCGAGGATCGCTTCTTCGGCGGGATCGATACTGCCCGATCCGCCAGAACTCAGCAGCGAAGAGAAATTGCTGGAGAAGATCTTGGGCTTCTTGTTGACTTCAAGCACCAGATCATAGGTCGAAACCGAGACGATCCCTGTCTTCGGATCCCGGAATACGGGGGCCTCCTGCCGCAGGCGATCGTAATAGGGATAGGGATTCTGCAGATTCTCCGAACTGGTGGCGTCAATCTTTTCAAGCGCTTCCATCAGGATCCTCCCGCCAAATGTTGACACATCGGACCCGCGAACCGGCGGCGCCGCAATGTCAGCCATCTTCTGGAGGAACGGACGGGATCCTGGCCTTGACCTGGATCAAAAAGGCATCCTGTCAAAATTATGAGCTAGCGAGGGAGAGCCAGCCATCGGGGGGTACATACGGCCTAGAGTGCTTCGGGCCCCAGCGCATCCTCGATCACCGCCGCGCGCAGCGCCGCGATCCCCATGCCCTTCTCGCTGCTGGTGACATGCAGCACCGGAAAGGCGGCAGAGTGCTTGCGCGCTTCCTCGGCCACTCGGGCCGCAGTCGCGTCCAGTTCACTCGCCTTTACCTTGTCGGCCTTGGTGAGGACGATGCGATAGCCCACCGCAGCCTCGTCGAGCATCTTCATCATGTCGCGATCGACCTGCTTCAGCCCGTGGCGGCTGTCGACCAGCACCAGCGTGCGGGTGAGCACCTGCCGCCCGCGCAGATAATCGCGCACCAGCTTCTTCCAGTTATCGACCACCTTGAGCGGCGCCTTGGCGAAGCCATAGCCCGGCATGTCGACCAGCCGGAAAAGCGTTGGGTCGCCCACTTCGAAGAAGTTGAGCTCCTGCGTGCGGCCGGGCGTGACCGAGGCCCGCGCGATCGCCCGCCGGCCAGTGAGCGCGTTGAGCAACGAGCTCTTGCCGACATTTGATCGCCCGCAAAAGGCGATCTCCGGTACGGTCGGGTCCGGCAGGAACTTGAGCTGCGGCGCCGAGCGCAGGAACTCGACGCGGCCCGAGAACAGCTTGGACGCTGCTTCCTCGCGCGCGGACTGCGCCAGTTCCTCCTCGGGCGTCATGGTGTCAGCCCTTGCGCTTTTCAGCCAGGGCCTGATCTGCCTTCTGCTTCTCCGCCGCCGCGCGCAATTGCGGGTGCTTCGAATAGAGATAGCTCTGCTGCGCCAGGGTCAGGATGTTCGATGTGACCCAGTACAGCAGCAAGCCCGCTGCAAACGGCGCCATCACGAACATGAGGATCCATGGCATGAAAGCAAACACCTGCTGCTGCACCGGATCCATCGCGGTGGGGTTGAGCCGGAAGGTCAGCCACATGGTGATACCCAGCAGCAGCGCCAGCACGCCGATGCCGAGGAAGCCCGGCGGATCGAACGGCAGCAGGCCGAACAGGTTGAGGATCTTCGCCGGATCGGGCGCGGAAAGGTCTTCGATCCACAGATAGAACGGCTTGTGGCGCATCTCGATCGCAAGGATCAGCGCCTTGTAGAGCGCGAAGAAGATCGGGATCTGGATCAGGATCGGCAGGCAGCCCGCAAGCGGGTTCACCTTCTCTTCCTGATACAGCTTCATGATCTCCTGTTGCTGCTTCTGCTTGTCATCCTTGTAGCGTTCCTGGATCGCCTTCATCTTGGGCTGGACCGCTTTCATGGCAGCCATGCTGGCAAATTGCCGCTGAGCGATCGGGAACATGAGGCCGCGGATGATCACGGTCAGCAATATGATCGCCACGCCGAAATTGCCGGCGAATTCGTAGAGCGTGCGCAGCAGCCACACCATCGGCTTGACGAACCATTCGAACCAGCCCCAGTCGATCGCTTTCTCGAAATTCTCGATCCCGCCGTCCTGGTACTGGCCCAGCACCACGCTTTCCTTGGCCCCGGCAAATAGGCGGGTGGTGCGACTGATCTGCGTGCCAGGCGCCAGCGTTTGCGGCGCATAGATCAGGTCGGCACGAAACAGGTCGCTGCCGAGCGAACGGAAGCCCGCAGTGGCATCCTGCTGGTCGCCAGGGATCAGCGCCGCCAGCCAGTAGGTATCGGTGAAGCCGAACCAGTCGGGTGCTCCGCCTTCAGGCGTATGCGAACCGGTCTCGGCCAGATCGTGGTAATCCGGCCCGTACTCTACCGTTTCGCCAAACGCGCCCATCGGCCCCGAATGCGCATTGAATGTGCTGGGGCTGGCATTTTTCGACGTGCGCTTGATCAGCGCAAACGGCTGCACAACCGCCGCGTTGGTGCCGCGGTTGGCAACGGTCTGAACCGCTTCGATCATGTACTGGTCGTCGATCGACAGCTTGATCGTATAGGTCAGGCCGTCCTGGCCCTGCCGGGTAAGCGTGAGCGGACTGGACGGCGTCAGTGAACCGCCGCTTGCCTGCCACACCGCGTTTTCCGGCAGGCGCTGGCCATTGGCGAGGAAGCCGAACTCGGCAAAATACTGCCCTGGCGTGCCATCGGGCGAGAACAGCTGTACCGGGCGGCTGTCCTTCTTCACCGTGTCGCGGTGATCCTTGAGTTCGATATCGTCGATCCGCGCGCCGACCAGGTTGATCGTGCCCTCGACCCGCGGCGCATCAATCTTCACCCGCTCGGGCGAGGCCAGCGCACGGGCCAGGTCTACCGCTGCGGCTCCGCTGGGCGGCGTCGCGCCGATCGCATTGCCAGGGATCGCGGCCTGCGAGGGCGCTGCAGCTGGCGTGGCTGTGGCAGTCGCGGACGGATGGCGCGAGAGTGACGCTTGCGGATAGAAATACCGCATCGCCATGTCCCATCCGAGGATGAGCAGGCCCGAGAGCGCGACGGCGAGCAGTAAGTTGCGCTGGTTGTCCAAGGTGAGGTCTCTTCGCGTTTCGATCTATCTGGGAAGGTGTATTATAATATCAAGACACTAGGGTCAGGGAACCGGATCATAACCGTGCCCGCCCCAGGGGTGGCAGCGCATTAGCCGCTTAATTGCCATCCATCCACCCTTGATCGCGCCATGTTTGCCGAGCGCCTCGACCGCATATTCGCTGCAGGACGGCGCATAGCGACAGGTCGGCGGCAGGATCCGGCTTGGGCCCCATTGCCACAGGCGTGCGACAAAGATCAGCACGTGCTTCATCGTGCCGCTCCGCGATCCGCTGCACCGGCTGGATTGCCGCGCCTCGGGCGCCGGCCACGTGAGCCCCGCGGCGGATCGCCCTTGCCTGCCCCCGCGCGGGCCAGCGCTTCGGCCAGATCGCCTTGCAGCGCTGCGAAGTCGCGCGTGGCCGCACCGTCGCGCGCGATCAGCACGTGATCATGGTCGGGCAGGCCTTGCTCGGCCAGCGCCGCCCGCAACAATTCACGAAAGCGGCGCTTGATGCGGTTACGCACCACGGCATTGCCGATCTTCTTCGTCACGGTGATACCATAGCGCTTGCCGTGGCCGCCATTGCGTTGCGCCAGCAGCACGAAGCCGGGCCGTGCGACACGCAAGCCGCGGTTCGCTGCCAGGAAGTCCGCCCGCTTGCGGATCACGGAAATGGTCTCGGTCACGGTTTGCTCATACGGCAACGGGCTCCCCTGGGGGAGCCCGCAAGGCCGGCTGGCCTCTCGCACCGGCGCGGCGTTTGCGCCGCACGGCCCAGTGTTTCGCGCGCCCACGAGATTGCTGGGCTGAAAAGTCCGCTTCATATCGTCCTCGAAAACTTAGCGCAGTGCTTACAGGGCAGGCCCGATCCGCACCAACAAAAAGGGCCGCCCGCAAAAGGCGACCGCCATTGCCGCGGCCCGTTAAGCGAAGCAGCACCGCGAGTCAAGACGGCGGACATGGCGCTGCCGCCGCCCGCCGAAGGATCGGCCGAAGTCGCCGCGCGGGTTGCCGCGGCGCGGCAAATCCAGACCGCGCGGGCACAGGAAACCGGCGCGCGCCGCAATGCCGAACTTGGGGGCGAGGCGCTGGAACGCTGGGCCAAGCCCGACGAGGCAGGGCAGAAGCTGCTGCTGCAGGCGGCCGAAGCGATGCGGCTATCGGCGCGCGGCTATACCAGGATGCTGCGGGTGGCGCGCACGATTGCCGATCTGGCAGAGGTGCAGCAGGTCGGCCGCATCCATGTGGCTGAGGTGCTCAGTTACCGCAGGCAAGCTCCAAGGGCCTAGGCTTAGGGCCTGGAGCCGAGCCCTAGTTTGCCGCGCGCTTCCTCGCAGCGGCAAGATCGACCACATCGCCATGGCCAATGGTTGCGCCCGGCGTGGCACGGGTGCCATCGGCACGCAGACCCACGTTCTCGCGCTTGGCCAGCCACAGGTCGCGCGGGCCAAGGATGCGCCCGTCGTGCGAAAGGATCGAGACCGGGCCGATCGGCAGCCGGTCAATTTCGTCGACCAGCACCGGATCTTCCACCACCTCGGCGCCGTACTTCTGCCCCCACTGGCGCAGCGCCAGCATGGCGGGCAGCAGGTCAAAGCCCTTTTCGGTCAGGCGATATTCGATCTTGCGCCGGTCGTCCGCGCAGGGCTCGCGCTTGAGGATGCCGTGCTCGACCAGTTTGGCGAGGCGGTTGGAGAGGATATTGCGGGCGATGCCCAGTTCGCTGAGGAACTCCTCGAAATGATGCACGCCGTTGAAGCTGGCGCGCAGGATCATGAACGACCAGCGTTCGCCCATCACTTCCAGCGCCTGCGGCAGCCCGCATTCGATCAATTCGCGCAACGGCTCGCGGATATCGCCCATGGATCAGTCCTCTTCCTGCAACCTATCTAGCGCGCTCATCGCGAGCCTGCAAAAAATTTTCAGTTTCTAGTTGCAACTCGAAACCTAATTCAATAGGTAGTGATTCGCAACTGGTTTTGATTCGAAACCTGAAGCCACGATAACAACAGTTGAATGAAGGACCCCCAACCATGACCCTCTCCCTCTCTCGCAGCAGCCGCCTGGGTGTGTTCGCTCTGGCTCTCGCATATACCGGCGTCACTTTCGGCGCGATCACTGCCCCCGCCCCGGCTTTCGCAGCCGCCAATGGCCCGCATTATGTCGCCGAACTGGCCGCCCCTGCCAAGGAAGCACGTACCGTGGCAGCCGGCGTTGCTTGGTTCTGCGAAGGCACCACCTGCAAGGCCGGCAAGGGCACATCGCGCCCTGTGCGCATTTGCCGCGGCCTCGCCAAGGAACTCGGCGAAGTGACCAACTTCACTTCGCAGAACGAAGCTCTGCCTGCTGACCAACTGGCGCAGTGCAACGGGAAGTAATCAGACTTCCCACCCTCACCGGATCGCCCCTCTCCAGATCCGGCTGTCCCAACGGCCCTCGGTGTTCCCCGCACCGGGGGCCTCTTTTTTGCGAGAATCCTGGTCTGCCGGCGCTGACCGGTTCAGATCAGGCCGCGCCCGGCAAGATCCTGCGCCAGCCGCTCGGCATCGTGGAAATGGTGCGTCTGCCAGCCCAGCGCCTTGGCTGAGGCGATGTTGGCGGCGTTGTCGTCGATGAACAGCATTTCGCCCGGCGCATGGCCGAACCGCACCTGCGCCAGCTGGAAGATCGCCGGATCAGGCTTCACGAGGCTCGCATGGCCGGACACCACGATATCACGGAAATGGGCCAGCACCGGCTCGCTGGGGTGGAACTGTTCCCAGAACTCGGCCCCGAAATTGGTAATGGCGTATAGTGGCACGCCGCGGTCGGCCAGTCGCTCGATCAGATCGGCCGTGCCGGGTACCGGGCCCGGGATCGTGTCGAGAAAGCGGTGGCGATAGGCTTCGATCAGATGGGCATGGTCGGGGAACAGAGCCTGGCGCTCGGGCACCATCTCGTCGAGCGGGCGCCCGGCGTCATGCTCGAAATGCCATTCCTCGGTAACCACATTGGCGCAGAACCACTCGAGTTCCGCCGGATCCTCGATCAGCTGCGCGAACAGATGGCGCAGCTCCCACTGCACGATCACGCGCCCCACATCGAACACCACTGCTTCGATCCGGCTTGCCAAAGATCCCGCTCCTCAAACAGCAACGGCCCGCGCTCCATCCGGAGGCGGGCCGATCTCGTTGCGCAACCGCCCGAAGGCGGATCGCCAAACGGCGCGAATCAGCCCTGGCGGGCCTTGAAGCGACGGTTGGTCTTGTTGATCACATAGGTCCGGCCCCGGCGGCGGATGACGCGGCAATCCCGGTGGCGGTCCTTCAGCGACTTGAGGCTGTTGCGGATCTTCATGGTCTCTGCTTCCAAAAGTAAACGCGCCGGAGCTGCCCCCGACGCGGCAAATTCGAAGCGCGCCGTTAGCGCCTGAACAGATTCGGGTCAAGCATCTCGGCAGAGGGCTGCGAGAAACCGGCACCCAGGCCCTTCGCGTGCTGGCCTTTACCTGCCGGCAAGGTTAGGTGAGCAAAGAGGTCACAAGATATGAAACAGCTTCGACATTTGGCTTACACGCTGGCCGCGGCAACTGCCCTGGCTGGCTGTGCATCGGTTCCGCCCCCCGGACCGGCCGAGATTACCCGCTTTCACGACGAAGCGGCCATGGCGACACTGGGCGCAGCCCAGCCGGCAACCGCCTTCGTCGCCAGTGCGCCGGGAACAGCCACAGATTCGCTCGAATTGGCGCCCTACAAAGCAGCCGTGGCGGCAGAGCTCGCGAAGCTAGGCGTCGGCGAGGCCGGCAACGAGGCCGCCACGCTCATTGCGCAGGTGCAGCTTGAGCGCTTCACGATCGGCAGCGACGATGATGACCGGCGCGGCCCGGTGAGTGTTGGTGTGGGCGGATCGACCGGATCCTATGGCAGCGGCCTTGGCCTTGGCATCGGGATCAACCTCGGCGGCGGCGGGTCGCGCGAGCGGCAGGGAACCAGGCTCGCCGTGATGCTGCGCGACAAGGTCAGCGGGCGGACGGTGTGGGAAGGCCGCGCTCAGCTGGCGGTTGCGAGCAAATCGCCGCTGGCAAACCCGGCACAGGGCGCCCCTGCGCTGGCCCGCGCCCTGTTCCGCGACTTTCCGGGCAAGAACGGCGAAACGATTGAAGTAGAGGTAACCGAGTGAGCCAGATTGCAATCGACGCCGGTTTCGACAGCGGAAACATCGAAGTTCTTGCGATCGCGGGCAGCACCGCCACGCTGGCGCTGCGCAAGGACCACATGAGCGAATTCGCACAGTGGTTCCATTTCCGTGTGACGGGCGCCGCAGGCGAAGAACTGCAGCTCAAGCTCACCGACCTCAACAGCTCGGCCTATCCCGGAGGTTGGCCGGGCTATAATGCCTGCGTGTCGGAGGATCGCGAATACTGGGCACGCGCCGCCAGCAGTTTCGACGAAACCGAAGCAGGAGGCACGCTGACGATCTCCTATACCCCTGCCAGCAATATCGCCTTCTTCGCCTATTTCGCACCCTATTCGATGGAACGGCACCACGATCTGGTGGCCGAAGCGGCGGCCAGCGAAGGTGTTACCCTGCTGCGGCTCGGCACCACGCTCGACGGGCAGCCGATCGACTGCCTCGAGCTGGGCGAAGGCGACAAGCAGGTATGGCTCTATGCGCGCCAGCATCCGGGCGAAACCCAGGCCGAATGGTGGATGGAAGGCGCACTCGAATGCCTTACCGATCCGTCCGATCCGGTCGCGCGCGGGCTGCGTGCCCGGTGCCGTTTCCACATCGTGCCCAATTGCAATCCCGATGGCTCGCGGCGCGGGCATCTGCGCACCAATGCCGTGGGCGTGAACCTCAACCGTGAATGGGACAATCCCTCGGCCGAGAAATCGCCCGAGGTGCTGGCGATCATGCGCCACATGGACGCAACCGGCGTGGATTTCGCGATCGACGTGCACGGCGACGAGGCAATCCCGGCGGTGTTCCTCGCCGGGTTTGAAGGCATTCCGTCGTGGACTGACGAGCAGGGCGAAAGCTACTACCGTTACCAGCGCATCCTCGACCGGCGCACGCCCGACTTCCAGACCCGCCTCGGCTATCCCAAGGCGGCGAAGGGCAAAGCCAATCTGTCGATGAGCACAAACCAGGTGGCCGAACGCTTCGGAGCGACGGCGATGACGCTGGAAATGCCTTACAAGGACCTCGCCGATTTCCCCGAGCCGGAACAGGGCTGGAGCCCCGAACGCTGCAAGATGCTGGGCCGCGATTGCCTGGCGGCGCTGCTCGAATGGCTTGACGGCTAACCCCGGAGCTAACCGAGACTGGCTGGCCCGAACGCCCGCGGCAGCAGGTCTGACAGGCTGGCGCGTACCACTTCGGCTTCGCCGGCGCACCACACCACCGGATCGGTCCCGCCGAGTTCGGCCAGTTCGTTCAGCACCTGGCGGCAACGGCCGCAGGGTGTGACCGGCGCAGCGGTGTCACCGATTACCGCCACTTCCAGCAGACCTTGCCGGTGGCCATCGTCCATGGCCTTGGCCACTGCCACGGTTTCGGCACACAGCGTGAGACCATAGCTTGCGTTTTCGATATTGGTGCCGGTGACCACTGTGCCATCAGCAAAGCGCAACGCCGCGCCTACCCGGAACCTGGAATAGGGCGAATAGGAATTCTCCATCGCGCGCCGCGCGGCGGCGATCAGGCTGTCCCGGTTGTTGTCCTCGCTCATCGCGCCCTCCCCCTCACGGCTGCACCACCACCCATTCGAGCGGCTCCTCGGCCGCTTCCGTCACCCGTGCGCGGTTGGCGCTCCACAGCAGCCACGGCCGCCCGGCATAGCGCGGCAGGAAACGGTCGCGCACCAGCCACAGATCACGCTCGATCCGCTTGCCGATGGCATAGCGCGCTTCGACCGCTTCCGACAGCTTGAGGATCGCAGGCCGGCCGGAATGCATCTCGACCTGGTTGACGAAGGTCATGAACTCGCTCTCGACCGCTGCATCGCTGACCTTGGTGGTGCAGTGATCGGCCACGTCCTCGAACGCGATCGCAGGCGGCAGCAGTGTGGCATCGCGTGGCACCATGGTCACGAAATTGGCCGATTGCGGGTCAGCCCCAAGGCAGGGGTCAAACCGGTGGAGTGCGCCGACCTTGAGCCCCTCCCCGCGCGCTGCGGCGAGATTGCGGCCGAACCGTGCATCCTGGCCCCTGCCCCCGCTGCTCGCCTCGACATAGGCAAAGCTGCCGCCCAGCGCGCGCACGCTCTCGAACCGGACCGGACCCTGCGCCTCGCTTACCGCAACGCCTTGCTCGGGAAAGGCCGCCTCGTCAGGCGCGAAATACTGGATTTCCCACCAGTACCATGCCGCGCCCGACAGCGCGGCCAGCAGCAAGGTGCCGAGAAGATACCTGCGCCAGGCGCGGCGGACCAGACTGCGACTTCTTGCCATCACCTGTGCTTCGATCAGCCCTTGATGTGCAGCACGCAGATCAGCGTGAACAGGCGCCGCGCGGTGGCGAAATCAGTCTCCACCTTGCCTTCGAGCCGTTCTAGCAGCAGCTCGGCGGCATGGTCGTGGATGCCGCGGCGGGCCATGTCGATGGTTTCGATCTCGGCCGGAGTGGCCTTGCGGATCGCCTGATAATAGCTGTCGCAGATCGCAAAATACTCGCGGATCGGGCGGCGAAAGCGGGCAAGACCGATCAGCAGGGTTTCGAGCAATTGCTCGTCTTCGCTGGCGATATCCATCACCAGCCGCCCCTCGTGAACCGAGAGACGCAGGCGGTAGGGCCCCATTGCCCCGCGCGCGCTGCTGCGCACCGGCTTGAAGCTGTTTTCCTCGATCAGGTCGAAGATCGCGACTCGCCGCTCCTGCTCGACATCGGCATTGCGCCAGAGGATCGTCTCCTCATCCAGCGAGATATGGGCAATGCGATGATCTTCGGCCATGGTCTGCTGGCCTTTCGCAGATCGGGCGGGCGGGTTTCAAGCCTTTCCATGCGCCATCCCCGCTATCCACAGCCGGGTGCGCCAATTTTGCCAGCATTGGCCCTTGCGCCGCGGGGCGCCGTGCGCGCAATAGGGCGCATGTCCGACACCGACCTGATTGTCCGCCCCGGCACCGAAACGGCCAAGGCGCCCGCCCTGCCCGCGAACATCGAGGCCGAGGCCGCTTTCCTCGGTGCGGTGCTGATCGACAATCGCGTGGTCGAGGAGCTGCGCACGCCGCTGCGCGCGGAACATTTCTTCGAACCGCTGCACCAGCGCATCTACGAGCGGGTCACAAAGCTGCTCGAGCGCAACGCCACGGCAAGCCCGGTGACGCTGAAGCCCTATTTCGAAAGCGACGATTCGCTGCGCGAACTGGGCGGAACAACCTATCTGGCGCAGCTGACGCAGGATGGCCTGGGGCTGCTGGCGGCAGGCGAGCTGGCGCAGCAGATCTATGACCTGGCGCTGCTGCGCGAACTGGTAAGCGTGGGCCGCCGCCTCGTCGAAGGCGCGCTCGACACCAGCGATGAGGTCTCGCCGATGGAGCGGATCTCCGAAGCCGAGGCGCAGCTTTACCAGGTGGCTGACGGTGCGGCGACCGGAAGCGAGGCAGCGACTTTCCGTTCCGCTGCACTCACCGCGATCAAGATGGCCGAAGCGGCGATGAATTCGGGCGGTGGCCTGTCGGGCAAGACCACCGGGCTCGATGTGATCGACCGCAAGACCTCGGGCCTGCACAATTCCGACCTGATCATCCTTGCCGGGCGACCCGGCATGGGCAAGACGTCGCTTGCCACCAACATCGCCTTCAATTGCGCCGAAGAGCACCTCAAGTGGCAGCGTGACGGTGGCGAGTTCAACTATGGTGCGCCGGTTGCTTTCTTCAGCCTGGAAATGAGCGCCGACCAGCTGGCAACGCGTATCCTGGCCGAACAGGCGGAAATCAGTTCCGAAGCGCTGCGAAGCGGCAAGCTGACGCGCGACGAGTTCCAGAAGCTGTCGTTCGCCAGCCAGCAGCTGGCCGAACTGCCGCTGTACATCGATGACACCCCTGCGCTGACCATCGCCGCGCTGCGCAGCCGCGCCCGCCGGCTCAAGCGTCGGCACGACATCGGGCTGATCGTGGTCGACTATCTTCAGCTGCTGCAGGGTTCGGGCCGCGCCAATGACAACCGTGTCAACGAAATCTCCGAGATCAGCCGCGGGCTGAAGACGCTGGCCAAGGAACTGAGCGTTCCGGTGATCGCGCTGTCACAGCTTAGCCGCGCGGTCGAACAGCGCGAGGACAAGCGCCCGCAGCTGTCGGACCTGCGCGAATCCGGCTCGATCGAGCAGGATGCCGACATGGTGTGGTTCATCTATCGCGCGGATTACTACCACGAGAATTCGCGCCCTGACGTGCCCGATGGCACCAGCAGCCCCGAAGCGGTCGAGAAATACCGCGCCTGGGAAGAAAAATACGACGAACTGCGCAACAAGGCGACGCTGATCGTCGCCAAGCAGCGCCACGGGTCGACCGGCAATGTCCCGCTCCATTTCCAGAGCGAGATCACCAAGTTCACCTCGCCCAATATCCGCGACTATTCGGATTACGGGATCGACTGATCCGGGATCAGATTCCCAGGTTCAGCCGGCGCGCCACGGTGTAATCGAGCACCGAGACCAGAAACCACGAAAGTCGCCAGCGAATGCGGCTGATCATGGTGGCCTTCGCGCGATACCATTCGCGCGTCACCGGCATGCTTGATCGCTCAAGCTGGCCGATCAGTTCGCGCATCCGCTCCGCCAGCGCGGCATCCTCGACCCGCACCATCAGTTCGAGGTTGAGGCGGATCGAACGCATGTCGAAATTGGCGCTGCCGAAATAGGTGATGTCATCGATCACCAGCAGCTTCGTGTGGAGCTTGCAGGGGGCAAACTCGGCAATGCGCACGCCGGCGCGCAGCAGCCCGCCATAAAGCGCACGCGCCGCGCCGATCGTGGTGGTGTTGTCGGACTTGCCGGCCAGCACCAACCGCGCGCACCCGCGCTGGGCCAACAGGCGGATCAACCGCCGGACGCTGCGCGGCGGCGAGAAATAGGCCATCACCAGGTCGAGCCGGCTGCCCCGCGCAAGATCGACTTTGACCCGCCGGGCCCAGGCACTGGTGATCCGGGTCGGCCCGCCCAGCAGGAGCTGCACCCCGCTGCTGCCTTCGTTCCAGTCGCGTACCAGCCGGCGGATCGCAAGGAATTGCGAGCTACCTCGGCTGGCCCAGAATTCCAGTTCGCCGAACCATTCGACAAAGCGCGCTGCCACCGGGCCTTCGATCGAAATGCCCAGATCGTTCCAGCCATCGGCTTGCGGCGCTGCGAAATACTGGTCGGAGATGTTGAAGCCGCCAGTCATCACCCGCGCGCCATCGGCAATCGCGAACTTCTGGTGGTTGCGGATCAGGTAACGCACGTTCCAGCGCGGCGAGAACAGGAGAAATTCCCCGCCTGCGCGTTGCAGCGGTTCGAAAAAGCTCTCGGTCGCATCGGTGCCGAACGCATCGACGATCAGCCGCACATCGACCCCGCGCTGCGCCGCGCGGATCAGGGCATCACGCACCACGGTGCCGGTATGGTCGGCCTGGAACATGTAGAAACACAGCTGCAGCGTCTGTGTCGCCCCTTCGATCAGCGCCAGCAACGCGGCCAGCCGGTCCGCGCCTTCGGGGTGGAAGCGAAACAAATGGTCGCCGCTTGTGACGTCGAACCGCGCCGGGTCGCGATAGTTCGCGACCAGGTCAGGCAAGGTTGTCGTGCCATCTCCTTCGGCCATTGCGCGGCTTTAGGCGAAGCCGGGGTAGCTGCGCAATTTCTTGACTCACACGCGGCCTCAACCTATCTGGCGCGCTTTCCCGGCAAACCTATTTGCATGAGAGGCCGTCATGGCACGCGTTACCGTTGAAGATTGCGTCGACAAGGTCCCCAACCGGTTCGACCTCGTCCTGCTTGCCGCGCAGCGCGCGCGCGAAATTTCGGGCGGCGCCGAACTGACGATCGATCGCGATCGCGACAAGAACCCGGTCGTGGCGCTGCGCGAAATCGCCGACGAAACGATCCGTCCGGGCGAACTGCATGAAGCGCTGGTCACCGGCCTGCAGAAGATCCTGCCCGATGACGAAGACGAAGCCGACGAAATCGGCTCGCTCAGCCAGTCGGCAGAAGCGCTGCGAATCACCGCCTCGGCACCGGTCCGCTCGCAGTCGCTGGGCGGCGATTACGACGGCTGATCCGCTGCAATCCGATCGAAACATCAGGCCGCCCCATCCGGGCGGCCTTTTTGTTTGGCGCGGCATCTCCTAGTATCCGCCATCAGCAGGCCGGATCCCGGCGCGGCGGCGGGGGAAAAATGAGCGACATCAACGAGGGTCTGGGCGGCATGATCGAGGGAACGCTGGCCGCCCGCGCAGTCGAGAAGGAAGCCGGCGAAGGCCGCGCGGAAGGGCAAGGTGCGTGCCTCAATTGCGGGACGGCGCTGATCGGGCCCCATTGCCATGGCTGCGGGCAGCGCGCGCAAATTCACCGCACCCTGTCTGCGCTTTTGCATGACATAGCCCACGGAGTGCTGCACCTCGACGGCAAGCTCTGGCGCACACTGCCACTGCTTGCGTTCAAGCCGGGCGAACTCACGCGCCGTTACATCGAAGGCGAGCGGGCAAAGTTTGTCAGCCCGATCGCGATGTTCCTGTTTTCGGTATTCCTGATGTTTGCGGTGTTCCAGGCGGTGGGGATCGGGGCTCCGCAGGATCTGCCGCAAGGTGCCGCTGTAAGCGGTGCGCTGGACGAGGCACGCAAGGAGGCAATCGCGCAGCGCGATGCCGCGAGCAAGGCGCTGGCGACGCTTCCCGCTAGCGCCCCGGCAGCCGAGCGCGCGCGGCTAGAACGCGAACTCGCCGAAGCACGCGAAGGGCTCGATGGCATTGCAACAGTGGAATCGCTCGGGGCTGCGGGCCCGGTCGAGATCGATGCCAATCTCACCGGGATCAAGTCGATCGATGACGGCCTGATCAGGAAATGGCGCGAGAACCCGAGGCTCATGCTCTACAAGCTGCAGGCCAATGCCTACAAGTTCAGCTGGTTGCTGATCCCGCTCTCGGTACCGTTCCTGTGGCTGATGTTCGCCTGGAAGCGCGGCATCAGGGCCTATGACCACGCGATCTTCGTGACCTATTCGATCGCCTTCATGTCGCTCCTGTTTACAACCCTTTCGGTGATCGGTGCCAGCGGAGCAGGCGGCGGATGGGTCTTCACCGCGCTGGCGGTGATCCCACCGCTGCACCTCTACAAGCAGCTACGCCAGGCCTACGGCCTGTCGCGCTTTTCGGCGCTGTGGCGGCTGGGATTGCTGACGCTGTTCATCATGGTGGTGATTGTGCTGTTCCTGCAGATCCTGCTGCTGCTTGGCGCTGCGTAAACAAAACGAAAGGGCGCCCGGATCGCTCCGGACGCCCCCTACGCTTTGTCTCGGCCTGCGGGTTCAGGTGCCTTGCGGCGCCTCACCCCCGTAACGCTTGCCTGCCTTGGGCACCATCGAGCCGGTCACCGGCTGGATGACGCTGGGGCCCACCGGCTGGTCAGGCCGGTCAATCTTCCCATCCTTCATCAGCTGGTTGATCTCGTCACCCGTCAGCGTCTCGTATTCGAGCAGTGCCTGGGCGATCAGGTGCAGCTTGTCTTCCTGGCTGGTCAGCACGTCACGTGCGCGCTGGAGCCCACCTTCGACCAGTTCCTTGATCTCGGCATCGATCAGCTTGTTGGTTTCCGCGCCCGCCATGGTGCGCATGGTCTGCCCCATGCCGAGATAGCCTTCCTGGCTGCTTTCGTACTGGAGCGGGCCGAGCTTGTCGCTCATGCCCCACTTGGTCACCATGTTGCGCGCCAGATCGGTGGCATACTGGATATCGCCCGAGGCACCGCTCGATACCTTGTCGTGCCCGAAGAAGATATCTTAGGCCACACGCCCACCCATGGCCACAGCCAGGTTCGCGTGCATCTTGTCACGATGGTACGAGTAATTGTCACGCTCGGGCAGGCGCATCACCATGCCCAGCGCGCGGCCGCGCGGAATGATCGTCGCCTTGTGGATCGGGTCCGACGCCGGCTCGTTGATGCTAACGAGAGCATGCCCCGCCTCGTGATAGGCGGTCATCTTCTTCTCGTCGTCGGTCATCACCATGCTGCGCCGCTCGGTGCCCATCATGACCTTGTCCTTGGCGTCCTCGAACTCCTGCATGGCGACAAGGCGCTTGTTCCGCCGGGCCGCCAGCAGCGCCGCTTCGTTGACCAGGTTGGCAAGGTCCGCGCCGGAGAAACCGGGCGTGCCGCGGGCAATTGTGCGCGGGTTGACGTCGGGCGCCAGCGGCACCTTCTTCATATGCACCGACAGGATCTTCTCGCGCCCG
>JBMSNZ010000002.1:0-47857 GCA_049421965.1 Erythrobacter sp.
GGCAGCGCTAGCCACGCCCCGCCGCGCGCATCACATGTATTTCATGGTGATGGTGATCGCGGTGACGCCGGGGCCCACTTCGAACGCGGTCTTGGTGTAGCTCGGCTTGCCGAGGTTGAGGATATTGATCGAGGGGTTGTTCGACATCCCGCCGCCATCCTTGGTGATGTCGGTCTTGCCATTGCCGTTGGCGTCGTGCCGCACCGCGATGCCATAGGTTCCGGCGCGCGGCACGGGCATGCAGAAGGTCATCGATCCGGCCCGCGCGGGCACCTCAATGCGGCTCAGCCACTTGCCCTTCTCGAGCCAGTCCGACCGGATGCCGCGATAGCTCTGGACGCGGATCGTGCCGCCACCCGCCTTGACGCCGTTGACGGTCACCCGCACCGCTGGCCCGGCGTCAGCCGCGCATTGGCGCATGTCGTTGCCGATTTCGTTGCGATAGGTGATGCCGTTGCCGGGTGCCTGCGCCCAACCGGGTGCACCAGCCAGCGCAAGCGCGGCGCCGCCAACCAGCAAGCCCATTCCGGCAAGAGTTAAACGCTCAAACATGCTCGATCTCGAAACATCCCGATGCGGGTTCCATGATGGATACCCCGGTCAATTGGCTGCGCAAATGGCGCATCGGGCGTTAATTGTGGCTGAATTGCCCGGTTGGCTGCGCTTAAGCCAGCACTTGGCCCTGCGCGTGTGGAAAAGGGGCCGGCGCGGCTTGTGAGCAGGGACCACGCACCGTTAGTGGAGGAATTCGCGCGACCCGGGACAGACCATGGCGGCACCGCTGATTTCCCCTTCGATCCTTTCGGCCGATTTCGCCCGGCTGGGCGAAGAGGTGCGCGCGATCGACGCCGCCGGCGCGGACTGGATCCATGTCGATGTGATGGACGGGCATTTCGTGCCCAATCTCACGATCGGCCCGATGGTGGTGAAAGCGCTGCGCCCGCACAGCACCAAATGCTTCGATGTCCATCTGATGATCTCGCCGGTCGATCCCTATCTGGCCGAATTCGCCGAAGCCGGGGCAGACATAATCACGATCCATCCCGAAGCGGGGCCGCATGCGCACCGCACCGTGCAGGCGATCAAGGCGCTGGGGAAGAAGGCGGGCGTCTCGCTCAATCCCTCCACTCCGGTTGAAGTGCTCGACTATCTGATCGACGATATCGACCTGGTGCTGGTGATGAGCGTCAACCCGGGCTTTGGCGGCCAGAGCTTCATCCATTCGCAGCTCGACAAGATCCGCCGCATTCGCCGCATGATCGATGCGAGCGGGCGCGCCATCCACCTTGAGGTCGATGGCGGCGTCAATCCCGAGATCGCCCGGCTGTGTGTCGAGGCGGGGGCCGATGTGCTGGTGGCAGGTTCAGCTACCTTCAAGGGCGGTCCTTCGCAGTATGCCGCCAATATTGCGGCACTGAAGGGGGTCGGCTGATGGACGCGCAGCTTTCCCAGTCCGATCGCCAGCCCACCGACGACAGCGCGGATTACACGGTTTCGCATCAGCCCGCCCTGCCGCTCGGGCGAGGCGAGGCGCAGCCGGTGCGCGCGGCAATGGCTACCCCGGCCAGCGCGCCGCCCGCCACTGAATCGCGCGTGCTGGCGCTAAGCGATTTCGTACCGCCCAAATCCGACATGGCCGACCGGCTGGTGCGGTTTGCCTATCGGCTGGGGCTTGACGGGGCAACTCTTACCGCGCCGTTCCGCAAGCCGGCGCGCCCGCGCCTGCTGGCAACGGTCGAAAGCCCGCTGATGGGCGACCGTGCTGCAGGCATGGCGCTGCGTGCGGGGCATTTCCAGGTGAGCGGCCTAAAGGCGCCGATCGCCGAGGCCGACTACGAATCTTCCTCGCGGCTGGCGCCTCCGTTCGAGCGGGTCATCCATGGCTTCGCCTGGCTGCGCGACCTCGCTGCGGCTGGCCCGCGCGAGCAATGTGTCGATACTGCCGAGCGAATCTGCAAGCTGTGGCTCGCAGCGAATCCGCGCCCCGGCAAATGCGCTGCCTGGCAGGTCGACCATGTCGCGCAGCGGCTGATGGCGTGGCTGGTGCATGCGCCGCTGGTGCTTTCCGGCCAGGATGAAAGCCTGCGGCCGCGCGTGCTGGCGGCGATCGACGATACCGCACGCTGGCTAGACCGCGAGGTGCGCCGCACCCCCGATCCGCTCGCCGCCGTGCTGGGCTGGGGCGCGGTCACCGCAGCTGGCCTGCTGTTGCCGCAAGGCAAGCCGCGCCGGCTCTATGGCGAAGCCGGCCTGATCGCCGCGCTGGGCGATTTCGTGGGCGAGGATGGCGGTGCCTTGTCGCGCAGCCCGATCGCGCAGATGGACGCGATCGCCATGCTGATCGACCTCGAAGCCTGCTACAAGGCGGCGGGGCGCGTGTTCCCGGCACCGCTTGCGCTGATGCGCGAACTGCTGGTGCCGCCGCTGCTGGCGATGCGCCACGGCGATGGCGCGCTGGGTAGTTGGCAGGGCAATGGCGCGACCCGGGCCGACCGGTTGGCCGCGCTGATCGATGCCAGCGGTGTGCGTGCCCGCCCGCTCAAGGATGTGCGCCACTGGGGTTATCACCGCCTCGCCGGCGGGAAAACCGTGGTCCAGATCGACGCCGCGCCACCGCCGCGCGCCAACCACGCGCGCTGGGGCTGTGCTTCCACGCTGGCGTTCGAGATGTCGGACGGGCCGCACCGGCTGATCGTCAATTGCGGCGGTGCCGCTCTCGCTGGCGGGCAGGTACCGGCACGGATCGAGCAGGGCTTGCGTGCCAGCGCCGCACATTCGACGCTGGTGCTCGACAATGCCAATTCCACTGCGGTGCTGCTGGGCGGCAAGCTGGGCAAAGGCGTCGAGCGGGTCGAGGTTGAGCGCGGGATCGTGAGTCGCGCCGGGGGCGAGGCGCTGCGCATCGAGGCGAGCCACGACGGTTATCTTGCACGCTATGGCCTGACCCACCGGCGCATCCTGATGTTGCGGGCGGATGGCAGCGAACTGCTGGGCGAAGATATCCTGGTGCCTCCGCCCAAGCGCGGCCAGCGCGGCAAGGTGGGCTTCGCGATCCGTTTCCACCTCGGGCGCGGGGTCGAGGCGCGGCTTGCGGAAGACGGGCGCGGTGCGATGCTGGTGTTGCCCGGCGGCGCGCTGTGGCAGTTCCGGCTGGGCGGCAATGACGCCGGCGCCGGGGTTGAGATCGAGGACAGCATGTGGGTCGATGGCGATGGCCGCGCGCATGGGATCGAACAACTGGTGATCCAGGGCATGGTTTCGCGCGGCGGGGGGCAATTCTCCTGGCTGCTCAAGAAAACGGGGTAGATTCCAAAGTGGCGGATGTGGTGATCAAGCGGGCACTGCTGTCAGTGTCCGACAAGAGCGGGCTGGTCGAACTGGGTCAGGCGCTGGCTGGGCGCGGAGTGGAGCTGGTGTCGACCGGTGGCACCGCCAAGGCGCTACGCGATGCCGGGCTCGATGTGCGTGACATCTCGGAGCTTACCGGCTTTCCCGAGATGATGGACGGGCGGGTGAAGACACTGCACCCGAAGGTCCATGGCGGGCTGCTGGCGGTGCGCGACAATCCCGAACACGCCGCAGCAATGGCCGAGCACGCGATTGGAGCGATCGACCTGGTGGTGGTGAACCTCTACCCGTTCGAGGCCACCGTGATGCGCGGCGCCGGGCGCGACGAAATCATCGAGAACATCGACATCGGCGGCCCGTCGATGGTGCGCAGTTCGGCCAAGAATCATGCCTTCGTGACCATCGTGACCGACCCGGCGGATTATCCCGAACTGCTCGGCGAGCTAGAAGCGCGCAGCGGCGCGACCTCGCTCGACTTCCGCCGCAAATGCGCGGCCAAGGCTTTCGCTGCCACCGCCGCCTATGACAGCATGATCAGCCAGTGGTTCGCCTTTGCCGATCAGCAGCAGCTGTTCCCGGACATGCTGGCGATCAACGGCCGCGCGCCGGTGATCCTGCGCTATGGCGAAAACCCGCATCAGCAGGCCGCGCTTTACACCCCGGTCGGGCCGCATGGTCGCGGGATCGCGCAGGCCGAGCAGCTCCAGGGCAAGGAGCTGAGCTACAACAACTACAACGATGCCGATGCCGCGCTCGAACTATGTGCGGAATTCGCCGGGCAGGATCCGGCAGTTGTGATCGTGAAGCACGCCAACCCCTGCGGCGTGGCGCAGGCCGCGACCCTGGCTGAAGCGTGGGAAGCGGCATTGCAATGCGACAGTGTGTCCGCCTTCGGCGGTATCGTGGCGGTGAGCCGCGAGCTCGATGCCGCGACCGCCGAGCAGATCGCCGCGATCTTTACCGAGGTGGTGATCGCGCCCAGCGTGTCTGACGAAGCGCGCGCGATCTTCGCAAAGAAGAAGAACCTGCGCCTGCTGACGGTGGGCGACCTGCCCGATCCACGCAGAGGCGGCCTGATGGTCAAGCCGATCACCGGCGGGCTGCTGGTGCAGACGCGCGACAATGGCGCGATCACTGCGACTGATCTCAAGGTGGTCACCAAACGCGCACCGACCGAACAGGAACTGAAGGACTGCCTGTTCGCCTGGACCGTGGCGCGTCACGTCAAATCGAATGCGATCGTCTATGCGAAGGATGGCGCTACGGCCGGCATCGGCGCGGGGCAGATGAACCGGCGCGATTCCTCACGGATTGCGGCGATGAAGGCGGCCGAGGCAGCCGAAACCTATGGCTGGGCGTCACCCCGCACCTTTGGCAGTGCAGTCGCCTCGGATGCCTTCTTCCCCTTCGCCGACGGGCTGCTGGCCGCCGCCGAAGCCGGGGCCACGGCAGTGATCCAGCCGGGCGGTTCGATCCGCGACGACGAAGTGATCGCAGCGGCGGACGAAGCTGGGCTGGCGATGGTCTTCACCGGGATGCGGCACTTCCGGCATTAATCCTGTCCTGCCGCTTCGCTGCTTGAGGACACGATATCTTGCGAAGGGGCCTTCGCGCCCTTTGACTGCCGTGACCAAGACATCACGTCTCGTCATTCCCGCGCAAGCGGGAGTCCAGCGAACCTAGCTTTGCCACCAGCGGCGCGACTTCAGGATCGCCAGCGCGCAATTGTGGCCCGGCGCGCCGGTCACGCCGCCGCCGGGATGGGTGCCCGCGCCGCACAGCCACAGCCCGCTGAGCGGAGTGCGATAGCTGCCCGCGCCCAGCGCCGGGCGCGCCGCCCACAACTGGTCGAGGCTCATGCGTCCGTGGAAGATGTCGCCGCGCCACAGGCCGAACTTGGCCTCGAGTGCACGCGGCGTGTGGACCTGGCGGTGCAGCACCAGCGCGCGGAAGCCCGGGGCGTGCCGCTCGACCACGTCGAACACCGCTTCGACCGCCTCGGCCTCGCGTTCTTCCGGAAGGTCCGGATCGACATGCTGGCAGAACAGGCTGGCGACATGGTGGCCCTGCGGCGCCAGGCTGTCATCAACCAGGCTGGGGATCAGCATCTCGACGATCGGCTGCGTGCTGAAGCCGTGCTCGCGCGCATCGCGCCAGGCGCGGTCCATGTAATCGAGCGACGGGGCCATGATGATGCCCGAGCGCAGATGCGCGTCTCCATCGGGCGCGTGGCGGAAACGCGGCAGGCCGGCCAGCGCCACGTTCATCCTCAGGCTGCCCGAGCCGCCGCGATATCCGTCCATCGCGCGCGCGAAATCCTCCGGCAGCGCGGTGCGCGGCACCAGCCGGTCGAACAGCGGCTTGGGCCCCATGTTCGAAATGACCCGCCGCGCGCGCAATTCTTCGCCGCTGCCAAGCCGCACACCCACCGCGCGCGCGCCTTCCACCAGGACTTGCGCCACCGGCGCGCCGGTGCGGATCTCGACGCCTGCCTCGCGGCAGGCATCAGCCATCATCTGTGTGATCGCGCCCATCCCGCCCACGACATGGCCCCAGGCGCCCTTCTTGCCATTCACTTCGCCGAACACGTGGTGCAGCAGCACATAGGCGCTGCCCGGCTCGTCGGGGGAAGCGTAGTGCCCGACGCAGGCGTCAAAGCTGAACGCGGCCTTGACCGGCTCGGCCTCGAACCAGTCGTCGAGCACTTCGCGCGCCGAACGGGTGAACAGCTGCAGCACCTGGCGCTGGCGTTCCACGCTCAGGCCCGCGAGGCCCCGTGCCTGGATCGCCGCATCGACGATCGAGCGCAGCCCGCCCTTGGGATCGGGCGGAACTTTCAGCGCCAGGCCGCGCAGCACCTGCGCTGCATCTTCCAGCATGTCGAAATAGGCCGCCAGACGCTCGGCGTCCTGGGCCGAGTAGCGCGCCGCCTGCGCCTGCGACTGGTCGAGCCCGCCGCCCATCAGCAGGTAATCGCCCCCAAGCGGCAGATAGTTCGCCACCGGCCGTTCGATCACGCGATAGCCGCGCTCGGGCAATTGCATGTCGGCAATCACCTTGGGTTGCAGCAGGCTGACAGTGTAGCTGGCGGTCGAATTGCGGAAGCCGGGAGCGAACTCCTCGGTCACCGCTGCGCCGCCCACCATTTCGCGCGCCTCGCACACCACCACCTTCAACCCCGCGCGAGCAAGGTAGAACGCACAGGTCAGCCCGTTGTGGCCGCCGCCAATAATCACTGCATCCATCATTCCGTCAGGCTGTAACCACATCCTGTCGCAGCGCGAATAGACTTTTGCTGTCAGCCGTGTTCAGCGCGCCTCAATCAAACGGGGCTAACTCGGGCTCTGCAAGACAAAACAACTGATTCGCGAGCACTGACACCATGGGCCTCTTCAAATCCGACCTTTACCGCAGCTTCGGCATCGGCTTCCTGATCGGTGCGCTGATGGTCGGTGCCAGCCTCGCGCCGCATCTTGAAGCCGAGTTCGCCAGCCCCGCCAAGGCCGCCACGGCCGAATCCGGGCCCAGCGCAGGCGCTTCGTCCTGCAATTGACCGTGGAACTGCGCAGGCTGGTGCTGCTTGCCGCCGGCGCATTGGCGCTGAGCGGGTGCCAGGTCGCTTCTGCCGCCAGCGAGAAACCGGTCGCCGCGCCCGAAGCCGCGCTCAAGGCGCAGGAGCCCGCCAGGCTGCAGGTGGCGATCTTTGCCGGCGGATGCTTCTGGGGCGTCGAAGGCGTGTTCAGCCACGTCAAGGGCGTCAAGTCAGCGGTATCGGGCTTTCACGGCGGCACCGCGGCGACCGCCAGCTATGACCAGATCGTGACCGGGATGACCGACCATGCCGAAGCGGTGCGGATCGTCTACGACCCGCGCGAAGTGCGCTATGACGAACTGCTGCGGATCCTGTTCTCGGTGGTCTCTGATCCCACGCTGAAAAACCGCCAGGGCCCCGATGTCGGCCGCCATTATCGCAGCGCGATCGTGCCGATGAACAAAGCGCAGGCCAAGGTCGCGCGCGCCTATCTGAAGCAGCTCGACGATGCCGGCCTGTGGCAGAAACCGGTCGTCACCCGGATCGAGCCTTATCGCGCCTTCTACAAGGCGGAAGATTACCACCAGGATTTCATGGCTCGCAATCCGCGCCACGGCTACATCCTGGCGTGGGACAAGCCCAAGGTGGAAGCGCTCGCGCGGATGTATCCCGGGCTTTATCGCGCCAGCTTCCTGCGCGACCACCGCCAGCCCTGACGCCGCGTACGGCGGGAGTGGCATCGCCGCGCCCGAACGCCTATATGCCTGGCATGGCAAGGCACGATCACACCCATCATGAACATACCGGCCCCGGCCTGGTCGAGGCTGCGCGCGCGGCGCTGACGGCGGCGGGCGAGCAATGGACCGGTATGCGCGAGGCGGTGTTTGCCGAGCTGGCCCGACATGATGGGCCGGTGTCGGCCTATGACATCGCCGACAATCTTTCGCGCTCGCTGGGCAAGCGGGTGGCGCCCAACAGCGTCTACCGCATCCTCGATCTGTTCGTGACCAACAATCTCGCGCTCAGGGTCGAAAGCGCCAATGCCTTTCTCGCCAATACCCACCCGGGCTGTGCGCATGACTGCATCTTCCTGGTGTGCGACGAGTGCGGCGGGGCAACCCATGTCGACGATGACGAGGTATCGCGGCGGGTGCGTGATTTGGCCGCGGCACGCACGTTCCAGGCGCGCCGCCCGGTTATCGAAATCCGCGGGGTTTGTGCCGACTGCGCGGGCTGATTCGGCCGCCTCCGCCGTCCGCCAAGCCTTCATCGACACATCGCTTTTTCGCGTGTAAGCCCTTGAACCATGAGTCTTCCTCCGCATACCCCGCTACTTGATCGGGTCACCTATCCTTCCGACCTACGGCAGCTTGAGCGTTCCCAGCTGCGCCAGCTTTCGGATGAATTGCGCGCCGAAATGATCGATGCTGTCGGCACCACCGGCGGGCATCTCGGTTCGGGCCTTGGCGTCGTCGAGCTGACTGTGGCGATCCATTATGTGTTCAACACCCCCGAAGACCGGCTGGTGTGGGACGTTGGCCACCAGTGCTATCCGCACAAGATCATCACCGGCCGGCGTGACCGGATCCGTACGCTGCGCCAGGGCGGCGGCCTCTCCGGCTTCACCAAGCGCGCCGAAAGCGAATACGATCCGTTCGGCGCGGCGCACAGCTCGACCTCGATCTCGGCCGCGCTCGGCTTTGCCATCGCCAACAAGCTGCAGGGCCAGCCGGGGCGCGGCATCGCGGTGATCGGTGACGGCGCGATGAGCGCGGGCATGGCCTATGAGGCGATGAACAACGCCGAGGCGGCGGGCAACCGGCTGGTCGTGATCCTCAATGACAACGACATGTCGATCGCTCCGCCGGTGGGCGGGCTGTCGGCCTATCTCGCGCGGATGGTTTCCTCGAGCGAGTATCTCGGGTTGCGCAGCCTCGCTTCGCGCATCTCGCGCAAGCTCAGCCGCAAGGTCCACCACGGGCTCGAAAAGGCGGAAGAATATGCCCGCGGCATGGTGACCGGCGGCACGCTGTTCGAGGAACTGGGGTTCTATTACGTCGGCCCGATCGACGGGCACAATCTCGACCATCTGATCCCCGTGCTGGAAAATGTGCGCGACAGCGAGCAGGGCCCGGTGCTGGTGCATGTCGTGACGCAGAAGGGCAAGGGCTATGCCCCGGCCGAGAACAGCGCCGACAAGTATCACGGTGTCGCCAAGTTCGACGTGATCACCGGCGAACAGAAGAAGAGCGCGGGCGGCCCGCCGGCGTACCAGAACGTGTTCGGCGATACGCTGGCCAGGCTGGCTGAAACCGATCCGCGCATCTGCGCGATAACCGCCGCCATGCCCTCGGGCACCGGGGTCGATCGCTTCGCCAAGGCGCACCCCGATCGCAGTTTCGACGTCGGTATTGCCGAACAGCACGGGGTGACGTTCGCGGCCGGCCTCGCGGCGCAGGGGATGCGCCCCTTCGCCGCAATCTATTCCACCTTCCTCCAGCGCGCCTATGACCAGGTGGTGCACGATGTCGCGATCCAGAACCTGCCGGTGCGCTTCGCGATCGACCGCGCCGGGCTGGTCGGCGCTGACGGCTGCACCCATGCCGGCGCGTTCGACATCACCTACCTCGCCACCCTGCCCAACATGGTGGTGATGGCCGCCGCGGACGAGGCGGAACTGGTCCACATGACCTATACCGCCGCCGAATTTGACGCCGGGCCGATTGCCTTCCGCTATCCGCGCGGCAATGGCACGGGCGTGCCACTGCCCGAGGTTCCGCAGAAGCTCGAGATCGGCAAGGGCCGGGTGGTGCGCGAAGGTTCGAAGGTGGCGATCCTGTCACTCGGCGCGCGCCTTGCCGAGGCGCTCAAGGCGGCCGACCAGCTCGAGGCCAAGGGGCTTTCCACCACTGTGGCCGATCTGCGCTTCGCCAAGCCGCTCGATACCGACCTCATCGAACGCCTGATGCGCACGCATGAAGTGGTGGTGACGGTGGAGGAAGGCGCGATCGGCGGGCTGGGCGCGCATGTGCTGACCTTCGCGTCGGATACGGGCCTGACCGATGGCGATGGCGTTTCGGGGGGCCTCAAGGTGCGCACCCTGCGCCTGCCCGATGTGTTCCAGGACCATGACGATCCCATGAAGCAATATGACGAGGCAGGGCTCAACGCGCCGCAAATCGTCGATTGCGTGCTGAAAGCGCTGCGGCACAATTCGGCCGGGGAAGGCCAGCGCGTGGAAGAAGCGCGGGCATAGGGCTGCTCTCCAATGCCGCTCCTGAAGATCGACACCGCAGACCACGTCACCACGCTCACCATCGACCGCGCGGAGATCATGAACCCGCTCGGCCAGGCGGGCGATGGCGACGAGTTCGCGGCGGCCTGCGACGCGATCAACCGAGATCTTGAGGTGCGCTGCGTGATCCTTACCGGCGCGGGGCGCGCCTTCAGCGCAGGCGGCGATATCAAGGCCATGAAGGCGCGCTCGGGCAGCTTTGGCGGCACCCCGCCGGGCATTTCCGACAGCTATCGCGACAATATTCACCGCATGCTGCGCGCGCTTTACGGGCTGCGCGTGCCGCTTATCGCGGCGGTCAATGGCCCGGCGATTGGGCTCGGCTGCGATGTTGCCTGCCTCGGTGATATCCGCATCGCCAGCGAGCAGGCGAAGTTCGGCGTTACCTTCCTCAAGCTCGGCCTGATTCCCGGCGATGGCGGCACCTGGATCCTGCCGCGCATCATCGGAGAGGCGCGCGCGGCCGAACTGTTCTACACCGGCGAGGTGATCGACGCGCCCACCGCGCTCAGCTGGGGCCTGGTCAGCCGGGTGGTGCCGCATGATGCACTGCTGGCCGAAGCGCAGGCGCTGGCCGCGAAAGTGGCTGCCATGCCGCCGCATGCGCTGCGCCACGCCAAGAACCTGATGCGGCAGGGGCGCGAGGTGAGCTACGATACCGCGCTCGAACTGGCCGCCAACGCGCAGGCGCTGATGCACCTCACCGACGATCACATGGAAGGGGTCGACGCGCTGATCGAGAAGCGCGCTGCGCACTTCAAGGGCAGCTGAGCGCGCTGCTCAGCCTTGCGGCAGCGGCTGGACTACTTCCCGGCTGATGAATTCGATTCCGGGCGCGGGCTCGGGCGCGTTTGCAGCTTGTCCGGCTTCGCCCTGCCCTGTTTCAGCCGCGCTCTGCACCGTTTCTGCTGCGTTCTGAACCGCTTCGGGCGTTGCTCCCTCGATTGCTGCCGGAACCGCTGTTTCAGCCGCGCCTTCGGGCCCCGCCATGATCGCCTCGATGCTGCAATCGCGCGGCGGCGGGCGGTTTTTCAGCGCGGCGATATCGGCTTCGCGCTGGCACAGATAGGTTTCGCGCATCGCGTAGTAGGGATCGTCACTGGTGTTGATCTGGTCGATCCGCTCGTCGAATTTGATACGGAATTCCAGCGAGTTAACCGTGAAGGCGGGAAGCGCATAATAGGGCGTGTTGAACGGTGCGCCGACCGCGAAGGGCAGAACCGACTGGTCAATCCCGATGCCGATCAGGTCGCGCAAGCTTGTCGCCCCGACCAGCGGCACGACCAGAAACGGGCCTGGCCCGACCCCGTAATAGCCCAGCGTGTTGCCGAACGTGTTGCGGCGATAGGGCAGCTTGAACGGCTCCTTCTTGGCAACGTCGAACAGGCCGGCCGCGCCCACTGTCGAATTGATCGCGAACCGCCCCAGCGTTTCCACCGCCTTGCCGGGCTTGAGCTGGAACAGGAAGTTGAGCGCGTTGACAGGCTCCATCAAGTTACGGAAAAAATTGCGCAATCCCTTGCGTAACGGGCTGGGCAGCTCTTCCTCATAGGCTTCGGCCAGTGGCGCGACGAGCGCTTCGTCGACCTTCTGCGTGACCTCGAAGGTGGCCTCGTTGACACTCGCCAGAGGGTCCTTGAGCGGTTCGCGCGCTTCGGCCGAAACGATGATGTTGTTGCCGGACGCTGGCGGCACTTCGGGCGGTTGCTCGCTCGCAGCAGGAGTGGCCGCTTCCACCGCCGGCTCCGGTGGTGGCGGCGGCGGCTCGGCCTGCGCGGCAGAGGCCGCCAACAGGACAGCGGATGCGAGCGAAATTGCCATTCCTCACCTTTCTGCCCCGCGCGTGCTTTACTATCCTATTGGCCAACAAGACAAATAAAACGTTAGCGCGGGGGAGGTGAGCCGGTTCAGGCGTGCGACCTGCCGGTCGCGCGTATCCACACTACAGCCAGCGCCACACGCCGGCGGGTATGCCGCCCAGCGGCATATGCGCCCAGCTCAACGCCAGCCACAGTCCTGCGCCGAGCGTCCACCACAGGATGCCCACCGATGCCAGATTGGCCCACCGTGGCCAGTAGCTGGTGTGGCTCTCCCACGCTGCCCAGGCATCGCCCATCAGCGCGCGCTTCTTGCGATCCTGCAGATGTGCGCCGACCAGCGCGAGAATGCCCATCGCCAACGCGGTGATCACGCTGCGCGCGCTCGACCACAGCACGATATGCGACAGCGCCCACAGGCCGAAACCCCACATCATCGGGTGGCGCGTGACCTGGAATACGCCCTTGGGCGCGGCACGGGCCTGGGCCGCTGCTGCCGGGGTCGGCATCGCCGGATTGCCTGCAAACGAACCCGCGAGCAGCACCATGGCCGGCAGCGCCAGCACTGTCGCGACGATCCAGCCCGCCTCGCCGCTGCCGCCCAGATCGCCGGCTGGGGCTGCGGTATAGGCCAGGTAGACCCAGTAGAAGGTCGCCAGGCTGACCAGCGTGTAGGCCACGCTGAAACCCTTTTCCTGCAACATTTTCACCATCGGTGCGCGCAGCGGATGCGACATCGCGAAATGCGAGCCTACAAACGCGATGTTGGCCGCGACCAGCGAAACCAGAGCATTGTCCATGGTCTTCTCCCCTTGTCCGGGGAATTGGCCACAGCTTGAGACGATTGGCAAGCCGGGCTGGTAGCCTTGCCCCAGGCTACCAGTCGTAGGCCTTGGGCAAGTCGCTCTGGTCGAGGTTGCGATAGCGTTCGCGCAGCCGTGTCTGATGGTTGTCGAGCGGTTGCTGCACGCCCTCGACAAACACCCGGAGCGGGGCCGAGCCGGCTTCGAGCGGGTCGCCGTCCCACACCACCAAATCGCCCATAGCCCCCGGCTTGAGCACGCCGAACTGGCCGCCGTATCCGGAGATTTCAGCCGGCACCGAAGTGATCGCAGCCAGCGCCTGCCCCCAGCTCAACCCGCTTGCGCGCGGCACCTTCTGCAAGGCTACGAGATTGCCGGCGAACTGCGCCGCACTGCGCGGATGGCCATCAGTCCCGCCTGCGAAACTGCCGAGCGCCACCTTCACGCCGGCCGCGACCATGCGCCCGACATTGCTTTGCGTGGCGCCCAGTTGCTCGAAGGTCGAGGGCAGGTTGTCGAGCGGGTCAGCGATCACCGGGATGCCCGATGCTGCCAGCGCATCGGCCGCGAGCCAGCCCTCGCTCGCGCCGACAATCACCAGATCGAGCTTCGCATAGCGCTGCCTGAGTGCGATGACGGCGCGGATATCCGCCGCGCGCTCGACCCGGACATAGAGCTTCTGCCGTCCGGACAAGACCGCGCCCAGCGCTTCCGCATCGGCCCGCGTCAGATGTGCCGCTTCGGGGTCCCACCGCCCGGCGGCGAAGTCGCTGGCTTCGCGCAGCGCTTCTTCGAATTCGAGAAACGCGGCGGTGCGGCTGCCCCCGGCGATTTCGGCTCCGGTCTCGCCCAGGACGACATACTGGAAGGCCTTGGCTCGCACGATCGGTTGGGGGTCGGCGCCGAGATCAATCACCGCGCCTTGCCCGGCGAAGATCGACTTGCCTGCGCCCGGGCGGATCGTGGCGCGGGTGATTCCGCCGCCGCGTGTAACCGCAATATGCTGCGAAGCGTAGTTGATCGCGGGAGCGACATCGATCGCCGCGCCGAAACGCGATTTGTCGGCGGTGATGTCATTGCTCTGGTCAACCGCCTCGACATCCCACAGCCCAAGCTGTGTCAGCGGCATGAACAGGCCCGGCGTAACCCAGGTGCCTGTGCCATCGAGCACTGTCATGCCTTCCGGCACCGTGACACCTTGTCCGGCGGCGGCGACCTTGCCGGCCCGCACCACCACCGTGGCACGTTCGAGCGGTGCACTGCCGTCGCCGGTCGCGACCGTGGCGTTGGCGATCGCGAAATCCTGTGCGGCCGCGGGAACAGCCGCAGCGGCAGCCGCAAAGAGGGCAGCCGCGCTGGCGATGCGGAGCGAAGCGCGGCTCATTTCACGTCTCCTTCGCCCTGCTGGCCGAGTTCGAAATCGCTCACCGGCCGGCGCTTCGGATCATTGGCGTCGAACAGCAGCGCGCCATCGATCCATACTTTCTCGGGCCGCGAGTAGACGCTCAGCGGATCGCCGTTCCACAGCACCACATCGCCCATCTTGCCGGGTTCGAGGCTGCCGGTCATCGCATCGATGCCCATCGCCTTGGCTGCGTTGAGCGTGAACCAGCGAACCACCTGTGCATCGGGAATGTCGATCCCCATCCGCTTGCCCGCGGCCTGCGCCTTTGCGGCCTCCTGGTTGAGACGCTGGATCCCGTTCTCGTCATCCGAATGGATTACCACGCAGGCCCCCGCCTGCTGCAGCAACGCGGCATTCTCCGGAATGCCGTCATAGCTTTCCATCTTGAAGCCATACCAGTCGGCCCAGATCGCGCTGCACACGTCGTTTTCGCGCAGCAGGTCGCCGATCTTGTAGCTTTCCACCGCATGGTGAAACGCACTGACGCGGTAGCCCATCTCCTTGGCCATATCCATCACCAGCGCCATTTCGTCAGCGCGGTAGCAGTGGTTATGGACCAGGATTTCGCCCTCGAGCGCCCCGACCAGCGTTTCCTTGGCCAGGTCGCGCTTCTTCTTGTCGTCCTTGGCGTAGGCCTTGGCGTCAAGCCAGGTCTGGCGGTTCACCGCGAAATTGCCCATGCGGGTCGAAGGCATGCGCCCCTTGGCGCCGTAGACCCGCTTGGGGTTCTCGCCGCAGGCCATTTTCATGCCATAGGGCGCGCCGGGGAACTTCATCCCCTGCACTGTACGGGCTGGCACGTTCTTGAGGGTGACCGAACGGCCTCCCATCAGATTGGCCGAACCGGGCAGGATCAGCAGCGAAGTCACCCCGCCATTGGCCAGCGCGCGGGTGAAGCCCGGGTCCTGCGGCCAGACCGAATGCTCAGCCCAGACTTCGGGCGTGGTCGGGCTGGTCGCCTCGTTCCCGTCGGAATGCGCATCGACCGAAGGGGTGGGATAGTCGCCCAGGTGCGAATGGATGTCGATCACGCCCGGGGTGACGAATTTGCCGCGCCCGTCGACCACCGTGTAGCCCGAAGTGTCGAGGCCCGAGCCGATCGCTTCGATCTTGCCGTCCCGAAGAAGCACGGTCGTGTCCTCGAAGACCCGCCCTGTCCCGTCAAAGACCGTTGCGCCCACCAGAGCGGTCGGCGCCCCCGGATAGGGACGGTAGGTCGAGGGATAGGGGTTCTTCTCGAAGTTGGCCGGTTCGACCGAACCCGCCGTGGCAGGCTTGGCCCCGGCGTCATCAGTGGTGGCACAGGCGGCGAGCAGCAGGGCGCCCCCCGCGACAATGAGGTCACGAATACGCATAACGACCCTTCGATTTTTCCTGACCGGTGGTTGCCTTAAGCTTTCTCGGCTGCCTCGTCGTCCTTGAGCGTGTCGAGGTGCATCAGCTTCTTGATGAGCGGGCTGATCACGATGACAGCCACACCCACGCCGACTGCGATCCAGCCGATCTGGCTGTAGACCGCCAGCACGGTTTCCTTCGATGCGCCCTCGCCCGAGGCCGCTTCCGATCCGGTCGCTGCCGCGATGAGGCCAGCCACGAAATTGCCGGTGGCCGAAGCGAAGAACCAGGTGCCCATGATGAGCGAGGCCATGTGCGCCGGTGCCAGCCGGTTCATCGCCGACAGGCCAACCGGCGAAAGACAAAGTTCGCCGGTGGTGTGGAGGAGGTAGATCAGGAAGATGAAGATGACCGGGGTCATGTTCTCCATCCCGACCGAACTGGCACCCAGCACCAGCACCAGGAAGCCAGCCCCCAGCTGCACCATTGCCAGGCCGAATTTTGCCGGAGTGGAAGGCTCTAGCCCCTTCTTGCCAAGCCAGGTCCACAGGCCGGCGAACAGCGGCGCCAGCATGATGATGTAGATCGGGTTGATCGACTGGAAGATCGAGGCATCGACGCCTTGCCGGTCGACATAGCGGTCGGTGAACAGGTTGAGGCTGGAACCGGCCTGTTCGAACAGCGCCCAGAACAGGATCGAGCCGATGATCAGGAACATCGCGGCAAAGATCCGGTCACGGTCGTGCCCGCCGATCTTGATCGCCTCCCAGATCACGAAAGCGACCAGCGCGGCGCCGAACACGCCCAGGATGGTGCCCACGATCGCCTGGTTCTGCACCAGCCACCAGGTCACCGCGACTGCCGCGAAACCGACGAGGTAGAGGAACCATTCGAACTTCATGCCCATGTATGGCGCGGCCAGCTTTTCGGGCACCGTGCTTTCGCCCTTGCCCAGCAGCAGCGGCTTGAAGACGATGAAGACGATCAGGCCCAGCAGCATCCCGATGCCCGCCGCGCCGAAGCCATAGGCCCAGCCATAGGTCTGTCCGAGATAGCCGGCGATGATTGTGCCCACCGCCGCGCCGACGTTGATGCCCATGTAGAAGATCGTATAGGCGCCGTCGCGGCGCACATCGGTGCGCGGGTAGAGCTGGCCGACGATCACCGAGATATTGGCCTTGAGGAAGCCCGAGCCGACAATGATGAATGCCAGCGCGGCCCAGAACACGTTGATCATGGGGTTGGCTTCGTGGCCCACAGCTTCCTGGCCCTCGAACGCCATCAGGAAATGGCCGATCGTCAGCAGCACAGCGCCGAACAGCACCGCCTTGCGCTGGCCAAGATACTTGTCCGCCAGATAGCCGCCCAGCACCGGCGCAATATAGACGAGCGCCGTATAGGCGCCGTAGATCACCGAGGCTTTTTCGTCGCTGTAGAGCCAGTGCTGGGTAAGGTAGAAGATCAGCAGGGCGCGCATGCCGTAGTAGGAAAAGCGTTCCCACATCTCGGCGAAGAACAGCACGAACAACCCCTTGGGGTGCCCGGCGAACTCGGCTTTCGAAGATGAAACGATGGTGGCACCGCCAATCAGCAGCAACACCAGAAAGGTCGCCGCCGTGGCGACGATGATCTCTTCAAGCGACACGAAGGTTCTCCCCGATATTCCCTCAGGCGCGCATGGCTGACCTGTCTTCGCCCGGCACCCTAGCGCCTCAATCGCCCATGTGAAGCCTTTGTTTCAAAGGAAACCGGATTGGCGGGGAACTTGACGCGCATGGCTGTATTATGGCACTGAGGCACTTGCCGCGAGGGACTCATGAGCAACAACCGACCTGTTTACCTGAAGCTGCGCGACCAGATCGCCGCCGCCATCATCGAAGGCCGTTACCGCGAAGGCGAGATGCTGCCTTCGGTGCGCGCGCTGGCGGCCGAGGAGGGCGCCAATCCGCTGACTGTCGCCAAGGCCTACCAGCAGTTCCAGAACGATGGCCTGGTCGAAGTGCAGCGCGGGGTCGGCATGTATGTCGTCGAAGGCGCGGCGGATCGGCTGCGCAGTCGCGAACGTGAGCGCTTCCTGCGCACCGAATGGCCCGAATTACGTGCGCGGATCGAGCGGCTGGGCATCGACCTGGCCGAACTCCTTGAGGCGGCTTGCTAGGGTCAAGCCCCTATCTAAACAGCGAAAATTCGAGAGTTAGCTTGCAGAAAACGCATTGATCTGGCATTTTGAAGGTGCCGGTTAGAGGATGTTTTCGGGTCGAAGCACCGTCGTTGACCATGGCATTGGGGGCAAGTCCGGTCTGGCGTTCGCGCCGGCGGGGCTTACAGGCGGGAGTAGCTCATGATCAGATCCGAATTGCTGCAAGTATTGCACCGCGACAATCCAGAATTGCGCGCCGAAGAAGTCGAGCAGGTTGTCGACATTTTCTTTGACGAGATCGCCGAGCGGCTGGCTGATGGCGGCAGGGTCGAACTGCGTGGTTTCGGCGCTTTCTCCACCCGCCAGCGCGAATCCCGCCAGGGCCGCAACCCGCGCACCGGCGAGATGGTTGATGTGCCTTCGAAGCGCGTGCCCTATTTCAAGCCCGGCAAGGAAATGCGCAAGCGCATCAATGACGCCTGACACCGTCGTCGGCGCACACCCCTGAACGGTGATCCGTTGCCGCGCCGCCCGGCTCCCGCTAGGCAGTGGCCGTGCGGGTGTGGCGGAATGGTAGACGCAGGGGACTTAAAATCCCCTGAGGTTCCCCTCGTGCGGGTTCGAGTCCCGCCACCCGCACCAATCGGTTAAGCATTAGCTTCGCCTTAACCCGTATTGCCCTATCCCCATGTTCGAAAACCTGGCCGAATAGAACGACAATTCGGCCAATCCGGGTCGAATAAACAGGGGTTGTTCTGCAATGGAGCATGCGGCGTTTTCGCAGCAGTCATAATTGACGCCGGACCAGGTGTCCGACCAGCGCGTTGCCCAGCGTTACTCACTGCTGATCCGCCCCGCCAAGCTGGTTTGCTCGCAAGGTGAGTTTGTGTGTGTGCTGCGCGATGTCTCGAGTACCGGGGTGAGCGCGCGGCTGTTCCATGCACTTCCGGCATGCGAACGCTATACGCTCGAACTGCAGAGCGGCGATCGTTATGAAATGGCCCGCGTGTGGGCGCGTGGCAACGAAGCAGGGTTCGCATTCGATCACGAGATCGATGTTGACCAGTTGATCCGCGAAGCGAGCAGCTTCCCCAAACGCGGCTTGCGCCTGGCGCTCGAATTTCCGATCACCGTGGTGGCGGGCCTCAATCGCGCCGAAGCTACTGTCCTCAACCTTTCGCAACAGGGGGCGCGGCTCGAATGCGGTTCGCTCTACGCGATCGAACAGAACCTGCGGCTTTCCGGAGAAGCGCTGCGGGAGACCCGGGCCAAGGTTCGGTGGCGGCGCAATGCGCATTACGGTGTGGTGTTCGACGACACCTTCTCGCTGCGCGACTTTGCGCTGCTTGTTGCCAGGCTGCAGGCGCCCGGTCTGCTCGACCAGGCCTGAGCAACCACTCGCGCGCCGTCGCCTTGCGATTGAACCGAGGATAGTCCCGGTGGCAGCCATTGTCCGTGCCGGAGGCATCACCTAACCTTCGTGGCTGAGGGCGGACGCCCGGCACGGATACGGGATCGATGCGGACACAAGACCGGCGCCTGCGAGAAAGGGATCGACCGACCATGGCGATCCTCCTCAGCTGGATCGCCGCCAGCCTGTTTCTTGGAGCAATCGCGCTGCGCCGAATTCTGGAAGGTCGCCTGCCTGACGCAGACGACGTGCATAAGCTGGTGCGTGCACGTGATTTGCTGACCGGGCAGGGATGGTTCGAATGGAAGCCCTATGACCTCGGTCCGGCAGAGGCGTTGGCTGTACCTTGGTCGCAGCTCGCCGATCTGCCGCTGGCCGGGCTCATCCTGCTGCTGTCCCGGTTCATGGACATGGCTGCGGCCGAGCGGGTGGCAATAATCGCGCTGCCGCTGATCGTGTTGCTGCTCTTCCTGTTGGTTGCGGGGCGGCTCGCCTGGCGCCTGTTCGACCGCCCCACCGCGGTTTGTGTGTGCCTCGTCGCGGTGTTGCTGCCCGGAGTGGCCATGGCATTTCAGCCGCTCAGGATCGACCATACCAACTGGCAAATCGTCGCGGTGGGCTTGGCTGCCTGGACGCTGGCCTGGCGCACCGCGCCCAGCGGTGGAGCGGCTGCAGGCCTGGCCATGGCGTTCGGCCTGACCCTCTCTTTCGACCTGTGGCTGATAGCCATTGCCTTCGGCCTGCTGTTGGCGCTGCGCTGGCTGCGTGATCATCGCGAACGCTGGTGGCTGGTGAGCTATCTTCAGGCGCTGGCGCTAGGGCTGACAGTGCTGTTCCTGCTGACGAGGGGGCCGGGCGCAATTGCACCCAGCTGCCTGATGATCTCGCCTCCGCAACTCGGGATGGCGATTGTCATGGCGCTCGGCGCGGGTGCCCTGGCGGTGTTTCCACCTTTACCGCGCGTGACCCTGGCGCTGGCATGGACCACAATCGCAGCGCTGGGGGCGGGATTTGCCATGCTGCTTGCGCCGGAATGCAGCTCACCCTTCGCCATCGCCGCGATGCCGAACGCGCCCGGCATCTGGCCGGGATTTGCCGGTGACGCTGGGCCGCTGTGGGATCGACCGCTCGGCGAGGCAGCGCCTGCACTGCTGCAGCTGGCATTGGCGCTGGTCGTGGCGCTTTATCTGGCGTCGATCCATCGCGACTGGCAGCGAAGCTGGTGGTTCGAATATGCACTGCTGCTGTCGCTGGCCATGGCCGGCAGTATCGTGGTGGCCCGCACTCTCAGCTTTGCCGGGGCCCTGAGCGCCTTGCCGATCGGCTGGTTTGTCGCCCGTGTGCTGAAGCGCTGGCGCGCGCACGACGGGATGTTGCCCCGGATCGCGCTTGCAGCAGCTCTGGTGCTGGTGCTTGCGCCAGGTGCGCTAGTGCTGCTGGCGCAGCGGATCTGACCGGGCGCTGCCGCGGCGCCTAGGCTGGCCGGAAATCGAGGGCGAGACCATTTATGCAGTGCCGCTGGCCGGTCGGCTCGGGTCCGTCGCTGAAGATATGCCCCAGATGCCCGCCGCAATCGGCGCAATGCACTTCGGTGCGGGGGTAGCCGATCTTGAAATCGGTCGATGTGCCAACCGCACTCTTGTCGATCGCGGCCCAGAAGCTGGGCCAGCCGGTGCCGCTGTTGTACTTGGTGCGCGAGGAATAGAGCGCATTGCCGCAGCCCGCGCAGTGGAACGTGCCGGCACGCTTCTCCTTGTCGAGCGGCGAGGTGAAGGGGGGCTCCGTCCCTTCTTCGCGCAGGATGCGGAACTGCTCGCGCGTCAGCTTGCGGCGCCACTCGGCCTCGCTCAACCGGATCGGAAAGTCGCGGGCTTCGGCCCTTGACGAACCGCAGGCCGCTAGGGCCGGCATGGCTACACCTATGCTCAGCATCGCAAGCATCCGGCGGCGAGAGGCACTGTATGGTGGCATGGCGTCAGGTCCGATCATGAGTAACTGTGGCTCAATACGTTTCGCCAGCGCCAAAGGTTTCACGAATTCAGAAAGTCGTTATCTCGACCTCGAGCTTGCGGAAGCCGTGCACGAAGTTCGCGCGGACCCGTTCCACATCGCCCGCCACATGCACGCGCATGCGGCGCTTGTGCATTTCCTCGAGCAACACGCGAAGCTGAAGTTCGGCCAGACGTGCGCCCACGCAGCGGTGGATGCCATAGCCAAAGGCGATATGCCGACGGGCGTTCTCGCGAGTGATGTCAAGCTTGTCGGGGTTGTCGAACACCTCTTCGTCCCGATTGGCCGAAAGGTACCACAGCACTACCTTGTCGCCCTTTTTCACGAGCTGGCCGAACACCTCGATGTCCTCGGTGCAGGTGCGGCGCATATGCGCCAGCGGGGTCTGGTAGCGGATGCATTCCTGCACTGCGTTGGGGATCAGGTCGGGGTTCTCCTCGAACAGCTTGCGCTGGTCGGGGAACTGGTCGAACGCATGGATGATACCGCTCATTGTGTTGCGCGTGGTGTCGTTGCCGCCCACGATCAACAGCACCAGATTGCCCATGAATTCCTGCGGGCTCATCTGGTTCATCGATTCCGAATGGATCATCATCGAAATCAGGTCGTCGCCGCCGCTCTGGTGCGTCCGTTCGATCCACAGGGTCTGGAAATAGGCCAGCATCTCCTGCAGGATGCCCCAGCGCATCTCGTCAAGCTCGCGGACCGTTGCCAGCTCGGTATCGCCCGACCAGTCTGACCAGTAGGTCAGCAACTGCCGGTCTTCCCAGGGGAAACCGAACAGGATCGCCAGCATTCCGGTGGTCAGTTCGATCGATACCGTGTCAACCCAGTCGAACACCTTGCCGCGCGGCAGGCTGTCGAGCAATTCGCCGGTGCGCTGGCGGATCTCGGCCTCCATCTCGGCCATGCCGCTAGGCGTGAATTTCGGTGCGACGGTGCGGCGCTGGCCGGTGTGCTGCGGGCGGTCCATTGCGATGAACATCGGCAATTCGCGTCGCTGCATGCCGCTCTCGGCCAATTGCTCGTCAGTCGGTCGCTCAAGGATCGTGATCCCACCAAATTCCCAGCTAGACGAAAAGATGTCGGGCAGGGCCTCGATGTGCTGGATCGCCTTGTGCTGCACCACCGCCCAATAGGGTCCGAACGGGCTTTCCGGGATGTAATGGAGCGGCCCGGCCTCGCGCATTTCCTTGAAGATCGGCTGCCAGGTGTCGTTGAAGTAGATGTCCGACCGGCTCACGTCCCACTTGTGGGAATGCACCAGACGGTCATCAGGGTGCGACTTGAGGTGTTCGCGCAGGGCTTCATAAGCGGTGGGGGAACGGCGCACCTGCGGGCGTTCCGGGGCGATCGAAGCCATCACATTCTCCATCCTGCGCGACTCTCGCGGCCGCTGGTCTTTCGATCGGCATCCTGCCTTTATTGACAGCCGTGTCAACAGTGGGTTGCGATTTGGAACCTAACTGGCGCCGGTGGTCCGCTACCGGCGCGCGGCGCCAAGCCAGCGGCGGCGGGTCGGCGCATGCCCGGCACCACCCGATTTCATCACCCGCTTGCGGAACAGTGCAGAACCTCCCTTGACGATCAGAAGCACCATCAGCGCCTGCCAGGCGAGCGCCAGGCCATGCGTCCAGAGGCTGTCCTGCAGCGCCGCGCGGGCCAGCATGGCGAAGGGCGAGCTTAGCGGAAAGGCAACCGCCAGCAGCTCGAGCGCGGTGCCCGGCTGGGTAATGACATAGGCCGCCAGGAAGAACACCATCAGCTGCATCATCGTGACGGGCATCGACAGTGTCTGCACTTCGCGCACCGTGGCTGCCATCGCACCGATGGTGAGGAACAGTGCGCCCAGAAGCAGATAGGCCATGGCGAAATAGACCACACCAAGCAGCAGGAACATCGGCCTGCCGACTGCTGGCCGCGGCAGATGTGAAAAGCTGAAGCCGGTTGCCTGGGTGATCGCTTCGCCGCTCACATTCCAGAAGGCATAGCCCACCAGGCCCCACACCGCGATCCCGACGATCGAGACTGCCAGCATGGCAAACAGCTTGCCCAGGAACACGGCGTCCATCGGTATGGCCGCCGCCAGGATCTCGATGATCTTGTTGGCCTTCTCTTCCACCAGGTTTGACAGAACCATGCCTGCCAGCAGCATAGTCAGCAGGAAAAGCATCATCTGCGCCGCCTGGGCAGTGCGGATCCGGTCTGTCCGGACCGTTGCCGCCGAAGTCGTCACCAGCTGTGGCTCGACCTGTGGCAGGGTAGTTGCGCCGGGGTTGGCGGCATTCGCCGCCAGCAGGGCGATCGGGCCGCTCCATTGCGCTACCTGCCCGGGGGTACCGGTGAGTTGTGGCGCCGCCAGCTGCCCGGTCACTATCGCGGCATAATTGCCCCGCGCCTGCGCCAGGTGCTGTGCCGGATCGAACGCCGAGGGATCGCCGTCAATCCTGATCCGAACCAGCGTGGGCAGAGTTCCGCCCAGCTGCGTATGCAGCCTGTCCTGCGCCGCAAGCATGGCGGCGTTCTCTTCCGCGCTCATCGCCAGCCCGATCTCGCTGGTCATCGCCTCGCGGTGGACCTGCCCGCCGATACCTCCAGCCAGCCCGCCCACGATCAGCGGGAACAGCGGGCCCAGCAGGAAGAAGAAGAATGCCCGGCTGAACAGCACCGCCACGAAATCGCGGCGTGCGATGACCCAGGCGGCCTGCAGCCGCGAAAGGCGCGACTTGTCATGCGTGGCCGCGCTCATCGGCGTCCTCCTGCAAGGTCCGCAGCCGAATCCGCTTCCAGCGCCCGCGCCGCGGCCTCGCCCGCGATGTGCACGAAGGCATCGTGCAGGCCTGCCCGTTCGATCGATAGCGATAGAATGCCTGCCTCGCCTTCGATTAGCTGGCGCAATAGGGGTTCGATTCCGCTTTCGGGCAGCGGGAAATGGAAGAAATCGCCTTCGCGCCGGGCACTGGCCGGCAAAGCCTGCATCCACGCCCCTTCGCGGGCGCGGGTTTCCAGCCGAACCTGCGCCGGGATGCGGTCACGCGCCGCCTCGACGCTGCCGGCATAGGGCACCTTGCCGCCCGCGATGATCGCCACGCCCTCGCACAGGCGTTCCGCATGGTGAATCACATGGGTTGAAAAGATCACGGTCACGCCATCTTCGGCCAGCGCGCGGATCATGCGTTCAAGCTTGCCCTGATTGATCGCATCAAGCCCGCTGAACGGTTCGTCGAGCACCACCAGGCGCGGTTCGTGCACCAGCGTGCCGAGCAACTGCACGGTCTGCGCCATCCCTTTGGAGAGCTGGCGGATCTGGCGCTCGGCGGCATAGCCCAGATCGTGCCGCTCCAGCAGTTCGCGTCCGCGTCGCCGACCCTCGGCCAGCGGCAAGCCGCGCAATGCCCCCATGAAGGCTATCGCCTCGATTGCCTTCATCGAGGGATAGAGCCCGCGCTCCTCTGGCAGGTAGCCGATCATACGCGCGATATCGTGCGGGCGATCGTGGCCGAACACACGGCGCACGCCTTCGTCGGGATCAATGATGCCCAGCAGCATGCGCAGCGTGGTGGTTTTGCCGGCGCCATTGGGGCCAAGGATGCCGTAGATCGCGCCTTGGGGCACCGAAATGTCGAGCCCGTCGACCGCCAGCGTGCCGTCGAACCGCTTGACGAGCCCACGCGCCTCGATTGCCAGCGGGCGCGGCACATTGCCGTGATTGCCCGAGGGCTGCTGATCCCCTACCGCCATGTCGCTCAATGCCATATCCATCGCGCCCAGTTAACTGTGAGGGCTAAACGGGAGCAACCCCAAGCGTGGTTAACGCGACAACAAATGCGGGGCTGAAGGCGCGGCTGGCGGATGAGGCACAGCGGCTGGGCTTTGCCGCGTTCGGCATCGCTCGCGCAGAGAATGACCCGTTGGTCGGGCACCGGCTGGAGCAATGGCTGGGCGAGGGCTTCCACGGCACGATGGATTGGATGGCGGCGCGTGCCGATGTGCGGTGGGGCCCGCAAGCGATGTGGCCCGAAGCGCGCAGCGTGATCGCGCTCGGCATGAGCTATGCGCCTGAGGCCGATCCGCTGGCGCTGGCCGATGATGACGGCAAGGCGCGGATCTCGGTCTATGCGCAAGGCAAGGACTACCACGAGACAGTGAAGAAGGCGCTTAAGGCACTGGCCCGCTGGCTGGTGGCCGAAGTGCCGGACGCCGCGCTCAAGGTCTTCGTCGACACCGCGCCGGTGATGGAAAAACCGCTGGGCCAGGCGGCCGGGCTGGGCTGGCAAGGCAAGCATACCAATCTGGTCAGCCGCGCGCATGGCAGCTGGCTGTTCCTGGGTGCGATTTACACCACGGTCGAGCTGGAACCCGATGCCCCGCATGATGACCGCTGCGGCTCGTGCAATGCCTGCCAGGTCGCTTGCCCGACCGCGGCCTTTCCCGCACCCTACCGGCTTGATGCGCGGCGCTGCATTTCCTACCTCACGATCGAGCACAAGGGTCCAATCCCGGCGGAATTCCGCGAAGCGCTGGGCAACCGGATCTACGGCTGCGACGATTGCCTGGCGGTATGTCCGTGGAACAAGTTCGCACAAGTGGCGCACCGGCACCGCGATTTCGTGCCGCGCGCGGAACTGCAGGGACCGCCGCTGGCGCAGTTGCTCGAACTCGACGATGCCGGTTTCCGCGCGCTGTTCTCAGGCTCGCCGATCAAACGGATCGGGCGCAACCGCTTTGTCCGCAACTGCCTCTACGCTGCCGGAAACAGCGGTGATGGAGGCTTGGCGCGGCAGGTTGAGCGCCTGCGCCACGATCCAGACCCGGTCGTGGCCGAAGCGGCCGATTGGGCGGCCATGCGGCTGGGGCCAGCTGGCTAGAGCAGGTCCTTGATCTGCACTTCGGGGTCGGCCAGCAAGGTCAGGTCGATCTCGCTCGGCTCGCTCTCAAGCAGTTTGCGCCCCTGCACATAGTCCTTGGTGTTGTTGACGCAGTCGAACGCGATCGGTTTGCCGCCCTTGAGATAGACGACGCTGAATTTGCGCGTGGCCGGATCGCCGCGCATCAGCGTGCGGTCATAATCCAGCGCCAGCCCGGCCGTCTGAAGCTTCAAATCATACTGGTTTGACCAGAACCACGGCAGCGCGTGATAGGGTTGCCACTCGCCCATGATCACGCGCGCCACAGTGTTCGCCATGTCATTGGCGTTCTGGACCGATTCGAGCCGGATCACAGCCTGGTCGGCGAAATCATTGGCATGCGCCGCGCAATCGCCGATCGCGAAAACGTCATCGAGCGTGGTGCGGCAGTATTCGTCTACATCCACGCCGTTCGATCCGGCTGCACCGGCTGCGATCAGCGGACCCACCGCCGGCACGATGCCGATCCCCACGATCGCGGCATCGCAAGCGATCACTTCGCCGTTAGTCAGCCGCACACCGGTGATATGGCCGCCGTTGCCTTCGATCGCCTCGACCATGGCCTCAAGCCGCAAGTCGACCCCGTGGCCCCGGTGCTCGGCCTCGATGAAGCGCGACAGCTCCTCGCCCGCCACCCTTGCCAGAACGCGCGGCAGCGCTTCGAGCAAAGTCACTTCGCAATCGAGCTTGCGCAGCACAGCGGCCGCTTCCAGTCCGATATAGCCCCCGCCGATCACCACGAAGCGCCGCGCCCCGCCATCGAGCTGCGCCATGATGGCATCGACATCGCGCTTGTCGCGCACGGCATGCACGCCTTCGAGATTGGCGCCGGCACAGGAGAGGCGGCGCGGATCGCCGCCGCCCGCCCAGATCAGCTTGCGATAGCCGATCCGCTGGCCATTGCTCAGCACCACTTCATGTGCTGCCGGATCGACTTCGGTGACCGCCGCGCCCAACCTGAGATCGATCCCCTTGTCCGCCCAGAATTGGGCGGGGCGGATTTGAATCCGTTCGAACGGCTTGTCGCGGGCGAGATATTCCTTCGATAGCGGCGGCCGCTCATAGGGCGGTTCGCTGTCGCGCCCCAGCATGATGATCGCACCTTCATGGCCCTGCTGGCGCAAGGCGATAGCCGCCTGCGCGCCGCCGTGGCCCGTTCCCACAATCACGACATCGGCTTTGTCCATAGCGCAAACCGCTCGCCGCAAACGGGCGCGCAGTCAAGTCGCGCGTGTGCATCGCGCGGCTGGCAGGTGTGCTCTATCGGGCGAGCAGATTGCGCGCCTGGATCGCGATCTGGGCCAGCACCGCGGGCGCCACCGGGGTGTGGAGTTGCGCCCGGCCGATCATCGCGCGGAACTGCGACACGGCCGTCTGGTGCTGGTCAAGCCAGTGCGCGACAGCCGCCGCAGGTCCGGTCTTGCGGCTGCTGCGGCGGTGCAGGAAATCGAGTCGCATGTGCTGGAAATCGCGCGCGAGGCCATTGACCAGCAGCCGTTCCCACGGGTCGGACGGCGCCATGTCTTCGGCTGTCTGCTGCGCCCAGTCGAGCCCAAGCCGGGCGCCCAGTTCGATGAAAGCGCCGGTCAACACCTGTGGCGCAATGCCGATTTCGCGCGCAAGACCAGCAAGGCCAATCGATCCATCCGCTTCGAACAGGTGCACGACCCGCGCCGCCAGCGCGCGCGGCGCGCCCAGTTCGACAAAATGTTCGCACAGCTGGGCCGAACGGTTGCGTGCGGCGGGCGAGAGCAATTGTTCCGAATGCGCTTCGAGCTGGTCGAGATCCTTGCGCAACTGCTGGACCTGCGCGCTCGGGGCATCGCTTGCCCCGCTGTGCCGGATCAGGTCCGCCATGTGCGAACTCATCGCCGCAGCGGTGCGTTCGAACAGCGCGAGGCGCGCCGTTTCTGGCATCGCTGCCGTTTCGATGTGGCGCCAGATGTCGCCGAGCCCGAACAGTTCTTCCACCGCGACAAAGGCGGCAGCAACCTGCGCCAGCCCGATCCCTTCCTCTTCCGCCAGCTCGAACGGATGGATCAGCCCCATCCGGTTGATCAGCCGGTTGGCCAGCTTGGTCGCGATCAATTCCTTGCGCAGCCGGTGGCCGAGGATCTCCTTGCGATAGGATTGCTGGATCGCCTTCGGGAAGGCACCCACGAGCAGCGGCTCCAGCGCCGGGTCGCGCACCAACCCGCTCTGTTCGATCGCGTCCTGCAGCACCAGCTTGGCGGATGAAAGCAGGATGGCGAGCTCGGGCCGGGTGAGGCCTTTTCCTTCGCCGGCGCGGCGCGAGAAAGTCTCGTGATCGGCCAGGCCCTCGGTTTTGCGGTCGAGCGCGCCCATCTCTTCCAGCTTCTCGATCAGCCGGACATGCGAGGCAGCAGCTTTCACGCCACCAGTCTGGGCGATCGAAAGCGCCAGTGCCTGCAAGCGGTTGTCTTCGAGCACGATTGCGGCGACTTCATCGGTCATGTCGAGCAGCAGTTTGCTGCGCTTCTTCGGCGAAAGCTTGCCGGCCTGCTCGGCACTGGCCAGCGCGATCTTGATGTTGACCTCATTGTCCGAGCAGTCGACCCCGGCCGAATTGTCGATGAAGTCGGTGTTGATGCGCCCTCCGCCCAGCGCGAAGGCGATGCGCCCGGCCTGCGTAACGCCCAAATTGGCGCCTTCGCCGATCACCCGTGCCCGCACCTCTCCCGCATCCACCCGCAACGTATCATTGGCGGGGTCACCCACCTGAACATTGTTCTCGCTCTCGGCCTTGATGTAGGTGCCGATGCCGCCGAACCAGATCAGATCGACCGGGCTCTTCAGGATGGCGTGGATCAGCGCATCGGGATCGAGCTCGCTCTCGGCAATGCCCAGCGCTTCGCGTGCCTGCTTGGACAGCTTGATGCTTTTGGCGCTGCGTGGCCACACCCCGCCGCCTTTCGAGATCAGTTCGGGCCGGTAATCCTCCCAGCTCGAACTCGGCAGGTCATAAAGCCGTTGGCGTTCCTTCCAGCTTGCGGCCGGATCGGGCGCGGGATCGATAAAGATGTGGCGGTGGTCGAAGGCGGCGACCAGTTTGATCGCCTTGGACAGCAGCATGCCGTTGCCAAACACATCGCCCGACATGTCGCCGCAGCCGATCACGCGGACCGGATCGGTCTGTACGTCGATCCCCATTTCGAGGAAGTGCCGCTGCACCGAAACCCAGGCGCCCTTGGCGGTGATGCCCATGGCCTTGTGATCATAACCGTTCGAGCCGCCACTGGCGAAGGCATCGCCCAGCCAGAACTGGCGCGCCTGGGCAATGCCGTTGGCAACGTCGGAGAAGCGCGCGGTGCCCTTGTCGGCAGCGACGACGAAATAGGGGTCTTCGCCGTCGAGCACGCGTACGCGGGCCGGGTGCACCACCTTGCCCTTCACCAGATTGTCAGTGACGGAAAGCAGCGTGCGAATGAACACTTCGTAGCTTGCCTGGCCCTCGGCGGCCCAGCCGGCGCGGTCCTTCTGCGGCGATGGCAGCAGCTTGGGATAGAAACCGCCCTTCGCACCTGACGGCACGATCACCGCGTTCTTGACCTTCTGAGCCTTCATCAGGCCCAGGATTTCGGTGCGGAAATCGTCGCGCCGGTCAGACCAGCGCAAACCGCCGCGCGCGATCGGCCCAGCGCGCAGGTGGATGCCCTCGACCCTTGGCGAATAGACCCAGATCTCGCGCCATGGCACCGGCTTTGGCAGGCCGGGCACCAGGCTCGAATCGATCTTGAAGGCGAGCGCTTCCTCGCCGGCCGGAGCAAAGGCATTGGTGCGCAGGATCGCCTCGATCAGCGCGTGGTAAAGCCGCAGCAGGCGATCGTCATTGATCGCGTTTACCTTGGCCAGCCCGCGCCTGATGCCATCGCGCGCAACCTGCGCGGCCTTCTCGCGGTCGCCCTTGAAATCGGGATCGTGGCGCAAGCGAAACAGGGCGATCATCTCACGCGTGACCTGCGGGGCATGTGCCAGCGCATCAACCACTGTGTAGATCGTGAAGCTGATTCCCGCCTGGCGCAGATAGCGATAGAAGGCGCGCAGCCAGCCGGCTTCGCCAGCGGCAAGGCCGGTGCCGGTGACCAGCCGGTTGAACGCATCGTTCTCGCTCTCGCCGCTCAGCACGGCTGCGATCGCGCCTTCGACGCCGGCGGCGCGCTCAAGCAGGCTGTCGGCGTCCTCGCCCTCCGGCAAGGCCAGCGTGAAATCGTGGATCGTGCCCAGTTCGCCGCGATCCAGCGAAGTCGCCACTTCGGCCAGTACGCGGAAGCCAAAGTTCTCCAGCGCGGGAACCGCATCCGAGAGCGCGAGCGCGCCCTGCTTCTGGTAAACCTTGAGCCTCAGCAGGCCAGCGGCGTCGCTTGGCAGGTGGCACAGCCGCGCATCGCGCAGCCGCGCCTCGTTCGTTTGCAGCGCGCGCAACCGGCAGATGTCGATCGCCGCTTCGGCCGGGCCATGCTGGGCGCGGTAGCTGACCGGGAAGGCCGGGGCATAGCGTGCGGCAATCGCGGCCGCACGGGCGGGATCGTCGATCTCGGAAAGGTGGCGCTCGACCGCTTCGCCCCAGCCGCGCAGCATGTCTTGCAACTGGGCTTCAAGCGCATCCTCGTCGAGCGCATGATCGGCCCCGCGGATGTCGAGCACGAAGCGCAGCATCGCCAGATTGCCGCCTTCAACCTCGAGGCTCCAGTCGAGCAGTTCGACGCCATGCTGCTGAGTCAGCATGGCCATGATCTGTTCACGCACCTGGGTCGAAACGAGGTCGCGCGGGATCCACACGAAGGCAAACAGGTGGCGGGCCAGAGGCGCCTCGACCAGTGCCAGGCGCGGGCGGGGCCGGTCGACGATGCTCATCATCGTGGTGGCGATGCGTTTGGCATCGGCCGCGTCGAACCCGATCAGGAGATCGTGCGGCAGCGCGGTAAAGGCGTGCACCAATGCCTTGTCGGCATGGCCACCGGCGTGGAAGCCGAGCGCGGCGGACACCTCGCCCAGCGCGCGCCGCAGCCGCGGCACATGATGCGGCGGGCTGGCAAGCGCGGCGCTGGTCCAGATGCCGGCATGCACCGAGAGCGCCACGAGCTTGCCGTCCTCGCGCACCGGCACGATGAACAGGTCGAGCGGCACGCGGCGGTGCACTTGCGCGATACGGTTCGACTTGACGATCAGGAGATCGCATGGCCGCCCGCCGCGCTTGGCGTCTTCGAACCAGGCGAAGGCGCGCTCGTATGACGTATCGGCCAGCAGCTCGCGCGTGCTCTTGCGGCAAATGCCAAGCAAGCCCGTGCTGGTGCCATCGCGCTTGCGGGTAAGGTGGCCGAGCTGGGTCAGCATCCCAGAATTGAACCATTCGAGCAGCGCGACGTTTTCGGGATCGCCCAGCCGCGCCATGTCTTCGGCCATGGCCGCCTGCATCTTGCGCCAGTCCTGCACCGCTGCGCGGACATCGGTAAGTGCCGCGCGCAGATTTCGCTCAAGTTCGCCCCGCTGCTTGGCGTCGACCCGTTCGGTCTCGAGATAAATCATCGATTCTCGGGGCGCCCCGTCGGCATGCTTCTTGTCGGGCAGGCCGACCAGAATCCCTGCTTCGTCGCGGCGCACGGCTACCACCGGGTGCACCAGCCGATCGATTGCCAGACCTTGTGCGGCGATCGCGGCAGCAATCGAATCGACCAGGAACGGCATGTCGTCATTGATCACGGCGATTCGCAGGAAGCGGCGATCACCTGCCACGGACACCATGCCCAGTGCCGATCGTCCGGCTTCACGCTGGCGCGCGGTCTGCAGCACGAAGTTCGCAGCCCGTTCCAGCGCAGTGGGGGAAAAGGGCGTGTCGCCGGGAAGGAGCGAACGGCGCATGTGACGTGCAAGTTCGCCCATGATCGCGGCATCTTCCGCCGGCGCGGAAGCCTGCGATGCCGGTTTCGCCCTGGAACTCCCGCTGGTCTTAGAAGCCATGTCCTGCTTTCCCTGCGCGCGTAATTTTATTCTTATGTTGTGTATCAATCATGCGCATTAGGCGCATGACCGCAAGCCCGCAAGCGACAAGAACGCCGCGGCGCCCGGCGCCCTGCCTACACCAGAAATTGCTGGACCGCATGGCCTTTTGCCTGCGGAGTTTTCCTTAGGCCAAGGAGGTGGAACTCAGGCGTCGCCCTGCCGCGAGCGGAACCTTTCGACCACCGGAGTCGAAGGGTCGCGATCGTCATGATAGCCCCGCACCTCCTGCGGCAAAGGCGTGAGGTCGGCGCCTTCGCCCAGCTCGCGATATTCGCGCCAGTCGTAAAGCCCGGTGCGGCTGGCGATCTTCCAGTTGCCGTCGCGGCGCTCGAACCGATCGATGTAGCGGCCCGCCACCACGGCCGAATAGGTTCTGCCCCAGTTGGGAAAAACCTCGGTCCGGGGATAGCCTGCGGGCACGATGTGCATCGCGGTCATATAGGTTTCGGCATGCGCGACATCGGCGCCTTCGAAGCCGATAAGCGTCTGGCCCAGCTGGTGCTGGGTGGCGATGCAGGGGTTGAGGATCGCGCCTGCCTGCTCGATGAAGCCGCGCCAGTCGCCATCAACGCCAGCGAACTTGAACACGCCGTCATCGTGGAACAGGTTGCCGATCATGTCCCAGCGCCGCCGGTCGATGGCATGGGCATAGGCTGCGATGATTTCGCGGATCGCTTCGCGGTCGTCCACTCGCATGTTCATTGGTCAAGCTCCACGATCACCTTCCCGATATTGGCCCCGGAGAACAGCTTGGCATAGGCTTCGAGTGTATGCTCCAGTCCATGCGTGACGTCATAGGGCATGATCAGCTGGCCGGCATCAACCCATGCCTTGAGCCGCGCGGTCAAGCGTTCGCCCTGGTCCATGAAATCGGGCGAGAAGAAGCCTTCGATCCTCAGCCGCCGCATCAGCACCTGGTCAAACTCCTTTGGCATGGTGCGGGTGCCGGCCGAATAATCCGACACGAGACCGCACACCGCGATGCGGCCATAATGGTTCATGCGGGTGAGTACCTGATCGAGCAGCGGGCCACCGACATTGTCGAAATAGACGTCGATCCCGGCATTTGGGCCGCCGATCGCATCCAGCTGGCCGCCCACATCTCCGGCCTTGTAGTCGATCGCCCCGTCGATACCGATTGTCCCGGTCAGAAAGGCGCATTTGTCTGCGCCCCCGGCGATTCCCCAGGCCTTGCAGCCCAGCAGCTTCGCGATCTGCACTGCGAGGATGCCGGTCGCGCCTGCCGCAGCCGATACCAGCACGGTTTCGCCAGGCTTTGCTGCCCCGGTCTGCTCGACACCCCACAGCGCAGTCCAACCGTTCATGCCCAGGGGGCCGAACCAGGCGCGCAGATCCTCGACCTGCGGATCGAGCTTGACCGCACCGGCCATCACCGGATCTACCAGGGTGAAATCTGCCCATTGGCCAAATGCCCTGACCAGCGTGCCTTCGGGGAAACCCGTATGGCGCGAGGCGACCACATGGCCGATCACGAGGCCCGTCATCGGCGTGCCGGTCTGCAGCGGTGGTTGGTAGCCATCGGTCCGGTCGGTCAGCCACATGCGGGTGCCGGCATCCATCGACAGCAGGGCGTTGCGGATGACGATCTCGCCCTCGGACGGTTCCGGCAACGGGGCTTCGGCCAGCGTCAGGGCATGGGCAAAATGATTGCCCTGGGGGCGTGCGTCGATGCGCCAGTAACGGTTGAGCATGTCGCACTTGTCAGCGTCGCATGACGCTGCGGCAACGGGCCTTTTCGCTAGGGCGCAGGCGCAACCTGTCCCTGTCACTTTCGCGCTATCACTTTGGCGCGGTGCGTGGCCATGCGGCACTACCTAGGCTTCCTCCAAACAGATTGGGAGAGACTCACATGGCACTCATCACGGTAATCGGCGCATCGGGCAGGCAAGGGCTGGCGCAGGTGCGCCAGGCGCTGGCGGCGGGATATGACGTGCGCGCTATCTCGCGCCAGCCGGAACCCTTCGCCGGCGCCAATATCGATGGCGTTGAGCGGGTCGAAGTCCGCCCGATGGACCTGTACGACCCGACTTCCTACCGTGCCGCGCTGGAGGGCACGGACTACATTTTCTACACCCATCCGTTGCAGGCGCGGGCGGACCGCGCAGTGCTGGTGGGCGATGTCGGCAAGGCTGCAGCCGAACTGGGTGTGAAGCGCGTGGTGTGGAACACCTCGAGCTGGATTCCGGACAAGCCGGGCGATGCCTTCACCTATGCCGGCAACACCGCCGGCATCAACGCGCTGTGGCGTTCGGGCGCGCCGGGCACCGTGTTCGGCAGCGTGTTGTTCATGGACAATCTGCTGACCAACTGGGCCCGCCCATTCATCGTCAACGAGGGGCGCTATGTTTACCCGCATGCCCCGCATCTCGAAGCCAACTGGATCAGCCTTGACGATGTCGCGCGCTTCATGCTGGCCAGCCTTGAGCGGCCCGACATGGAAGGCGCCTGGCTCAATATCGGCGGGCCGCGGCGGATGCGCGGTCCGGAAGTGGCGCAGGTGCTGAGCGACACGCTGGGCAAGCAGGTCAAATACGACCCTTGCACCCCGCAGGAATTCGGTGATTACCTGGTGCGGGCAGCGGGCGATGACATGCCCGAAGCGATGCGCAAGGATTTCGCGGCCGGGATCGCGGCCTTTTACGAATACAACAACACCGCCCCGACCAAGCCGTTCTCGGTCGACATGGACCATGTCTACGAACGCTTCCCCGAGCTTGAAGGCAAGCTGGAAGATATGGCCGAATGGGCGCCCAAGCAGGATTGGGGTGAATCGAACTTTCGCCCTGCGTTCGGATAAGTCTGTCGCGTGGCGCGGCGGGTCGAAGGCAAGGTTGCGCTGGTCACCGGAGGCGCGTCGCGTCCGGGACTGGGCGCAGCGATCGGCGAGCGCATGGCCGAGGAAGGCGCGATTGTCGTATTGACCGATATCGACGCCACCGGCGTCGAGGGAACCGCCGCGCTGATCCGCGGACGGAACCTTCGGGCTGAAGCTATGGCGCACGATGTCGCCTCGCAGGACGACTGGGATCGCGTCATCGCGGAAGTGCTCGACCGTCACGGACGGCTCGACATCCTAGTCAATAATGCTGGCATCCTCGACATTGCGGCAATCGGAGAGGAGCACGCGCTCGCTGGGCTGCGCCGCCAGTTCGAGGTCAATGTCGCCGGCTGCTTCATCGGTACTCAGGCCGGGGTGCGGGCAATGCGGCGCACCGGCGGTGGATCGATCGTCAACCTGTCGTCAGTGGCTGGCCTGGTCGGCTTCCGCGGCAGTTCGGCCTACGCCGCGTCCAAGGGTGCGGTCAAGCTGATGAGCAAGTCGGTTGCGCTGGAGACTGCGGCGGAAGGCATCAGGGTCAACACCGTTCATCCCGGGATTATCCGCACCAACATGCAGAAGACGGGTGGCGAGGCCAACGCCGACAATTATGAAGCAATCGAAGCGGCGATCCCGGCCGGCCGGCTGGGTGAACCGATCGACATCGCGAATTGCGTGCTGTTCCTCGCCTCGGACGAAGCGTCCTACATCACCGGAGCAGAGTTCGTCGTCGACGGCGGTTACACGGCGCAATAGCGCCGCGCGTTACTCCGCCGCCTGTGCCAGCTTCTCGCGCGCAAAGATCTCGACGAGTTCGTCGTCGCTGGCTTCGGTCAGTTTCTCTACCCATTGGTGGAAGACCTGCCCGCCGCGTTCGTTGCGGCCGAACAGCACTTCCTTCATCAGCCCACTCTGCAGCGCCTCATGCTGGCGCTTGCCGGTCTTGTAGTCCTCGTCGCGCACCACGATCTCGAGGAAATCGAACTGTTCGTGAGCCGATTTGATGTCGGCATCGGTCTGCGGACGGTTCTCCATCACATAGAACTGGGTGGTGTAGCTTTCACCCACCGTCTTGCCCGGGAACAGCTGGCTGATCATCGCGCCGCGCTGCCCGCCGCCATAGAAGCTGGCGATCGAGATGTGCGGGAAGATCGTCCACACGCCCTGTACCAGCACTTCCTGCGGCAGCTCGTCATCGGCCAGCTTGGTCAGGTCAAGCTGCTGGTCATCCTCGCCCGACACCTTGATCGCGAATTGCGACGGGGTCGACAGCCGCTGGTGCGGGCCGAAAGCGAAGTAATTGGCGCGGTTGTAGAAATCAGCACCGAAGGTGTTCGCGTGGAGCACCGGCAGGTGGTAGAAATCGAGATAGCCGTCGTAGGCTGTCTTCCAGTTCGGCCCCGCCAGCGTGCGCTGGCTGAACAGGGTCCAGCCTTCGAATTCGAACGCCTTGAGCAGTTCGTCATAGCCGCACAGGTAATCGGCGATGTCGAGCTTGGAATCCGGATCGAGCGTGGCCCAGATCAGGCCCGCGCTTTCGTAGACCGGGAACCGGGTCAGGCAGTGTGCGGCCTTGTCGATCTTGCCGAAATCCTGCGGGCTGGCGACGCCGATCAGGTCACCGTCATTCTTGAAGGTCCAGCCGTGATAGCCGCAGGTGAAGCGGTTGGCCTTGCCGCTGCCGCTGGCTACTGGGTTGCCGCGGTGCGTGCACATGTTGAGGAAGGCGCCGACGGTGCCGTCCTTCTGGCGGGTCAGAAGCAGCGGTACGCCGCAAATGTCCATCGCCTTGTAGTCGCTCGGCTCGGGAATCTCGCAGCTGGGCGCCACCATCAGCGGTAGCCGGCGGAAGATCTGGCGCTTCTCGCGCTCGAACAAGGCCTCGTCGGTATAGGCCGATGCGGGAATGCGCACGACCTCGTCCGCATACTCCATCGTGTCGGCGGCGCCATGCGCCACCAGGTTGCGGGTCATTGCGACCAACTGCTCGCGTGACATTGCGGTTCCCTCGCCCTCTTGCTCAATCCTCCCCCATCATGTTGGCTGCGCGCCCCGGGGGCAATGCGCATTTTTGGATAGGGCATGGCAAGCGCAGGCGGCTTCTCCCCAAACGAAACGGGCGGGCCAACCCGGCCCGCCCGCTCGCTCTCCCCCAAGCGAATTGTCAGTTCAGAACTTGAAGCTGGCTTCCACGAAGACCTGGCGCCCGCGATTGGTACTGATGATCACGTCGTCGCCGCCTGCTGGCAGGAACGGGCGGCCGCCGGCCGATCCCACCCACAGCTTGTCGGTCAGATTGTTGCCGATCAGCGAAAGCTTCCACAAGCCGTCCGGATCGCCCACCGACACAGCCGCATCGAAGGCGACATAATCCTTCTGCTTGTAGTCGTTAACCGAAGTCGAGGTGGTGTAGTAGCTGCCGCTATAGACCGCGTTGCCGCTCAGCGTCAGTTCCAGCGCGTCACCCATCGGCACCGCCCAATCGAAGGCGACATTGCCCGACCAGTTCGGCGCACGGGGCGCATCGCGACCGTCGAGATCCTCACCCAGGAAGGTCACGTAGGTGTCGCTGAAAGTGGCGTCGAGATATGACAGGTTGCCGGAGAGGTTGAGCCCCTCGACCGGCGTACGCCAACCCCAACCCAGATCGACGCCCTGAGTCGTCACCTGACCGGCATTGGTGGTTACGAACTGGACTGCGATTGCGTTGAAGACCTGCACCTGCAGATCATCAAACACGTAGTAGAAAGCGGTAGCGTTGAGCGTTAGATTGCGGTTGTCGAACTGCGACTTGATGCCGACTTCGCCGCCAATCGCGGTCTCAGACTTGTACTTGAGGCCGTTCGCGACTGCTTCCTGCACCGCCGGATCCGGATCGTTGAAGCCGAGCAGCGAATTCGACGGCAGCGCAGAGTTGTCGATGCCGCCCGATTTGAAGCCGGTCTTGAATGAGGCGAATACGTTGACATCGGGATTGATCTCGTACTTGAGCGTCATCTCGGGCGACCAGTTCTGATCAGAGAAGTTGATCGGTGGCGAAACGAAGCCGCTGTCGATAAACGCCGGGGTCGCCGCAAGGAACGTATGCACATAGGGCACATAGAGCCGGCTCGTCTTGGTCTCCTCAGTATAGCGCACCCCGCCCGACAGTTCGAGCTGGTCGGTCAGATCGATGATGGTGCTGCCGAACACCGACCACGCCTCGGTCTTGGTGACCTGGTTCTTGTCCCAGTCGAACGTGTATCCGGTGACCGGATCGGGAGCGATCAGCGAAATGTTTACAGCGTTTTGCGAAGTGTCGAAGCCGAATTTGCGCCATTCGTAGAAGCCGCCGACATTGAAATTGACCGGGCCATCAAAGTCAGTCGTGAACCGCAATTCCTGGCTGTATTGCTTGAGCGTGTTACGCGGGTCGCTCGTCCCAACCCCTAGCGGCACACCGGCCGCATTGGTCGCGGCGAGGGCCGGGAAATTGGCAGCGATGATTGCGTCGCTGACCGCGGCGCTCACGCCGGGAATGACGGCCTTGCCAACACCGCCATAGCTGTAGTTGTCGACGTCGGTCGCATCGAGATCGACGAAACCGGTCACCGAAGTGAAGGTGATATTGTCATTCAGCGCGAAATCGAGCTTGAGCCGCGCGAACCACATTTCAGTTTCGCCAAAGGGCACGCCGTCGAAGCCCTCAGCCTTCGTGGGACCGGTGGCGAGCGGGACCGAACCGGCAAGGGCAGGCGCCGTGTCGGGCAGGAAATACTTCTGATCCTTGGACTTGCAATCGTATCCTGATGAGATGCGGATGGCGCCTTGAAACAGCACCACCGGATCGGCCACGCCGTTTGACCCGCAGTAGATGTCGGAATGGCTGATCGCGCCGTCATTCTCGTTCTTGACGTATTGGATCTTTAGATTGGCATCAAAGCCGGGCGTCGGCTCCCATGCCAGCGTCATGCGGCCCACCAGATTCTTGAGTCCGCGATCCTGGTTGACCGCAGGCGTGCCGTCCTGGAGTTCGACGAACTTATTAATGTCGTTGTATTGCCCAGAAAGGCGGATGCCCAGGGTGTCGCTCAGCGGGCCAGAGATGTACCCGCCCACGAGCCAGCCATCCTCTTCAAGCTCGTAGGATGCCTTGCCACCTGCTTCCCAGCTGCTTGTCGGATCCTGCGAGCGGATCGCGAAGACGCCGGCCGAAGCGCTTTTGCCGAAGAACAAGGATTGCGGACCCTTGAGGACGTCGATTTGAGCGGTATCGAAGAAGGCTGCCTGGACGAGGCGCATGGTCGAAACCTGCACGCCATCGTAATCGAACGCGACCGCCGAGTCGAAGGCGGCGGAGATGTTGGACGAGCCAACCCCGCGCAGCGAGATCTGGCCGCCCGAACCCGAGCCGCCGACCTGGATGTTGAGCGTGGGGACGCGGCTGACCACGTCGGAGACTTCGTCAACGCTGTATCTCTCCAGCGTTTCAGTGCCGACGCTGGTGATGGTTACCGGCACTTCCTGCAGCGTTTCGGTCTGCTTGCGGGCCTGCACCAGGATGACATCGCCGCTGAAATCCTCTTCGGCTTCCTGCGCGGCGGTATCGGCATCCTGCGCCAGCGCCGTGCCCGAAATGCCCGCCAGCGCAAGGCATGCGGCGCTGCCAAGCAAGCCGCGCCGCAGCATTCTGCCGCTGCGCGCAGACGGATTGCGAGTGTAATGCTTGATCATCGCTGCTCTCTCCCTTGCCGGACGGGAGCTGCCCGCCCGTTTTTCTGTCCCTGCCCCAAGGGTCTCATGCCCTTTGGATACATTGAAATTTGTATGGTGGCCCCTGTCCCGAAACACTTGGCAAAAGGAATAGGCATGATCGCGATATGCGGCTTTCATGCCACAGTGACCTGAGAGGATTCCGTAACGTCATTCGGCCGCTTCGGCGCCCAGTTCAGCTTCTTCGGCCATCTGCGCGACGCGCGGATCGTTGGGCCAGGTCCAGTCGCTGCCGATAACTTGCTCGACCCGCAGTTCGGGTGGGATATTGTCGATACCGATCATCCGGTCGCAGGCCTGGTGGAAGCTGTAGATGCGCGCTTCCTGGTATGAGAGCGGGACGCTCTTGAACGCAGCACTTTGCATCGAATGCTGGATCGCTTCGCCGAACTGGGTGTCCTCGAGGATGATCGGGCTCATCTGCCGTCCATTCGGGCGGCTCGCGTCAGGCACGGTCCAAAGGTCAGGCGCCAGACCCCCCGAATCCTTGCCGCCCCAGTCGAGCGCCATCGTGACGAGTTCGAGCCGTGTGGTGGTGAGCGAAGTCGGCCAGAACACCAGCGGCGGCACGAAATAGTTCGAAAGCGGCGAAACCCAGTTGGGGAACAGCGTGTAGCTCTGCGTGCAGGTGCGCCCCAGTTCGCCCACGGTCTCGATCTGCTGCCATTCGGGCGGGGAATCGATCGCGCGGACATGCGCCCGGTCGGTCTGCGGCGGTGCCGGCGCCAGCATCCGCGCGTGGCCGCCCGGATAGATCGTGTTGAGATTGCGCCTGGCATCGACCAGCGGAGCCACCGTATTGGGGTGGATGAACGGCACATGGTAGACCTCCATGTTGGCCTCCATCGCCACTTTCCAGTTGCAGTTGAGATCGAAGCTGTGGCGCGCGGCGAGCCGGATCCGGTCGAAGGCGAACTCCTCCCACTCCTCCGCGATCGGGCCCAGCCAGTCGCGCAGTGAGGGGGCGTTCTCGTCGAAATTGACGAAGATGACATTGCCGAACATTTCGCAGCGCACCGGGATCAGGCTGCGGCATGAAAGGTCGAAATCGGCTGGGAAGTCCTGCCGTTCAGGCACGCCCACCAGTGTCCCGTCGGTCTTGTAGGTCCAGTTGTGATAGCCGCACATCAGTCGCGCAGATTTGCCGCGGTCCTCGGTGACCACCGGCGCGCCGCGGTGGCGGCAGGTGTTGTAGAAGGCGCGCACCACGCCATCCATGCCGTGGACGATCACGATCGGATCCCCGGCATTGTGCCAGCGCATGTAGCAGCCGGGTTCGGGAATCTCGTCGATATGGCCCGCGAACAGCCAGCTCTTGCGGAAGATGTGCTGCTGTTCGAGCGCGAAATACTCGGGCGAAGTGTAGCGCGCAGCCGGCATGTCGGGCAGCTTGGGGAAGCCGCGGGGCGGGGACTTGCGCTGCCCTTCCCATTCCATCAGCGCCTTGAGGCGCTCTACCTCGGCCCGGTCCATCATTGCCGCTCTCCCTCGGCGCCAAGACTATCATCGCAGCGATGCGGTGCGACTGCCAAATTCGCGCAAACATCAGCGCTTTCGACAGTGGTGCGGCATCCCCGCGCCGATAGTCTGGCGGCAAAACACGTCCAAGGGGAGAGCAGGATGGCGGGCAGGGTCGAAGGCAAGGTGGCGCTGGTAACCGGCGGGGCGATGGGTCTGGGCAAGGCCGATTGCGAGCGGCTGGCCGAAGAAGGCGCGCATGTGATCGTGACCGATCGCGCAGTCGATCTGGCGCATGAAGTGGCGCACAGCGTGCAAGGCGATGCCTATGCGCTTGACGTGACGCAGGAAGATCAGTGGAAAGAGGTGATCGCTGCGGTCGAAGAGCGCCACGGACGGCTCGACATCCTGGTCAACAACGCGGGCAATGTGATCTTCGAGAACATCCTCGACTGTTCGCTCGAGCATTTCCGCCTGCACATGGCGATCCATGTCGAAGGGACCTTCCTCGGCTGCAAGTATGCGATCCCGCTGATGGCGCGTTCGGGTGGCGGCTCGATCATCAACATGGCCTCTACCGCTTCGTTGATGGGGTATGGCAATATTCCGGCCTATACCGCTGCCAAGGGCGCGATCCGATCGATGACCAAATCGATTGCGATGTTCTGCCAGGACGAAGGCAACAAGATCCGCTGCAATGTGTTGATGCCGGGCGGCATCGAGACGCCGATGGTGCGCGACATTTCGGGCCGCGCCGGGCAGGAACTGATGCAGATACCCGAAGGGGTGCTGCCGAAGGATTCGCTTGGCGCGCCGCGCGATGTGGCCAATGCGGTGCTCTATCTCGCCAGCGACGAATCGCGTTTCCTGACCGGAGTGGAGATCCCGATCGACAACGGACTTTGGGCACGGCCGGAGCGCTAGCATTTGGCGCAGGCCGACGCCTCTCGCGCTCCGGCGCCGGACGCTGCGCCGGTTGACGGCCCCTACCGCTGGTATGTGCTGGGGCTGCTGACGCTTACCAGCATGCTCAGCGTTGCTGACCGGCTGGTGTTCGGCATCCTGGTTGAAGACATCAAGGCGACCTTCCAGCTCAGCGACTTCGAATTGGGCCTGCTGGGTGGGCTCGCATTCTCCGTGGTCTATGTCGTCGCGGGGTTTCCGGCCGCACGGCTGGCCGACCGCTCGGTCCGCAAGAACATTGTCGCGGCTGCCATCACCTTCTGGAGCGTGATGACCGCGCTGTGCGGAATGGCCGTGGGATTTTGGAGCCTCTTCCTGGCGCGCACCGGGGTTGGCGTGGGCGAAGGCTGTTCGGGCCCGGCATCGCAATCGCTGCTGGCGGACTATTTCCGGCGCGACGAACTGGCCAAGGCGATGGGCTTCCTTACGCTTGGTGCCACGCTCGGCACCGCCGCCGGGCTGGTGATCGGTGGCCAGCTCGCCGAAGCCTTCGGCTGGCGCTGGGCTTTTGTGCTGATGGGCCTGCCGGGCGTGCTGGTAGGGCTGGTGCTTTATCTCACCGTGCGCGAACCGCGCCGCGGGCGGCATGCCCCGGCAGACGCCAGCATCGAGCAGCAGCCGCTGATGGAGACCGCGCGCACGTTGCTCGCGAACCGCGTGTTCATGGGCCTGGCGATCGGGTGGGCGGTGCAGATCCTGATCGGTTATGCGCTGGCGTTCTGGATGGCGGCGGTGATGCTCCGCCAGTTTTCGCTCTCGACCGGCGATGTCGGGCTCTATCTGGGCCTCGCCTTCTTCATCGGCGGCATCCCCGGCCCGATCCTGGGCGGCTATGCGGCGCAATGGCTGACCCGGCGTGACGAGCGCTGGCGGGCCTGGCTGCCGGGCATTGTCTCGCTGCTGTGCGTGGCCCCGCTCGCGCTCAGTCTCAGTTCGGACGGGTTCTGGCCGTTCCTGGGCTTCTTTGCCTTCGCCTATGGCATCTATGTCGCGAGCCAGGCGCCGATCCTGTCGGGCATCCAGGCCGCGGTCGAACCCTCGCAGCGCGGCTTCGCGGTGGCGATCGCGCTGTTCTTCAACAATCTGGTGGGGCAGGCGCTGGGGCTCGCGGTGATCGGCTGGATCAGCGACATGCTGGCACCTACGCAGGGCGCGGCCTCGCTCGCCATCGCGGTTTTTGCGGTATGCCTGTTTTCCGGACTGGTTGCGCTGGCGGTGTTCGTCTGGACCGCCGCGCAGATGGGCCCGAGCGGCTATCTCGCGCGGATGGCGAGGGGTTGAAGCCCCGTCAAAAACCGGGGTGGAGCGACATCATCCCGCCATCGACTAGCATCTCGCCCCCGGTCATATAAGGGCATTCATCCGACGCCAGGAACGCGATCGCCGCGGCTGTTTCGGCCGGGTCGGCCAGCCGCTTCATCGGCGAAGTCGCCGCGACCGCTTCCTTGAGGCCCGGAGTCACCTTTTCCGCCTGCGAAAGGATCCCGGTGTCGGTCGCGCCGGGGATCACAGTGTTGCAGCGGATTGCCAGCCCCTGCTGCGCGCACCAGGTGGCGATCGATTTCGACAGCGCGCGCACTCCGGCCTTGCTCGCCGAGTAGCCGACATCGGTCGGCAGCGGCGCGATCGCAGTGGTCGAGGCGATGTTGACGATTGAGCCCTTCGCACCGCCCGGATTGTTCCGCATCGCCGCAATCGCCGCGCGGCAGCCCAGCATGGTGCCGGTGAGGTTGATGCCGATCACCCGGCTCCACGCCGCCATATCGACCTCGCCGATCGAGCGTGACGAGACGGTGCCGGCATTGTTGACGAGAATGTCGAGCCGCCCGAAGGCCTCGACCGCCGCCGCGACCACTGCGTCCCAGCGCGCTTCATCGGCCACGTCCTGCGCCAGGAAAATGGCGCCGGTCTCGTCGCACAGCGCCTGACCGCCCGCCGCATCGAGATCGGTGCCGAGCACCTGTGCGCCATCGGCTCTCAGGCGTCGCACCGTGGCCGCGCCGATTCCGCTGGCGCAACCGGTGACGATCGCGACCTTGCCGTCCAGATCGGGCATTATTCGGCCTGGCGCCAGATGTCCGCGCTGGGGCGGGTGTTGTGGGTATCGACGAACCGCGCGAGGTTGGCCGTGCCGTCAGGCAGCTTCCAACCCACGGTGAAACCGAAATTGGCGAAGCAGAAGATCAGGAGGTCGGCAAAGGTGAAGCGGCCCAGCGCGATATGGTTGCTGCCGCCCAGCGCCTGGTCGAACCAGCGCCATTTCTCGTCCGCCATGGCCGACAGTTCGGCGCCAGCGGCTTCGCTCACCACGCTCATGCGCGGGGCAAACATCGGGCGCCCGGCACCGGCGCGGAAGCCCATCGTCATCGGCACCACCACTTCCTGGTCGAACAACCGCGCCCATTTGCGCACTTCGGCGCGTTCGAGCGGGGTTTCGCCGAACAGATTGGGCTGCGGGTGCATTTCCTCGATGAATTCGCAGATCGGCCAGCTTTCCGTCAGCACCGTGCCATCGTCGAGTTCGAGCGCAGGCATCGTGCCGAGCGGGTTCTTGGCGAGATAATCCGCACTCTGGCGGTTCTCGCCGGTGATGATGTCGTAATGGACCCGTTCGACATGGTTCTCGTCGAGACCCTTCTCGACCAGGAACATGCGCACCAGGCGCGGGTTGGGGCCAAGGCTCGAATGTAGTTTGGGCATCTGCGCTCTCCGGCGGCAAGTTTGCGTGATGCGCGACCCTATGCGAGCGTGCGCCGCACGCTCCCCTCACAAATGCGCTAGGCACAAGGGGTGGAACTTGCTCTAGGGAGCAGGCAAGGACCAATCAGGAGACGCAAGCGCCATGGATTTCCGCCTCACCGACGATCAGCGCGAACTGCAGGAGGCCGCCCGCCGATTCGCCCGCGCCGAATTGCCTGCGCTGGCGCGCGACATGGAGGAAAAGGACTATCCGGTCCCGCACGAGATGATCCGCCGCTATGGCGAGCTGGGCTTTCTCGGTGTCAACCTGCCGACCCAATATGGCGGGCTGGGGCTGGGCCATCTCGAAGCCCTGCTGGTGCTGGAGGAATTCGCGCAGATTTCGAACGCGGTCGCCTTTCCGGTGTTCGAAGCGCTGGTCGGCCCGGTGCGCACCATCGAGCGCTTCGGGTCGGATGCGATGAAGGCGCGCATCCTGCCCGAAGTGATCCGCGGCGAGAAAGTGGTCGCGGTCTCGATGTCGGAACCCGATGCGGGCACAGCGCTGACCGATCTCAAGACCCGTGCAGTCGCCGATGGCGACGATTACGTGGTCAATGGCTACAAGCGCTGGACCAGCGGCGGTGGCCATTCGGATTATTACGTCACCTATTGCCGCTACAATGACGAGCCGGGCGCAAAGGGCATCGGCGCGATCCTGCTGGAGCGTGACGCGCCGGGAATGCAGTTCGGCAAGCGCGAACAGCTGATGGGCTTCCGCGGGATCGAGACTGCCGATTTCGCGATCGAGGATGTGCGCGTACCGAAAGAGAACGTCATCGTGGGCGCGGGCGGCTTCGCCAAGCTGATGAGCGCGTTCGGGCTCGAACGCTGCGGCAATGCCACGCAAAGCCTCGGCGTGGCGGCCGCCGCGCTGGAGCAGGCGACCCAATATGTCCAGGAACGTGAGGCGTTCGGCAAACCGATCGTCGAGTTCCAGGCGGTGCAGATCAAGCTGGCCGAGATGGCGATGAAGGTGGAAGCGGCGCGGCTGCTGATCCATCGCGCGGCTGCCAATGCTGCGCATCAGGCCGATGGGCTGCCAACCGTCTACGAAAGCTCGCTGGCCAAATGCTATGCCAACGAAATCGTGCGCGAAGTCGCCTCGATGGGCATCCAGGTGATGGGCGGATACGGCTATCACAAGGATTACGGAATGGAGCAGCGCCTGCGCGACGGCTTCGCCTGGGGCATCGCCGGCGGGACCACCGACGTGCAGAAGACCAATATCGCCGCGGCCATGATCGGGCGGAGGTTTGACCAGCGGCGCTGAACGGGCTTGCGCGCGCAAGGCGTATTGTCCATCTAAGACAGCATGGACGAAACGAGCTTGCCGCAAGGCCCGGTTGCCGGCCTGCCTGCCACCGCCGAAGATGATGACGAGGCGCTGACACCGCTGCATCCCAACCATGTCTGGGCACTGCGCGTCGAGGTCACGCTCGCCGCGATCCCGTTCCTGATCGGCGCGCTGGTGCTCGAGCAGGCCGAACTCCTGCCCAAGGCGATGATCGTCGGACCGGTGGCGCTGCTGGCGCTTCTGGCAATCCTGCGCGTCCCGCTGCGCCGCCACTTGGCGCGCGGCTATGACATCAGCGTTGACCGGTTGCGCGTGGTGCGCGGGCTGATGTTCCGGCACGACACGGTAGTGCCGTTCGGCCGGGTCCAGCATATCGATGTCAGCCAGGGGCCGATCGAGCGCTTCTTCGGCATCGCTACGCTGACGCTCCACACCGCAGGCACGCACAATGCCTCAGTCAGCCTCCCCGGGCTGGGCGAGGCGCTGGCGCGTGAAATGCGCGAAGAGATTCGCGCCCATATCAAGCGCGAGGCGCTGTGATCGAGCCGCTGTCGCCGGGCGCGGGCGAACCGCGCCGCACCGCGCCGCTGGGCCTGCTGGTCAGCGCGATCGGCAATCTGCGCCAGTCGATCGTGGCGATCGCGGCGGGCTTCTTCGCCTTGCGCGACGAGCTGAGCGGGCTGGGCGCGATCGGTGCGATTGTGGTGGCGGTGGTGGCGATCAACATGGGTATCGCCTGGCTCGCGTGGCTGCGCCGAACCTACACCACGGGCCCCGAGGACATCAGGGTCGAAAGCGGCATTGTCAGCCGCGCCGCGCGCTCGGTTCCCTATGAACGGATCCAGGACGTCAGCCTCGAGCAGAAATTCCTGCCGCGGCTGTTCGGCCTCGTCGAAGTCAAATTCGAAACCGGTGCCGGCGGGGCCGAGGATATCAAGCTCGCCTATCTTACCGAAGGCGAAGGCGAAGCGCTGCGCCGGCTGGTGCGCGAACGCCGCGAGGATGACGTGATCGCATCGCCGGCGGCGTCCGGCCCGGAAACGGCGCGCGCGGAGCCGGTCGAAGAGCCGGGCGAAGTGCTGTTCGCAATGGACGGGCATCGCCTGACCACTTTCGGCCTGTTCGAATTCTCGCTGGCGGCCTTCGCCGTGCTGGGCGGCCTCGCGCAATATCTCGAAACCTTTGCCGGAATCGAGCTGTGGGACCCCGATTTGTGGCTCGATCTCGCCAAGGACCAGCGGGGCAAGATCGCCACGCTTGGCCCGATGGCGCAGGCGCTCGGCGCGGTGGCCGGTGTGGTCGCGCTGGTGCTGGTGGGCTCAGCGACGGGCCTCGTGCGGACTTTCCTGCGCGACTGGGGCTTTGTGCTTGAACGCACTGCACGGGGATTCCGCCGCCGCCGCGGGCTGTTCACCCGCACCGATGTGGTGATGCCGCGCCACCGGGTGCAGGCGGTCGAGATCGGCACCGGCCTGGTGCGCTATCGCTTTGGCTGGCACGGCCTCAAGTTCGTCAGCCTCGCGCAGGATGCGGGCTCGTCGAGCCACGTCGTCGCGCCCTTTGCCCGGATCGAGGAGATCGAACCGGTCATCCATGCGGCGGGCTTCACTCCGCCTTCGGATGCGCTCGACTGGCAGCATGCAAGCCGCGCCTATCGCCGCGACACGGCGCTGCTGGAAGGCGGGATATTCGTGCTGCTGGCGATCCCGGTGGTAGTGTTCGCGCCGCTGCCCTTCGTGCTGGTGCCGCTCGCGCTCGCGCCCTTTTTCGCAGGCGCCAATCTCT
>JBMSNZ010000003.1:0-46713 GCA_049421965.1 Erythrobacter sp.
GGAACGCGACCGGCTGGGCCCGATCACCGATTCGGTGCAGGACAGTCAGGCAGTCTACGTCGGCACGCAGGTACGCTTCTGATCGGCGATCAGCTCGCATGAATTCGTATGGATAGGCCCCGCTTCGGCGGGGTTTTTCTTTGCTTGACGCTACGGCACAGCTAACTCTTCTGGATCAGGCCCAAGCGGAGAACATGATATGGCGCGCGTTGCAATTGTTACCGGCGGAACCCGCGGGATCGGGGAAGCAATCTGCAACCGGCTGAAACGCCAGGGGCATATCGTCGTCGCCAACTATGCCGGCAACGAAGCCAAGGCCAAGGCCTTTACCGCTGCTACGGGCATCCCTGCCTATCGTTGGGACGTCGGCGATCACGAAGCCTGCCTGGCGGGCTGCGCGCAAGTGGCCGCAGAACACGGCCCGATCGACATTGTGGTCAACAATGCCGGCATCACCCGCGACGGGGTGCTGCACAAGATGAGCTGGGACGACTGGAACGAGGTGATGCGGATCAACCTCGGCGGCTGCTTCAACATGGCAAAGGCCACTTTCCCAGGGATGCGCGAACGCGGCTGGGGGCGGATCGTCAACATCGGCTCGATCAACGGCCAGGCCGGGCAGTATGGCCAGGTCAATTACGCCGCAGCCAAGTCGGGCATCCACGGTTTCACCAAGGCACTGGCGCAGGAGGGTGCGAAATACGGGGTAACGGTCAATGCGATCGCGCCGGGCTATATCGACACAGACATGGTGGCGGCGGTGCCCGCGCCCGTGCTCGAAAAGATCATCGCCAAGATCCCGGTCGGCAGATTGGGCATGGCCGAAGAGATCGCGCGGGGCGTGGCCTTCCTCACGTCCGAGAACGGCGGCTTCATGACCGGCTCTACCATGAGCATCAACGGCGGCCAGCATATGTATTGAGCGGCGAGCAGGCGCCGGCCCCTAAGGCCCGACGCCTGCGCTCGTCTCGCGCGCTGCATCACTCGATCGTGATGCCCACTACCTTCCAGCGGCCCTCTTCCAAAACCAGCGAAACGCTTTCGACCTGGTCGGCACGGTTGGCAAAGCTGGTCTGGAACTTGACCAGGCGGTAGCCCTGCGGCGGGGCAGGCACGAATTCGTTGCCGATCGGCACCCGTTCGATGACCGCACCCAGCGGCTGGCGAACGCGCTGGGAGACCTCGGTCCAGCGTTCGAGCGTGTTGAGCTGGCGGAACTGGCTCCCGGTCGCGGCCCAGCTTTCGGCCCAGCGCTGATCGTCCACCAGCTTGAGCCAGGTTTCGGCAGCCCGCGCCGCACTCGCCGCTTCGGCTGCTTCGGTTCGAGTGGTGGCTTGGTCGGGCGCAGACTGGAACAGCATTGCCAACGGTGAGGCTGGCAGCAACAGGGTAGCAAGAAGCAAGGACATCATGGTTCCTCCGGCAAGGATAAGGGCGAAGCCGCGCTTCACCTGCCGCCCCGTGGCGGCTGAACCATCCCCTGACAGCACATCCGTGCTTCCGGCGTCCCCCAATTGCTTGTCCCCCATCAATTCGGGGGAGAGGTTTTCTGCCGCCATCAACCGACGGGCCGCCTCGCGGCTGCTTGTGGCAGACAATTTACGTCGGGCATCGCGCAGCCGCTCGTTCACCGTGTGGACCGAGATCCCAAGCTCACGCGCCGAAGATTTCGCATCATGACCGCGCAGGATCAGGCGCAGTGTCGCCTTCTCCCTTTCGGTCAATGCCTCGTAGCCGCTGCGCATATTCGCGGTCTAGGGCGCCGCGTCACCGCCAGCCACCCCGAATTTTTCGTATCCCTGCAGGCGGCCTAAGCGCTATTCCGGGTCAATGGCTATTCCCTATCACCCGCCGGTTAAGCGCTCGGTCGAGATTGCCGGGCACAAGACCTCGATCAGCCTCGAGCCACTGTTCTGGGAAATGTTGCGCAACGCCGCCGAAACGGAAGGTTTGCCGATCAACGCGCTGGTGGGCCGGATCGATGCAGAACGGATCCGCGCCGAGCACCCTTGCGGCCTTGCCGGGGCGATCCGGATCTGGCTGGTTGCAACCAATGGTTGCACGAATCCGCCCCGTTAGCGGAACCAAAATCGGAGTTAGTCGTCGCCCACGCGCTCGATGTCGGCGCCGACCAACTGTAGTTTCTCTTCCAGCCGCTCGTAGCCGCGATCGAGGTGGTAGAGCCGCCGCACGGTCGTTTCGCCTTCGGCCGCCAGCCCGGCCAGCACCAGGCTGAACGACGCGCGCAGGTCGGTCGCCATCACTTCCGCGCCGGTGAGGCGGGCCACACCCTTGACGATTGCAGTGCGCCCCTCGGTCTCGATGTCCGCGCCCATGCGCCGCAATTCAGGCACATGCATATAGCGGTTTTCGAAGATCGTTTCCTTGAGCACGCTGGTGCCTTCTGCCTTGCACAGCAGCGCCATCAGCTGCGCCTGCATGTCCGTCGCGAGGCCCGGATAGGGCGCGGTAGTAAGGTTGGTGGCCTTTAGCGGCCCATTGGCGCGCACCCGGATGCCCTTGGCCTCCTCTTCCACCTCCACGCCGATGTTGCGCAGCGCATGGATCGTGGCGGCCATCTCGTCGGCCTTCGCGCCTTCGAGCCGCACATCCCCGCCAGTGATCGCGGCGGCGCAGGCATAAGAGCCGGCCTCGATCCGGTCCGCCATCACGCGGTAGGTCGCGCCGTGTAGCCGCTTGACCCCGTGGATAGTGAGATCCGAGGTGCCGATCCCTTCGATTTCCGCCCCCATCGCCACCAGCAGGCGGCACAGATCGACAATCTCGGGCTCGCGCGCGGCGTTGAACAAACGGCAGGTGCCGCTCGCCAGCACGGCCGCCATTACCGCATTCTCGGTCGCGCCGACCGACACCACAGGAAAATCGAACTCGCCGCCCGGCAGCCCGCCATCAGGCGCGATCGCCCGGACATAGCCCTGTGCCAGTTCGATCGTAGCGCCGAAGGCTTCCAGCGCCTTGAGATGCAGGTCGATAGGGCGGTTGCCGATTGCGCAGCCGCCCGGCATCGACACGGTCGCTTCGCCCATCCGCGCCAGCATCGGGCCCAGCACCAGGATCGATGCGCGCATCTTGCGCACCAGATCGTAGGGCGCGACAGTGGAAGTGATGCGCGGCGCCTCGAGGCTCATCACCCGGCCGAAATCCTCAGGCCGCGTGCCCTGGATCACTGTGGTCACGCCGAACTGGTTCATCAGATGCTGGAACCCGTCAATATCGGCCAGCCGCGGCAGATTGCGCAGCGTCAGCGGCTCCTCGGTCAGCAGCGCGCAGGGGATGAGGGTGAGCGCGGAGTTCTTGGCGCCAGAGATCGGGATGGTGCCCTCAAGCCGGTTGCCGCCGCGGATGACGAGTTTGTCCATGTGAAAGCCCTTAGCCAATCTTGCGGGACGCGCAAACGTCACATTCGCCCGCTAGCCGCAGACCAGTTGACCGGCTGCCCCTTGCAACCCTATCGCTGGAACCCATGACTAGGCGTAAACCGATCCGCAAAGCCGTGTTCCCCGTGGCCGGGCTCGGCACCCGCTTCTTGCCCGCGACCAAGGCGATCCCGAAGGAGTTGCTGCCGATCGTAGACCGACCGCTGATCCAGTATGCGGTTGACGAGGCGCGCGAGGCGGGGATCGAGCAGATGATCTTTGTCACCGGGCGCGGGAAGACCGCAATCGTCGAGCATTTCGACATGGCCTTCGAGCTCGAGACCACGATGCATGAGCGTGGCAAGGACATGAGCGTGCTCGATCCGACCCGTGCGACACCGGGCGACATCATCACTGTCCGCCAACAGGTGCCGCTGGGCCTGGGCCATGCCATCTGGTGCGCGCGCGCGATCGTGGGCGATGAGCCCTTCGCGATCCTTCTTCCTGACGAGCTGATGATCGGCCATTCGGGCGGCACCGGCTGCATGAAGCAGATGGTCGAAGCCTATGAAGCGCTGGGCGGGAATCTCATCAGCGTGCTCGAGGTCCCGCGCGAAGAAGTGTCCAGCTATGGCGTGATCGCACCCGGCGCGCAGGTCTCCGACACACTCACCGAAGTGAAGGGCCTGGTCGAAAAGCCGAAAATGCAGGATGCACCTTCGAACAAGATCATTTCGGGCCGCTACATTCTCCAGCCCGACGTGATGCGGGTGCTCGAAGCGCAGGGCAAGGGCGCGGGCGGGGAGATACAGCTGACCGATGCCATGGCACGCATGATCGGCGGCCAGCCGTTCCATGCGGTCACTTTTGACGGCAAACGCTACGATTGCGGCAGCAAGACCGGCTTCGTCGAAGCTACGTTGGCATTGGCGCTGGAGCGCGATGATATTGGCGCGGAAGTGCGCGCTATCGCCGAGCGGCTACTGGCCGGCTAACGCGCCACCAACCGCACCGGCAGGGTCTTGAGCCCGCCAACAAAGGTCGACGTCGCGCGCTTGGCCTCACCCGCTAGTTCGATTCGCTCGATCCGGTCGAGCAGGGTCTCGAACAGGATCTTCATTTCCATCCGCGCGAGATGCAGCCCGAGGCATTGATGCGCACCCGCGCCGAACGCAAGGTGCCGGTTGGGCGAACGCGCCGCATCGAACTTGCGCGGGTTTGCGAATTGCGCCGGGTCGTGGTTGGCCGCGACATAGTTGATCATCAGCCAGTCGCCCTTGCGAATCAGTTGCCCGCCGATCTCGACATCTTTAGCTGCGGTGCGCATGAAATGCTGCACAGGCGTGGTCCAGCGGATCGCTTCCTCGACGATGCCGGGGAGAAGCGAGCGGTCAGACTTCACCCGTGCCCATTGCTCCGGATCCTGCGCCAGCGCCATCATCGCCCCGGCTGTTGAGGCCGACGTCGTGTCATGCCCGGCCGTTGCGACGATGATGTAATACCCCGCCATATCGCGATCAGGCAAAGGTGCCCCGTCGACAGTGGCATTGGCGATCACGCTGGCGACATCGTCGGTCGGGTTTGCGCGACGATCAGCAGCGAGCGCAGCAAAATAGTCCTCGAAGCTCTTCACCGCGCCCGCAACCAGCTGCACCACCTGATCCGGTGTCATCTGGTCGAGGCCGGTGCCCGAAAGATCCTTGTCCTGCCCGCCAAACAACTGCTGGGTGAGCATCTGCATCCGCGGCTCGTCCTGTTCGGGAACGCCCAGGATCTGCATCACCACATGCAGCGGATAGGGCCCGGATACGAGCTTGACGAAATCCACCGTCTCGCCCGCGCCGCTTGCCGCCACCAGGCGGTCAACCGTCGCCTGCGCAATGGTGCGGATCTCCGCCTCCATCTTCTGCAAGTTGCGCGGCATGAACCAATCCTGCGTGAGCCGACGATATTTCGGATGGATCGGCGGGTCGAACACCACCAGCGAATCGACCAGCATGTTGCTGCCTGTGGCCTGGCGCGAAAACCCGATCGCCTGGCGGAAACTGAACACCACCGGTCGCGGATTGTTGAGGAAGGTCGCGTTGTCCTTCGAAATCCGCATGACATCGTCATAGCGGGTGATCAGCCAGAACGGATCGAACAGCTGCCCGTCATCGGGCTCGACGCGCGCCACCGGCGCTTCGATCCGCAGCCGATCGAAGGTGTCGAGCAGCGCATCCCACTGGCCGTAGGCATGCGGATCGATCACCTGCCGCGCCACATCGGGAGGCAGCACCGAGACTTTGCCGGGCGGTTCGCTTGCCACCTCAGGCGCCTTCGCGGGCACGCGCCGCATACTCGTCGCGCAGCTCCCGCTTGTAGAGCTTGCCGTTCGCCTCACGCGGCAGTTCGGGCCGGAAATCGAACAGCCTCGGCATCTTGATCCGTGCCAGCTGGGGGCTGAGGAATTCGCGGAGCTCCTGCTCCAGCGCCTCACCCGCTTCCGCCATGTCGACTGGCTGGATTACCGCAACCACCTTCTCGCCCAGATCGGGATCGGGCGCGCCGATCACCGCGGCGTCCATCACCTTGCCATGCGTGACCAATAGGTTCTCGACCTCCTGCGGATAGATGTTGACCCCGCCCGAAATGATCATGTGGCTCTTGCGGTCAGTCAGGTAGAGGAAGCCTTCCTCATCGACATGGCCGATATCACCCAGTGTCATCCAGCCCTTGGGGTGCATCGCTTCAGCGGTCTTTTCAGGGTCCTTGTGATAGCTCGGCAGGATCTCGTTCTCGAAATAGATCAGCCCATCTTGTCCGGCCGGCAGTTCCTCGCCATCCGGCCCGCAGATGTGCAGCTTACCATAGATTGCGCGGCCTACCGTGCCCGGATGCGTCAGCCAGTCAGGGCTGCGTACCATCGTCATGCCGATGCTTTCGGAACCGGCATAATATTCATTCACGATCGGCCCCCACCATTCGATCATCTCGCGCTTGATCTCGACCGGGCAGGGCGCGGCAGCATGCAATGCGCGCTGGTGACTGGACAAGTCGTAGCGGGTGCGCGCTTCGGGTGGCAACTTGAGCATGCGCACGAAATGTGTTGGCACCCATTGACTGTCGGTAACGCGGTACTTTTCGATTGTGGCCAGCGCGGCTTCGGGATCGAATTTCTCCATCACCACCACCGTTCCCCCGAGGCGATGGGCCACCGAGCACCAACCGATCGGAGCGGCATGATAGAGCGGGGCAGGCGAGAGATAGATCATGCTGCCATCGCCCGGCATGCCCGCGCCGAAGCTGGCGAGCGCGACCAGCGGCACCGGCGCGGTGGGATCGGGATCTTCGGGCGGCTTGGGCCGGATCCCCTTGGGCCGACCGGTAGTGCCGGATGAATAGAGCATCACCAGCCCCGCAGTCTGATCGGCAATGGGCGAGGTCGGCTGGGCTGCTAGCGCAGCGGCAAAGGCCTCTGCACCGGCAGCGTCCATCTGTAGCACCGGAAGGTCGGGGCAGGCAGCGCGAACATCAGGCAGGACGCTGTCAAACGCGTTCGAAGTGATCAGCAGCTTCGCTTCGCTGTCCTTCAGGATATAGGCGATTTCGGGCGCGGTCAGCCGGGTCGAAACCGGGACCAGCATCGTCCCTGCGCGCTGCGAGCCCCAGATCAACGTAAAATACTCGATCCGGTTCTCCAGCAACACGGCAAAGGCATCACCCACCTTGAGCCCGCGCGTGCGCAGAAGGTGGGCAAAGCGGTTCGCTTCGGCTTCCATCTCGCCGAAGCTCATGGTCGCGCCGCTACCAGCCATAATCACGGCGGGGGCATCGGGGCGGGTCTGGGCATGGTGGATCGGATGCATCGGGTGCATGGGGGGTCACTCTCCTTTTGCGGGAGAAATGACCCACCGCGGCCTTGGGGACAAGCGAAAAGGCGGCGGTCGCCACTAACGCTTATGACGAGAACCACGCAGGAAGTCCGCCTATCCGCTCCGCAGATGGCAAGAAAAAAGGTGGGGGGTAAATCCGTCGCCCCAGATCTGAATAAAAAAGGCGGCGGGTAAACCCGCCGCCATCGTCGGACATCCTCTCCTCTGTCCGAATCCGCTTCCAGGCGGAAACTCTATATCGGGCTATTCGCCGCCCTGACCGTCAAGCTCTTCAGCACCTTGCAGGCGGGCCAGCCGCTGCTGCGCATCTGATTCCACCATATACGGAATCGGGTTCACTGCAACACCTGCGATGCGCACTTCGTAATGCAGGTGCGGCCCGGTCGAGCGGCCAGTCGAACCGACGTAACCGATAATGTCGCCCTTGCGTACACGCTCACCTTCGGCGACTGCGAGCCGCGACATATGGGCGTAACGGGTCTCGAGATCGGCCCCATGATCGATCTCGACATAAAGACCATAGCTCGAGAACCAGTCAGCCCGCCCGACGATCCCGTCTGCAGTGGCATAGATCGGCGTGCCGGTCGGCGCGGCCAGATCAATGCCCTGGTGGTTGCGACGGCCACCCAGCACGGGGTGATTGCGCATACCGAAGTCGCTGGTCAGCCGCGCGCCATCAAGCGGCATGCGCGACGGAACTGAAATGGCGGGACGGATGGTGCTGATGTCGGTGCCGCGCTGGTCGAGCGCTTCCCAGCTGGCGAACAGCTGGCGGAAGCTCTGGTCGCCGGCAAGCAGCGAATCATCCTGCGCCTGGCGAACAGTATCGTTGATTTCGACGGCGACGGCATTGCTGTTGGCGAGGGCAGGGGTCGTTGCAAACAGGGCCATGCCGGCCGCGACAGCACTAGCCACCCGCTTGCAAAACTGCATGAAATGCGATGCGACCAAAACCCGTTCCTCAACGCAGAACCTGAAAAAGCCCTGCTCTCTTATTCGCCAGCCCGAAGGGAGCCTGGGGCTCCCGCGATTATGGAGGTAAGCGCAACGGCCGACCGCCTTTGTGTGAGGATGGGTTAACCGGCGAAGAATTTACGAAGCAATACCCGCGTAGAAGTCTCGCGATAAACCGGCTGCGAGACGCGCCGAGTCGTTGAACGGTGGCTTAACGGCCCCGCGGAAGTAGCGCGAAACCAACATTTGCCAGCTTTCCTGCGGAGATTCGCCAGACGCCCCAGCCAGCGCAAGAAAGTGCTTGGTGCCGATGCCGACATGGCGGATTTCATCGTCAAGGATTCGTTTCAGGATACGTGCGCCATGCGCGTCGCCTTGCGCCTGCACCCGTTCGAGCGTGGCTGGAGTGACGTCAAGACCGCGTGCCTCCAGCACCATCGGCACCACCGCCAGCCGTGCGCGTACATCATCGCGGGTCGCCTCGGCTGCCTGCCACAGCCCGTCGTGCGCCGGCAGTTCGCCATAGTGGCTGCCCAGGCTTTCCAGCTTCCTCGCCAGCAGCGCGAAATGCATCGCTTCATCGGCTGCAACCGAAAGGAAATCGGATACGAAGTCCTTTCCCATCGCTTCGCCGAAGCGCCCAGCCATGTCGAGCGCAAGGTCGATTGCGACAAATTCGATATGCGCCAGGGCATGCCACAGCGCGATCCGGCCACGTTCCGAACCGCCCTTGCCACGCTTGGGCATGCGCGCTGGCGGCAGAAGCTCGGGCCGGGCCGGCGCGGCCGGGCGATCAGGCATCGCCACGTCGAAGCGCCATTCGAGCCGCTCCAGCCGCCATGCCCGCGCCACGTCACGCGCCGTCATCGCCTTGGCGCGTGGCTCCGCGGTCAGCAGCGCTGCCCGGATCGCTGCGGCAATGCTGCGCTGGCCCGGCATAGTCACGTGCCGCTCACAGCGCCTTTGCTGCGGCCAGCACTTCCTCGGCGTGGCCCTTGACCTTCACCTTGTCCCAAATCCGCGCGATCCGGCCCGCAGCATCCACCAGATACGTGGTGCGCACCATGCCCATATAGGTCTTGCCGTACATGCTTTTCTCGGCCCAGATGCCCAGCGCGTCGGACAAGCCGCCCTGCTCGGTATCGCTCGCGAGCGGAGCCGTGAGGCCATGCTTGGCAATGAACTTGCGGTGCTTTTCAGGCGGATCCTTGCTGATCCCCAGCAGCGCCACCCCGGCGGCGGCGAAATCACCCGCCAGCGCCGAGAAATCCTTGTTCTCGGTAGTGCAGCCCGGCGTGTCATCCTTGGGATAGAAGAACAGCACCAGCTTCTGCCCCCGGAAATCGGACGGGCTGACCACCTTGCCGTCAGCACCTGTCATCTCGATATCGGGCAATTCGTCGCCGATCGCAGGATATTTGCTCATTCGTTGTTCTCCAGTTGCAGTCCGAACACGCGCTGCCAGGCGTTTGCCACCGTCTGGCGCGCTTCCCCGAGACTACGCAGCAGTGCCTCATAGGTTTCGCAGCGGCAGGCCAGGGCGAGTGCCAGAGCGGCCGCTTCCGGTGGTTCGGCCAGGTCAGGTGCCAGCAGCCGCGCCGATACCAGCAGCCGCGCCATCAAATCATGTGCGGCGCGAATTTCGGGCGGCAACAGGCCTGCCGCCACCAGTTCCTCGATTGCCTCGCCGAGCCCCGGATTGAAGGCAATCTGCTCGCGCAATTGCAGGTAGTGGACCAGGAACTCTAGATCGACCAACCCTCCGCGCAACAACTTGGCGTCAAGCGGTCCGCCCGGCGGCTTGTGCCGCGCCATATCGCGCCGCATGGCCAGCACGTCCTCGCGCAGCTTCTCGGCGTCGCGCGGCTGCGCCAGCACACTGGCGATGATCGCCTCGAGCTCGGCGCGGGCCGATGGGGATGCAACAAGTACCCGCGCGCGCGTCAAGGCCATATGCTCCCACGTCCACGCATCCTCGCGCTGGTAGCGAGCAAAGGCATCGAGCGTCACGCTGAGCGGCCCCTGCGCGCCTTGTGGCCGCAGCCGCGTATCGACTTCGTAGAGCGCGCCCTGGGCGGTCGGCACTGAAAGCGCCGCACTAAGTCGCTGAGCCAACCGGTTGAAGTAATGCGTGCCGCCAAGCGGGCGTTCGCCATCGGAATCCGCCCCCGAATCCCCTGTGAACAGGTAAATGATGTCGAGATCCGAAGCATGCGTCAGCGCACCGCCGCCCAGCCGGCCAAGGCCGAGCACGACGAGTTCGCCGCCAGGGATATGCCCGTGCTTGAGCGCAAACTCCTCGCCTGCGGCGCGATGCGCCACATCAAGCGCGGCCTCCGCCGTGCGCGAAAGTGCGGCGGCGATCTCCAGCGGATCGTGCACCGCCTGGATCAGCTGCAGGCCTAGCGCAAAGCGCAATTCGCCGGTGACAATGCGGATCCGGTCGAGCTGCCGCTCATAATCGCGCCCCGCGTCACCGGCCTCCATGCGCGCTGCAATGGCGGCGACATCGCCTGGCAAGTCGAGCGCGCTGGCGTCGATCAGAGTGTCGAGCAAGCCCGGTCGCCGCCCCAGTTCCTCAGCTAGCGTCGGCGCGAGTATCAGCACGGCCATCAGCTGGTCGAGCATCCCCGGCCGCGCCTCGAGCAGGCGGAACAGATTGATCGCAGAGGAGGCATTGGCGAGCACGCTTTCCCACCTCAGCAGCGCGCGTTCGGGATCGTCAGCATGGGAGAAGGCTTCCAGCAGCCCCGGCAGCATTGCATCGAAAGCATCGATCGCGGCGGCCGACCGGAGCGACTGATAGCGCCCATCACGCCAGCTCGCGATCCGCTCGGCCAGTTCAACCGGCTCGGCAAAGCCCAACTGCTCGAGCCGCTGTGCCAGGGGCGTTGGCGCAGCAGCGACTGGTTCAGCCGGAGCGCCTCCCTCAAGCAAGCGGTCATAGGCGGCGGCCACCTGCGCGGTGAGCGCGCACAACTCGTCAACCAGCGCCGTACCGTCGGAGAGGCCGTCAAGCCGCGCCACCGCATCGAGCCGTTCACCATGCGGCAGGGCGTGAGTCTGATGATCCTCGATCATCTGCAGCCGGTGTTCGATCACGCGCAGCCGATCATAAGCCTCGCCCAGCATGAGCGCCTCGTCCGAACCGATCCGCCCGGCGGCGGCCAATGCGTCGAGTGCAGCGCGGGTGCCGCGCAGCCGCAGCGACGGGTCGCGCCCGCCATGGATCAGTTGGTGGGTCTGCGCGAAGAACTCGACTTCGCGAATGCCGCCGCGCCCGTGCTTGAGGTTGAAGCCAGGGCCGACTTCGCGCGGGCCCTTGTGGTTGGAGCGGATCCGGGCCGTGAGCCGGCGGATCTCGTCGATCGCGCCGAAATCGAGGCTGGAGCGCCACACGAACGGGCCGATCGCCTTGAGGAACCGTTCGCCGGCCGCAACATCGCCCGCTGCGGCCCGCGCGCGAATGAACGCTGCGCGCTCCCACGCCAACGCCGAGCTTTCGTAATGCGACAGAGCGGCATTGCACGAGATCGCAAGCGGGCTGACTTCGCTGGCAGGACGCAGCCGCAAATCGACCCGAAAGACATAGCCTTCATCGGTGTTCTCAGAGAGCGTCTTCACGACTTCACGGGCATAGCGTTGTGCCGCTTCGCCCGGGTCATCGCGCTCGCGGCGCGGCAGCGTCTCGGGATCGTAAAGCAGGATCGGATCGATATCCGATGAATAGTTCAGTTCGTGCGCGCCATGCTTGCCCAGTGCCAGCACGATCATTCCGCCGGGTGCCGCGCCATCGATTCGGCGGGCGATCGCGTCGTTGATCGCCACGTCAAGCGCGCGGTCCGCGAGGCCTGACAGTTCGACCATGACGAAGTCGAGCGGAAACGCTCCTGCGAGATCGCCAATCGCTAGGGTGGTCGCATAGGCCAACCGTTCGCGCCGCAGGGCGAGCGCGGCTGTACCGCTGTTATCGCCGGCCCGGCGCGACCATTCAAGCGCGGCCTCGCTTTCGCCCCGCCCCAGCAAGTCGGCAAGTTCGGGCTGACGATCGAGTGCGCGCGCAAGGAACGGCGCTTCTGCACGCGCGCGGGCCAAAGCATTGTGCCACTCACTTGCCATGGCTGCTCCCTGCCTGCAGCCAAGCGCTGGTGCAAGCACGACCGCTTGCCCGGTGCGCGCGGCTCTGCAATGGAGGCCGCGTAACCCGCCACAAAGAGGATCGCCCCCGTGAGCAGCACCAGGCCCCGCACCATCTTCGCCGCTACTGCCGCAGCATTGCTGCTATCCGCTTGCGCCAGCACCTCCGGCCAGGCAGGTCTCGACATCCCCGTTAGCGCGCCAGGCGCACTTTCCGAAGCCACGATGAAGGACGTCACGCGCCAGCTCGCGTCCGACGAGTTTGAAGGCCGGATGCCCGGCAGCTTGGGTGAGGAGAAGACCGTCGCGCTGCTGGCCGAGCGTTTCAAGGCGGCTGGGCTTGTACCGGGTAACAAGGGATCCTGGGTGCAGGACGTGCCGCTGGTGGAGATCACCGGCCGGGATTATGCCCCGCTCACGGTCACTGGCCCCGGCGTGAACCTGTCCTTTGATTTCGGCAGTGAATGGGTCGGCGTGACCTATCGCGAGGATGCCGCGACCAGGCTGGCCGACAGCGAACTGGTGTTCGTCGGCTATGGCATCAACGCGCCCGAACGCGGCTGGAACGATTATGCCGACGTCGATGTGCGCGGCAAGACAGTGGTCGTGCTGGTCAACGATCCCGATTGGGAGACGCCGGGGCTGACCGGCACCTTCAACGGCCGCGCGATGACCTATTACGGGCGCTGGACCTACAAATACGAGGAGGCCGCAAGGCAGGGCGCTGCCGGCGCCATCATCGTCCATGACACCGCACCCGCCAGCTATGGCTGGAATGTCGTCGAAAGTTCGTGGACCGGCCCACAGGCCTATGCCCAACGCGGCGCGGATGCGCCGCCGCTGACCCAGGTCAATGCCTGGATGCAAAAGGAAGTCGCGCGCGAAATCCTCAATGCAGCAGGGCAGGATCTCGATGCACTCAGCGCCGCTGCGAAGCAGCCGGGTTTCAAGCCTGTTGCGCTCGGGCTCAAGGCGGGTACCAGCTTTGCCAGCGATATCCGTAGCTTCGCATCACGCAACGTGGTGGGCATCCTGCTGGGTAGCAAGCGACCCGATGAATATGTGATCCACACCGCGCACTGGGACCACCTGGGCCGCTGTACTCCGGCGCCTGATGGCGACAATATCTGCAACGGCGCGGTCGACAATGCCACCGGCACCGCCGCGCTGGTGGCGCTTGCTGAAGCGCACGCCAAAGCTGGCGCCCCTGATCGCAGCCTGGTGTTCGTGGCGGTGACAGCGGAGGAATCGGGCCTGCTCGGCGCGCATTATTATGCCGAGAACCCGGTCTTCCCGCTGGCGCAGACTGCAGGCGGTATCAACATGGATGCATTCCAGGTTATGGGCGAGGCACGCGACGTGACCGTGGTGGGCGGAGGCAAGTCGGAGCTTGACGCGTTTCTCGCAGCGGGTCTTGCAGCGGTGGGCAAAGTGGCCACCCCTGACCCGAGGCCGGAAATTACTATCGATCAGACCATTTCGCGCTGGCCAAGCGCGGTGTGCCGATGTTCTACTTGCGCGACGGGGAAGACCTGCTGGTGGGCGGGAAGGAGGCCGGTGCCGCCGCGAACAAGGATTACCGGGCAAAGCGGTACCATGGGCCGAAGGACGAGTTCGACGAGAGCTGGGACTGGGCGGGCGTAATGAGCAATCTCGACCTCGTCTACCGGCTGGGCCGGATATTGGGCGAAAGCCGCAGCTGGCCCAATTGGCACGAAGGGGACGAGTTCCGCGCCACCCGCGACGCCGATTGCGCGGCTAGCGCGGCGGGGTGCTGAAACTGCCCGCCGGTCAACAAGGAAGCGCCTTCGCATGACCCAGGCAATCATGCCGCCCGAGTGGGCCGCGCAGGAATGGCTGTGGATCGGCTTCCCGCATCTGGCGGAGGAATGGCCGGGCTGGCTGGAGCCGGCGCAGAAGCAGATCGCCGATTTCGCCAGCGCGGTTGCCGAAAGCGGCCAGGTGGTGAGGCTGCTGGTGCGCGACGAAGCCAACGCCGCGCGAGCGCGACAGCTGGTGTCCTCCAAGGTCATGCTCGAGACGCGGCGCTATGGCGATGTCTGGCTGCGCGACACGGGTCCACTGGTGCTGAGCGACCGAACGGCACTGCGCTGCAGGTTCAACGGCTGGGGCGGCAAATATCTGATGCCCGGTGACGAGGAGATAGGGGCCGAACTGGCGCGCGACGCCGGGCTGAAGGTCGCCGAATCCGACTGGATTCTCGAAGGCGGGGCGGTTGACGGCGATGGCACCGGCTGTGTGCTGACGACCGAGCAATGCCTGCTCAACCCAAACCGTAACCCGGAGTTGTCCCGGCAGGAAATCGAAGCACGGCTCGCCCGCGACCTGGGCTTTGGCCGGACGGTGTGGCTGGGTGACGGACTGATCAACGATCACACCGATGGCCATGTCGACAATCTGGCGCGCTTCGTCGCGCCAGGCGAAGTGGCTCTGCCGCGCGCCACGGGCAACGACGATCCCAACACTGCGATTTATGCTGATGCCAGGGCGCGCATCCTCGCTGCCGGCCTGAAGCTGCATGAGATCCCCTCGCCGGGCCTGATCGAGCGCGACGGGAAGATCGAGCCTGCGAGCTACGCCAATTTCGCGATCACCACGCATCTGGTGGTGGTGCCCACCTTCGACTCGCCGCATGATCAGGAAGGAGTGGCGGCGATCGCGCAACTCTTCCCCGATCGCGCCACGATCGGCTTGCCGGGCGAGGCGGTGCTGGCGGGCGGTGGGGGGTTCCACTGCGCCAGCCAGCAGATGCCACGCCTTGGTTGAGCAACAGGCCGGCCTTTAACCGACTGTTAGGACCTTGGCGCGACAATCAGCGACATGTCCAAAGTCATTACCCTCTCGCGCGCGGTTCGGCTGGCGGACAAGGTTGCCGAGGCCCGGCTGGAAATTCTGCGGTCGCTGATCGTGTGTTCCTGCGCCGTGGCACTCATCGTCGCCGACCGCGCGCTGCCTTTCTGACCTAGGCCATATCCGGCGCAGTTGTCGCCGTCTTCAGCATCACGATCGCTTCCTCGAGACTCATCAGCTTCTGGTGTTCGACGCCCAGCGTGCGGACTGCGACCGTGCCCTCTTCCGCTTCGCGCTTGCCCACCACCAGCAGATGCGGAACCTTCGCAAGGCTGTGTTCGCGCACCTTGTAGTTGATCTTCTCGTTCCTGAGGTCTCGCTCGACCCGGATCCCGGCGGCTTCCAGCTTCGATGCCACCTCTTCGGCATAGCAGTCGGCGTCAGACACAATCGTGGCGACCACGGCCTGCACCGGCGCCAGCCACACCGGCAGGCGCCCGGCGAAATGCTCGATCAGGATCCCGATGAAGCGTTCGTAGGACCCGAAGATCGCCCGGTGTAGCATCACTGGCCGATGGCGCTCGCCATCTTCCCCGACATAGCTGGCATCGAGGCGTTCGGGCAGCACCCGGTCCGACTGGATCGTGCCGACCTGCCAGGTTCGGCCGATGGCATCGGTCAGGTGCCATTCGAGCTTTGGCGCATAGAATGCGCCTTCGCCCGGCAGCTCTTCCCAGCCATAATCTGCTGTCGCCAGCCCGGCATCGACCACCGCCTGGCGCAATTCGGCCTCGGCCTTGTCCCAGTCGGCATCGCTGCCGAAGCGCTTTTCGGGGCGCAGCGCCAGCTTGATCGAATAGGTGAAACCGAAGTCCTTGTAGATCCGGTCAGCCAGCTCGCAGAAGGCCTTCACTTCGCTGACGATCTGGTCTTCGCGGCAGAAGATATGCGCATCGTCCTGCGTGAACTGGCGCACCCGCATCAGCCCGTGCAGCGCGCCATGCGGCTCGTTGCGATGGCAGCAGCCGTTTTCGTAGAGTCGCAGCGGCAGGTCGCGATAGCTCTTGATGCCCTGGCGGAAGATCAGCACATGCGCCGGGCAGTTCATCGGCTTCAATGCCATCCACTCGGCTTCGTCCGAAACCAGCGGGCCTTCATCCTCGGCATTGGGGACTTCGTCGGGAATCACGAACATGTTCTCGCGATACTTGCCCCAGTGGCCCGACTGCTCCCACTGGCGCGCATCCATCACCTGCGGGGTCTTGACCTCCTGGTAGCCGGCAGCGTCGATTGCGCGGCGCATATATGCTTCAAGTTCGCGCCACACCTTGTAGCCATGCGGGTGCCAGAACACGCTGCCATGGGCTTCTTCCTGCAAATGGAACAGGTCCATCTCGCGGCCCAGCTTGCGGTGGTCGCGCTTGGCCGCCTCTTCCAGCCGGTGAAGATGCTCGTCGAGCTGCTTCTTGCTGAGCCAGCCCGTGCCATAGATCCGCGTCAGCTGAGCATTGCGCTGGTCGCCGCGCCAATAGGCGCCAGCGACACGCATCAGCTTGAATGCATGCGGATCAAGCTTGCCGGTCGAAGGCAGGTGCGGACCGCGGCACATATCGAGCCAGTCATCACCTGACCAGTAGACCGTCAGCTCCTCGCCGTCGGGCAACTCGGCGGCCCATTCGGCCTTGAAGGCTTCGCCATCGGCCTGCCACTTGGTGATCAGCGCCTCGCGGCTCCACACTTCGCGCCGCAGCGGCTTGTCGGCGCGAATGATCTCGCGCATCTTTTCCTCGATCGCGGGCAGATCATCCATTGAGAACGGCGCACGGCTGGCGGGTGCCATCACGTCGTAATAGAAGCCATCGTCAGTGGCGGGGCCAAAGGTAATCTGCGTGCCCGGCCACAAGGCCTGGACCGCTTCAGCCAGCACATGGGCGTAATCGTGCCGCGCCAGTTCGAGCGCATCCGCTTCGTCACGCGCGGTGACGAGCGCGAGTTCGGCATCGCCTTCAAACGGGCGGTTGAGGTCGCGCAGCTCGCCGTTGACGCGCGCGGCGAGTGCCGCCTTGGCAAGGCCCGGGCCGATCGCCGCCGCGACATCGGCCGGGGTCGCACCCACCGCCATTTCGCGCACCGAACCGTCGGGCAGGCTGATCTTGAGCAATTCCGTCATGGTTTCTCTTTACCGTCAGTTTGGCCGCGCACTGCCACAAGCACGCGCGCACCGGAAGGGCGGTGTCGCTGGATCGGCATCTTTTTCGGGAGGCTGACACCGCGCCACCCGAAAGCCGGGTGGCGGGTTGCAGCGCTAGCGCGCGACCGACCGCCCCCGGATCACCGGAGTGCTAGTAGTCGTAGTGCAAGTCAGCAGCATTGCCATGCGCGCTCTATAGCGGCGCAATCTTGCTATGTCATTACCGCTGGCGCCTCGACCCTTGCATTGAGCGGGTCGCTAGGGGAATGAGAGGCCAATGAGCGAAATCCAGTTCCATACCATGCCGGACGGGCGCCGGATCGCCTATCGCCTGGCGCGCGGCCGGGGAACGACGCTGGTGTTCCTGCCCGGCTATATGTCCGACATGACCGGCAGCAAGGCGACGGCAGTGTTCGACCGCGCGCTTGCCGAAGGGCGATCTTGCCTGCTGCTCGACTATTCAGGCTGCGGCGCAAGCAGCGGTGATTTCGCGGATGGCACGCTGTCCCGGTGGCGTAACGAAGTGGTGGCGCTGGTCGAGACCGTGACCGAGGGCCCGGTGATCTTGATCGGATCTTCGATGGGCGGTTGGCTAATGCTGCTTGCTGGCGAGACGCTACACGCTCGCCTGGTGGGCCTTATAGGCATCGCGCCCGCGCCGGATTTTGCCGAATGGGGGTATGACGCGGAACAGAAGTCACGGCTGGCCGATGGCGAAACGATCTTCGAAGATAATCCCTATGGCCCCGCTCCGACCCCCACCCATGCCGTCTTCTGGCAGGATGCGATGGGACACTTGCGGCTAAACAGCACAATTGCGCTCGATTGCCCGGTTCGCCTGATCCATGGCCAGCGCGATTCCGATGTGCCGTGGGAAACCAGCCTGCGACTGGCGCAGCAGCTTCGTTCGGACGACATACAGGTAACGCTGGTCAAGGACGGCGACCACCGCCTCTCGCGCGAGCAGGACATAGCTCTGCTGCTGCGCCAGAGCTGGAGCCTGCTCGATTAGGATGTTCTCGCCATGCCGCTGACCTCGCTTCTGCTCCCGCTGCTGCTCCAGGTCGGGTTCGATCCGACGCGCGGCGCAATTCCCGACTATTCCGCCGAAGTGCAGGACCGCCCGCCGCGCGAATCCTCGAACATCGACGCGCCGGAGCCCACCAGTTGGCTCAGCCAGTGCCTCGCACAGGTCGATGAAGACCCGGCGCGCGCGCATGTCCAGGCGCAAATCCGTCGTGACACTATCGATGGTAGCGAACGGGTCTACGCCAACCATTGTCTGGGCCTCGCCTCGACCAGGCTGGGCCGCTGGGAAGAGGCACGTGCGGCCTTCACCGCCGCGCGCCAGGAAACTCCCCCGGACGACCCGCGCTTGCGCGCCCGCTTCGGCGCAATGGCGGGCAATGCCGCGCTGGTGACAGGGGACGAGGCCGGGGCGATTGCGCTGCTCGATGCGGCGCGCGCCGACGCGATTGCCGCGCAGGCGGGCAGCCTGCAGGCGTTGATCGCGCTCGACCGGGCGCGGGCCCTGGTTGGAGTGAGCGAACTCGAGGCTGCCCAGGCGAGCTTGGCCGAAGCGCGCGATCTTCAGCCGCAGGATGCGGAGACACGCCTGCTGCTGGCCACGTTGCTACGTCGGATGGAGCGGCTCCCCGAGGCGCAGGCCGAGATCGAGGAAGCCGGGAGGCTGGCCCCGCTCGACCCGGCAGTGGGCCTGGAGGCGGGCGTGATCGCCATGCTGGCCGGGCGCGAGGCAGCGGCACGAGCAAGCTGGCAATCGGTGGTGGGAACAGATCCGCAAAGCGAGGAAGCGCAAGCGGCACAGCGCTATCTTGACCAGCTGGGACCGGCGCCTGAAAGACCCGCGCAGGAGGGACCACAACCATGACCAGGCTTTCGGTGCTCGATCTGGTGCCCATACGCGAAGGCGGTTCGGTAGCAGAAGCGATGCAGGCGACTGCCGAACTGGCGAGGGCGGCAGAGGAGATTGGCTACCAGCGGTTCTGGATCGCCGAGCATCACGCCATGGACGGCATCGCCGGCGGCGCGACCTCGGTGGTGCTGGCGCATGTCGGCCATGCGACGAGTACGATCCGGATCGGATCGGGCGGGATCATGCTCCCCAACCACACTCCGTTCCAGATTGCAGAACAGTTCGGCACGCTCGACGCACTGTTCCCCGGGCGGATCGATCTTGGGTTGGGGCGCGCGCCGGGCGCCGGGCCCGAGTTGCAGCGCGCGCTTCGCAAGAACCTGCACCAGGCAGCCGAGATGTTCCCGCAGGACGTGCTGGAACTGCGCGCGCTGATTACCGGCGATCTCGACCTGCCGATTACCGCCACGCCTGGGCGCGGCGCGGCGATCGAACTCTGGATGCTCGGCTCCAGCCTGTTCGGCGCGCAGTTGGCCGCACGGCTTGGACTGCCTTTTGCCTTCGCGGCGCATTTCGCGCCCGACCACCTTGATACAGCGCTAGCGCTCTATCGCCGCGACTTCACGCCTTCAGAGCAGCTTGATCGGCCGCATGTGATGGTGGCGATGAATGTTTTCGTGGCTGACAGCGACGCCGAAGCGGAACTGCTCGCGTCGAGCCAGCAGCAAAGTTTCGTGCGGCTACGCACGGGCAACCCCGGCAAGCTGCCACCGCCGATCGCGGGTTATCGCGACACGCTACCGCCAGGGGCGCAGGCGATGCTCGACCATCTGAGCCAGGCGGCAGCGGTGGGGAGTGTTGCCACGGTACGGAAGAAAATTGCCGACTTCGTGGCGCGAACCGGCGCTGACGAGATCATCGTGGCGGGCGCCACGTTTGATCCGGACGCCAGGATCCGCTCGCTGGAACTGACGATGGAAGCAGCAGCCGGCATCGCGGCCCCCTCTGCCTTCGCCGTTTGACCCGACGTCTCGGCTCGGCACGGCAAGGCCGCGCGACGCGGCTCCGGCTAGTCGCGCCGCGTGACGGCAAAGGCCCCCGTCATCGTTGCCACGGCTTCGCCGGCAGAAAGGATGGCACCGCTGCAATAGGCAGTGCGCCCGCCCATCCGGTCGATCGCGACCCGGCATTCGAGCCAGTCGCCCAGTTTGACCGGGCGCAGGAAATTGGTGGTGAGTGAAATCGTCGCGACTGCCGGGTGCGGCCGCTCCGCATCATAGACCGCGTGGCTCAGCGCGACATCGGCCAGCGTCGTCAGCACCCCACCATGCGCCGCATCGCGATAATTGATGTGGTGCGGCAGTATCCGCAGGCCCACTATTCGCGGCCCTTCCGGGTTGCTGCGCAGGTAATAGGGCCCGCCGTGTTCCAGGAAGCCGGGCGAGAAGCCAGCCGGTTCGAAGCCATGCGGAATATCGCGATCGTCCATGCCGGTCACCCTAGCGCAGGCCGCGCCGCACGCCGCTATGAATTGTGCCAATGGCCTGGCACGGCGCGCACCGTAAACCCACCCGCCATGGGAGAACATGCCTTGATCGAGCCCGGCTCGTTCTGCGACATCGTGCGCGAACACGCACGTGTGCAGGGCGACGTCATCGCTTTCACTTTCGGCGGCGAAACCATCAGCTTTGCCGAGCTTGAGGCCGGCAGCAATGCCTGCGCCCGTGCGCTCGCCTCGCTGGGCGTCAAGAAGGGCGATCGCGTCGCCTTTCTCGGCAAGAACCACCCGCTCTATTTCGAAGTGTTGCTGGGGGCGGCGAAGCTGGGCGCGGTAATGACCCCGGTGAACTGGCGGCTCGCTCCGCCGGAAGTCGCCTATATCATCGACAATTGCCAGGCCGAGGTGGTGTTTGTCGGCGAAGGCTTTGCTGGCGTGGTCAATCAGGTGCGCGGCGAGACCCCGCGGGTCAAGCAGGTGATCGGGATCGACGCACCCGATTGTACGGGCCCGGACTATCGCGCCTGGCGCGGCGGTTTTTCCGGCGAGCCGGTAGAGATCGCAGTCGGGCTGGATGACGACGCCCTGCAGCTCTACACTTCCGGCACTACCGGCAGGCCAAAGGGCGCGGTAATGACGCATGGTTCGATCCTGTCGAGCCGCGATCCCTCACTGGCCGACCAGATGCGCGACTGGCAGCAGCCGATCGAAGGCGACGTCACCCTACTGGCCATGCCGTGTTTCCACATCAGCGGCACCGGTACCGGGATCGGCACCATGGTGGCAGGCACCAATTCGATCGTCCTGCCCGAATACGATCCGACTCAGGCGCTCGACCTGATCGCCAATTACAATATCTCCAAGATCTTCCTGGTGCCCGCGGCGATCCAGATCCTGCTCAACCATCCGCGCGTGCATGAAACCGATTTTAGTCGCCTCAAATACATCACCTATGGCGCATCGCCGATCCCGCTCGAGCTGATGAAGCGCGCGATCGAGGTGCTCGGATGCGGCTTTGTGCAAATGTACGGCATGACCGAGACCAGCGGCACGATCGTTGCGCTCGATCCGGAAGACCATGTGCCGGAAGGCAGCCCGCGGATGCGGTCGGTCGGTACCCCGTTGCCCGGGGTGGAGATCAAGATCATCGACGAGGCCGGAAATGAGGTTCCCGCAGGCACGGTGGGCGAGATCGCGACCCGTTCGTCGAAGAACATGCGCGGTTACTGGAACAACCCCGATGCGACTGCCGCAACGATCGACTCTGAAGGCTGGCTACGCACTGGCGATGCCGGCTATCTCGACGAGGATGGCTATCTTTACATCCACGACCGGGTGAAGGACATGATCATCTCGGGCGGCGAAAACGTCTATCCGGCTGAAGTCGAGAACGCGATTTATGCGCACCCCAAGGTCGCCGATGTGGCAGTAATCGGCGTCCCGGACGAGAAGTGGGGCGAGGCGGTGAAGGCCTGCGTCGTCGTCAAGGCAGGCGAAGAGCTGACCGAAGCGGAAGTGATCGCGCATGCCCGCCAGCACATCGCCGGCTACAAATGCCCCAAGTCGGTCGATTTCATCGACGCGCTGCCACGTAACCCCAGCGGCAAGATCCTGCGACGCGAACTGCGCGCGCCCTATTGGGAAGGCAAGGATCGTGCGGTGAACTGAGATGGCGGCGCTGGGCCATCCGGTGCGGCAGATCGCCTGGTTCGTGCCCGACATCGTCGCTGCCGCGCATGCGCATCATGCAGCCTTCGGCTCGGGCCCCTTTTTCGTGTTCGAGCATGTACCGCTCAGCTGGAGCGAGCATCGCGGCGTGGCTGTGCGCCATGACCATTCCAGTGCCTATGGCCAATGGGGCGAAGTGATGGTCGAATTCGTGATGCAGCACGGCGACGATCCAAGCGCCTTCCATGACATGTTTCCAGTGGGCAGCGGCGCGCAGGGTCTGCACCACATGGCGATCTGGGTCGACGATCTCGAAACTGCGATTGCGCACCTTGCGCGCCAAAGCATGCCGCTGGCACAGTTATCGCAAACCGCCACCGGCACGCGCTATGCGTTTGTCGATGCCACCAACAGCCTCGGCCACATGCTCGAACTCTATGAGCCGACCGAAGCGCTGACCGGATTTTACGCCTTCGTGCGCGAAGCAGCTCAAGGGTGGGACGGGACGGACCCGATCCGCCACCTTAGCTAGGCCGTCGCGACCAGCCCCGGCAGGTCGACCAACGCCGCGCGGCATTCGGCATCGGCGAGCGCGGCAATCACCGAGAAAGCGACATAGCCCGCTTCGCCCAGCGCTGAGACCACCGCTTGCGCTTCTGCATCCGTAATGGCGGTGTGTTCAAACGGGATCCGCCGCGCATAGGCAAGGCAGGCGCGGGCGCCATGATCAAGCGCATCCTCGTCGATCGCTGAAGCAGCCCCCGCCGCGCAGCCATGTACCTCGCCGATGGCCTGACGCACCAGCGCGACCAGCGCCGGATCGAGCGCCCGCTCGGCTGCCGCACGGAAGGAAGCATAGTCGCTCGCCAGAACCGGATCGGCGACCAGCGCTTCTGCCAACGGCCCGTTCATGCGGCAAGCTCGGCCAGGCGTGGGGTCGGCAGCACGGTGCGCTCCATCGCTTCGGGCTCGAGCCCCATGGTGATCAGCGCCTTCGCCAGCGCAAGGAACAGCGTGACGCCAAGGCCCAGCTCGGCGATCTGTCCGGGCGTGAAATGGCGCCGCAATGCGGCCTGCGCATCGCCATCAAGCAGCGCGGGATCATGGATCAGCGCGTCGGTAAACTTAAGCGCGGCCTTTTCCGCATCGGTCAGGCGGGACGACGTCTCATAGCCGTCGGTGATGTCGTCCACCACGTCCTCGCCCAGCCCTTGACCCAGTGCCTTGTCGAACCGCACCTGGCGGCAGAACCCGCATTCGGTGATGCGGGCGTTGCGCATTCGCGCCACTTCCTTGATCCGTGCCGGCAATATGTCGCTGTCCCAGAAGCGCCCGTAGAGCGCGAAGAAGCGGGCAGCCAGTTCCGGCTGGTGTGCCAGCACCGATCCGAAATGCGGCGGTTCGCCCGCCACTGCGGAGGATACGCGGGGAGTGGTAGACATCGTCAGTCTCCTTGGGGCTGCCGCCCTGCCGCTACTTTCTAGCCCAGCTGCAGGCTGGCCGCCCTTGCCAGTTTTCGCAGGGGCTGGCGGCCAGCCCGCATGGCAGACTGCGCACTCTGACAAAGGAGGATTCGATGCCCGGCGAAGCACAGCAAGTGATCGAACAGTTCTGGCGCATCCAGGACGAAGGGGACTACACCAAGCTGGCTCCGCTGTTTGCGGAGAATGCCGTGGTCGAAGACCCGATCTGGGGCCGGCACGAGGGGCGCGATGCGATCCTGGGTTTCATGACCACCATGGTCAAGGAAATGGGCGAGCGGAAGATCCACTTCACGGTCGACGAGATCTGTGGTGACGACCATGCCTGCTGGGCTCGCTGGACAATGCACACACCCGAGGGCTCGCGCGGGGGCTGCGGGATCTACAAGGTCGCAGGCGGCCAGCTGACCTATTACCGAGACTATATGGATCCGCCCGCCGAAACCGGCTGACCTTACTTTCGCTGTTACATCGGCCGATAGGCCGGGTGTCCGCTTTGCGTGAGATCGAGCATCGGCAGCGGGAATTCGGCCACCGGGCTGGCATCGGGCTGGTCCGGCATCGGCATGGTCCAGTCCATGATGTAGCGGCGGCTTGAAATACGCCATTGAGCGCCCTCGGGCGTCGCACGCTTTTCGTATTCGTCGAGATAGCGCCCGCCGTACATGTTGCCCTTGTACGGAGCATCGCCCTCGCGCCGCAGGCCAACCGCAATGCCATAACATTCGCCGATCGCAGTCGTATCCGAAGTGAGCCTGATCTGCAGCGAATTGAGCATGTGCCAGCGTCGCCCGGTCGAACGTTCAACCGCCATGACCACCGGCACGAATTCCGCAGCGGTTCCCTTGAAGAAACCGTAATCGATCGCCGCATCGGGCCAGTAGCAACCCGCCTGCCCTTCATCGTCGAGCCAGTCGAGCGTGCGCGAATAGCGCGCAACGAGTTCTGTTATCGCCTGCTTGTCGAGCAATTCCTGCAACGCCTGTTCCATCGTCAGGCCCTCCCTGCCCACCAGGCGGGAATGCTCAGCGGGAACCGCTCCTGCGCGATGCGCATCGCGTCGCCGGCATCGGCGGGTAGCGCCGGGTCTTCGGTCTCGGCGAGCCCGCCACCCGCCCCCTTCACCGGGTCGACATACTCCAGCTTGATGTCGGCCAGCACATCGGCAAAATCATGCCCTTCGTGATGGTCGGACATCTGGTGGTAGTAGAAGGCCCACTTGTCCTTGAACGAGAGCAGGCAGTAATAGACATTCTCATCCTGCCCCTTCCAGTATTCATAGCGCACCACGCCATCCTCGGTGGCAAAGGTCTGTTCTACCATGTCGGCCATAATAGCTTCCCACTTGGCCTCCTTGCCGGGCTTGATGCGGATGTGCGCTAGCAATGTGGCCATCTCTGGGTTCTCCTCAGGCGGGGGTGATGTCGAGCTGGAGTTCCAGCGTGCCGAGCATGATGCCCGGCTGGTGAAGGAAGGTGTTGCCGGGCGCATATTCGAATTGCGCCAGCCGGTCGCATAGCCGGTTCCAGGCGATGGTCTGTTCCAGCCGGCTGAGCCCGGCCCCCGGGCACACGCGCGGCCCGGCCGAAAAGGCGAGGTGGCGGGTCACTGCCTTGCGGTCGAGCTTGAGTTCCTTCGGGTCCTCGAACTCGTCGGGGTCGATGTTAGCCGCGCCCCAGCGCAGGTGCAGGGTGGACCCGGCCGGCACTGCCACGCCCTGGAACACCTCGTCCTGCGCACACATGCGGGTGGAAAGGCCCTGGGTCGGGCTGCGCAGCCGCATGCCTTCTTCGATGAACGGGCGGATCAGTTCGCGATCGGCCTTGAGGCGGCCGAACAGCCCGGGCCGCTCGCACAGCAGCTGCGCCTGCTCGCACAGCGCATACTGCGTCGTCTCAAGCCCGCCAATCACCATGGCGTAGACCACGCCATTGATCTCATCGTCGGTCAGCTTGCGGCCGAGCGCCTGGTATTCGACCTCGGTCAGAAAGCTGATCATGTCATCCTGCGGCGCGCGGCGCTTCTCGCGCACCTTGTCGCGCACATAGTCCGACATGCCCGCAAGCAGGCGGAATTTCTCGGCCGTCTGTTCAGGCGTCAGGATGTTGTTGTGCCCGCAGCCGTGGACATAGGACATGACCTGCGCATTGCCCCAGATCTCCAGCTGGGGAATGTCTTCCAGCGGGAAGCCCAGCACGCTCGCCATGGTCCGTTGCGGCAGCGGGCGCGCGAACTGCGCGACGAAATCAATCCGGCCCGCATCTTTCGCGCCGTTATCGATCCACTGATCGATCAGGTGATCGACATGGGCGGTGATCATCGCCCGGTGTCGGGTCGCGCCGGGGCCGACCCAGGGATCGGTCAGTTCCTGCCGGTGCGCCCGCCAAAGTTCGGGTGTCGGACGCAGCGACACGATCGATTGCACCATGGCATCGAGATCGGGCATCTCGCGCGCCAGCCGGCCCGATTGCTGGATTTGCGCGACCAGCAGGTCGAGCAGCGGCGGAAAGCGCGCCCAGTCCTTCACCACGCGCGAGATATCGGCGTGCTTGGTCAGGATATAGGCATCGCGATCAGGTGCCAGGCCTTCGCCCGGCAGCCGCAGCACCGGCGCTTCAGCGTGCAGGATGTCGTAGGCTTCATACCAGTGCTCGGCTGCGCCGGGGCCGAACAGGTCGACATCGGCCAGCGCGTGCGGGCACGCCATCGGGCTCAATTCGTGGTTGGGGTGCCGTGCCGCCATCGCCTCTCCGCGCGGCTGGTGGGGTTGTGTTCTATCGAAACCGCCAATTGCCGCCACGTCACTATCGCCGCAGCCTGCGCCCGATAGCCACACGCGTTTTTGGCAGGGCGGGCCACCCCGCAGAAGGAACCAGGATGAGCCGCATCGCCAAGCTTGCGCCCGAGGAATGGGATCCGCGCCTGCGCGCAGCGATCCAGCCCGAGAAGCTGACAGATCTCGAACAGGGCCTGACGCGCTTCTTCGCGCATTGCCCCGAGCAGGCGCTGGGCCTGATGCAGTTTGCGGGCGCGCTGAAGCTCAATCGCGACTTGCCTGAGCGGCTGGTGGAACTGGTGCGGCTGCGCATCGCCTTCTTCAACCAGTGCCGCAGCTGCATGGCGATCCGCTATTCCGATGCACTGGCCGACGGGCTCGACGAAGGCCTGGTGTGCTCGCTCGAGCGGCCGCAGGAAGCCGAGAACCTGACAGCGGCAGAAAAGGCGGCGATCCGTTATGGCGAGCTGATGGCAACCGACCATCTGGCGGTGGACGAAGCGGTCTATGACGAATTGCGCCGCCATTTCAGCGAAGCGCAGATCGTCGAACTGGGCATGACCTGCGCCTTCTTCATCGGCTTCGGGCGGCTCGCGGCGACCTGGAAGATGGTGGAGGAACTACCTGAGGCGTTCCGGCAAGCCGAAACCATTGCCCCCTGGGGCCAGGCATCCATCCAGGTAAGATAGGGACCATCAGCCAATGGCCACCGCAAGCGAAGACCTTTCGATCAACCTGTTCGACCCGCAGCTACAGCAATGCCCCTATGACGCCTACAAGCAGCTACGCGACCAGGCGCCAGCCTATCGCATCCCGGGCACCGACATGTATGTGGTGACGCGCTACGAAGATGTGCGCCGGGTGCTGACCGATGCCGAGACTTTCCCGAGCAGCGCGGGCAACACCCCCTATCGCACCAACACCAACAATCTCGAACGCGCCAAGAAGGTCGCCGCAAGGTTCGAGGAAAAGGGCTGGGTCCCGGCGCCCACGCTCAACGGGCGTGACGATCCCAACCACCGCCAGATGCGGGCGATGTTCAACGAGGCGTTCAAGCCCAGTCGCATCAAGGAAATCGATCCGCTGGTCGAGACACTGGCCTATGACCTGATCGACGGCTTCCTGGCCGAAGGGCGCTGCGAGTGGGTGAGCCAGTTCTGCGTGCCGCTGCCGCTCTACATCATCGGCGAACAGATGGGCGCGAAACGCGAGGACATGTGGCAGATCAAGCGCTGGACCGATGCCTTCTTTCAGCGCATTTCGATGATGCTGCCCGAGGAACTCGAGCTGGAGATGGTGGACCGCGAGATCGAGGCGCAGCACTATTTCCAGCCGATCTTCGAGCGGCTGCGCGAACACCCCGACGATTCGCTGATTAGCGTGCTCGTTAACACCGTGATCGAGGGTTGGGGCCGCACTCTGACCGACAACGAGCTCCACGCCGAAATGATGGCGGACACCTTTGTTGGTGGCAGCGAGACCACCACCAATGCGCTGGCAGCCGGCATGAAGCTGCTGATCGAAAACAAGGATGTGTGGCACAAGCTCAAGTCCGATCCCGAACGCTACATGAAGACCTTCGTCGAGGAAGTGGTGCGGCTGGAAAGCCCGGTGCAGAGCCTGATGCGGTTCTGCGCCAAGGATACCGAGATCGGGGGCATGCCGGTGCCCGCCGGCGCACTGATCAATGTCCGCTTCGCCGCGGCCAACCGCGACGAACGCTTCTTCGAATGCCCCGAGAAGATCGATCTCGAACGGCCCAAGGCGGGCGCGCATATGGGCTTCGGTTCGGGCACACACCATTGTCTCGGCGCGCCATTGGCCCGGCGCGAACTGGCATGGGGCTTTACCGCAGTGGTCGACCGGTTCGAGGACATGTGGTTCGCAGATGGAAAGAACGATTTCACGTACCACCCCCATTTCCTGCTGCGCAGCCTGAAGCAGCTCCACATCGAATTCGAACCAAAGACGCGCTGACGCCATGGCCACTCTCCGCGACCCCGCACGGATCGACCGCAGCAAGCAGCCCGAACCCGCACTGTCGGACCGCCCGATCAATGGCGAGCGTTACTGGTCAAAGGAGTTCATGGCGGCCGAATGGGACGGCATCTGGACCCGCGCCTGGCTGATCGGCGGGCTCGAACAGCAGATCCCCAAACCGGGCGACTATTTCACTTACGAGATCGGACGCGAATCGATCCTGGTGACGCGGGGTGACGATGACCAGATCCGCGCCTTCTATAATGTCTGTCCGCATCGCGGAAACCGCCTGGTCGATGCTGAACAGGGCCATTCGAGGGCGATCGCCTGCGCCTACCACGGCTGGCGCTTCAGCCCCGATGGCGGGCTCAAATTCGTCCCCTGCCCCGAGGATTTCGCAGGCGGATCGCCGTGCGGGCGCGTGACCCTCAAGCAGCTGCGCTGCGAAACCTTTGCCGGTTTCGTCTGGGTCAACATGGATCCCGACGCCGCGCCGCTGGCCGAGCACCTTGGCCCGGTGATGCCGCAGATCGATTGCTACCAGATGGAGAAGATGCGCCGGACCCATTGGGTCACACTCGACGGCGACTTCAACTGGAAGATCGTGCAGGACAATTTCAACGAGAGCTATCACCTGCCCTTCGTTCACCCGCAGACCCGCTTTATCATGGAGCAGAGCTACCGCGAGTGCCAGTTTGACCTTTACGCCCCTCTTGGCCATGCGCGCATGCTGATGCCCGGCTCACGCCCCTCGCGCTCGCTCGCTGGCCATGCCGATACCGTGCTGCAGATGATGGAGCGCGAACTGCGCTACTGGGGGCTCGATCCCGAGCACTTCCGCGAGCGCCCGCTGGAAATGCGCGGCGCGCTGCAATCAGCCAAGCGCGCGAACGGCGAAGCCAAGGGATACGACTATCGCCGCTTCCACGACGACCAGCTGACCGACCATTACCACTTTACTATCTTCCCCAACATCAGCTTCAGCCTGAAGCCCGATGGCTGTATCTGGCTCCGCGCCGATCCGCACCCGACCGACCCCGAACGCTGCGTGTTCGACATGTGGTATTTCACCTGGTTCCCCGACGGGCACGACCGCTATTTCAGCTATTCGATGGGCCAGGAAGTCGACCGCACGGCGCCGGTCGAGCACTTGCGCGGCGCGGTGGGCGAACTGAGTTGCGGCCCGGGCATCGATCAGGACGTGTCGATCTGGTCGAACCAGCAGAAGGGCCTGCGCTCGCGCGGGTATGACGGCGGCATCCTGGCCGGGCAGGAAGCCCGCGTCCGCTTTTTCCACGATACGATCGACCGCTGGCTGGCGCGGGCCTGAACCCGCCCGCCCTCGCGGATCATGCCCAGTATCCGGGTCAGGTGCTGTCGCGTCGCGCCGCGCTTCGCCCTGCGATATAGCCAAAGGTGAGAGCCGGGCCGAGTGTACCGCCTGCGCCGGCATAGATGCCGCCCGTTGGGCAGGCGATCGCATTCCCCGCACCGTAGAGCCCGCCGATCGGCTGTCCGTCATGGCCCAGCACCCGCCCTGCGCCATCGGTACGCGCGCCGCCGTTGGTGCCGAGCAGCCCCATGCGGATCTCGACAGCATAGAACGGCGCACGCTCGATCGGGCCCAGTGTCACCGCCGTGCCGCTACGCGAACGGTCGCCGTAGAAATGGTCATAGGCGCTGGTGCCGCGGTGGAAATCGGGATCGTGTCCGGCCGCAGCGTGGCCGTTGAAGCGGGCGACGGTGGCCTCGAGCGTCGCGCTGTCGATGTCGAGCCTGCCGGCGAGCTCTGCCAGCGTATCAGCGCGCAGCACCCAGTCAGGCACCGGCTGGCCCGGCAGGCGCGGGCCGATAGGATAGCGATCAACGTAATTCTGGTCGAACACCAGCCAGGCCGGCACATTGAGATAGTCGTAGCTCTGCGGGTCGAAGGCGTGGAAAGCGCCTGCCAGCGCCGAGTAGTTGGCCGCTTCGTTGCAGAAGCGTTTGCCAGCGCGGTTGACGAGGATCGAGTGCGGCACCGTGCGTTCGATCAGCACCGGCATGGCGCGCTGTTCGCCGCCTGGCCAGGGCGCGTCAGGCACCACCAGCGTTGGCGCCCACCACGCCTGTGTCATATTGCCGAGCTTGGCCCCCGCCTGCATCGCCATCGCCAGCCCTCCGCCACGCGCGGTGGGTGGGCTGGCCGGAGCATCCATCGGGCCACGCAGGAAGGCCTGGCGCTTGTCCGCATCCCATTCGAACCCGCCGGTCGCGATCACCACGCCCGATCTGGCGTGGAGTTCGAACGGCTGCCCCTCTCGGACCGCGCGGATGCCGGTGATGCGCCCGTCAGAGCGCAGCAATTCGCGGGTTTCGACCCCAAGCATCGGTTCGATCCCGCGGGCGAGGCAGGCCTTGAGCAGGCGTGCCACCATCGCCTGGCCGAAGCCGCGCTCCTGGTGGGCGATGCGGCGTTGCATCTCTTCAGGCGGGACGATGCCGGTACCACCGCCGAGCGGGGTTTCGCGCAGCATCATCGGCTTAAGTTCCTCGATCGCGTAGATGCGGCCGGCCCATTCGCCCAGTTCGCCAAGCGCAAACAGATCATGGTCCAGAGCGCGCCCGCCCTCGGGCTTGGCGCCCGGCCGGTCGAGATAGTAATCCGGATAGCCTTCGAGCAGCGACACACTGAGAGCGCCGATATTCTCCAGGAATTCAAGCGCTTCGGGGCCGCGATCGACGAAAGCCTCGAGCGTCTCGTCCACCAGATCGCCGTGATCGAGGCTGCGGAAGTAGGCCAGCGCATCCTCCCGGTTGTCGCGCATACCCGCTGCCCGCTGACGCGGATTGTCCGCCACCCAGATGACCCCACCCGAGACCGCCGAGGTTCCACCGACCCGCTCGAACCGTTCCACCAGGGCAACCTTCGCGCCCGCTTCATGCGCGGCGAGCGCCGCCGCCATTCCGGCAGCGCCCGAGCCCAGCACGATCACATCGATCTGTTCCATCGCGGCAGTCATGAACCACGAGCCGCGCACAGCAACCCTCCATTTTGGCGAGGTGCGCCGCAAAATCTGCAAGGCTAGTGAAAGGACACTGCAAGGAGAGTCACATGAAACTGCAAGGCAAGGTTGCGGCAATCACAGGCGGCACCGCCGGGCTTGGGCGCGGCATCGCCGAAGCCTATCTGGCCGAAGGCGCCAAGGTGGCGCTATTCGCGCGCAACGCGCAGAAGGGCGCGAAAGTGCTCGAGGAGCTCGGCGCCAAGGGTTTCGGGGCAGACCGCGTGCTTTTCGTCGCTGGCGACGTGATGCAGCAGGCCGATGTCGAGGGCTTCATCGACCAGGTGGTCGCCCGTTTCGGAACGATCGACATTCTCGTCAACAACGCCGGTGGCGCGGGCGATCTCCAGCCGCTGGTCAACCTCAGCGACGAGACCTTCGACGAAGCGATGAAGTGGAACGTCTATGCCACGTTCTGGGGAATGCGGCGGGCGCTCAAGACCATGATCGCCCAGGGCGGCGGCCGAATCATCAACATGTCTTCGATCGAGGGCAAGCACGGCAAGGGCGTGTTCGCCGCCTATACCGCCGCCAAGCACGCGGTGATCGGAATGACCAAATCGGTCGCGCGCGAAGTGGGCACGCAAGCTATCACCGTGAATGCGATCTGCCCCGGGCTGGTGGTGACCGACATCATCAAGAACAACGGCCCTGCCACCGCCAAGGCGATGGGCATGGAGTTCGACGACATGATCGCGATGTTCGCGCAGGAGGCGGCGATCAAGCGTCCGAACACCATCGAGGAAGTGGCCGCCGTTGCGCTGCTGCTGGCCAGCAAGGAAGGCGGCGGCATCACCGGTGCCGCCATCAGCGTGGACGGCGGCACCGCGCAGTATTGACGGCTGCGCTCAGCCTTCCTGCATCCGCGCCATCGCCGCGCCCACCGCCGCTTCGATGTCGCGCGCCTGCGGATTGCCGCGCAGCGTGAGCCCGCCGTTGGGCTGGATGTTTTGCCCGGTCACGAAGGCGCGGTCGCTGCACAGCCAGGCACAGGCTTCGGCCACGTCCTGGCTGGTGTTGAGTCGACCCAGCGGATAGCGCGGCAGGAACGCATCAACCAGGCCCGGCACCTTGAAGCTTTCCGAGGTCATCGGGCTTTCGGTGAAGGCGGGCGACACGGTGTTGGCCTTGATCCCGTATTGCCCGAAATCGTTCGCCACGCATTCGATCAGTGCTTCGGCGCCACGCTTGGTGCCGATATAGGCGGCGTGGTTGTTGATCAGCGCCTTGGTGGTGGCCGATGACAGCGAGATCAGCGAACCGCCCTGCGGGCTCTGGTCCTTCATCACCTGGACAAAAGCCTGCAGGAAATGGTGCACGCCCTTGAACTGCAGCGCCACGATCTGGTCGAGCTGCTCCTGGGTGGTTTCCAGCAGATTGGCGAGCAGGCCCCAGCCGGTGCAGTTCACCGCCGCATCGACCCGGCCCATTTTCGCGCTGGCGGTGGCGGCAAGCGCCTGGACCTCGGCGTGGCTGCTGATGTCGCACAACGCATAGTGCCCACCGATCTCCTCGGCGATCGCCTTGAGCGGGCCTTCCTTGCGGCCCGCCACCAGCACTTCGGCGCCCTCCGCCGCGAACAGCCGGGCCGTGACCTGGCCCATATTGTCTGTGCCGGCGGCTCCCAGAATGACCGCTTTCTTACCTTGCAGCAGGCCCATATCTCACTCCCGTGTTGACGCTCTTGCGCGTTTCTCGTCAGCCATCGTCATAGGCTGCCGCCGCGCCCTGCGCCCTTCCCAAAAGTGTCCATTGTCCCGCCCGCCACAGCATCGGATAGGCAGGCAACAATTGGGGAGAACCGCATGTTCAAGGGACCTATCGAAGACCGCGTGGCGATTGCCGAGCTCAACGGCACCTATGCCGATGGCGTGGTGCGGATCGACGCGGAAACCTGGGCCACTGTCTGGGCCGACGATGCCCACTGGAACCTGATGGGCCATGAAGTGGACGGAAAGGACGCCATTGTCGGGTTCTGGAAACAGGCCATGAGTGGGCTCGACGCGGTCAGCTTCCAGTGCGTGCCCTGCATGATCGAGGTCACCGGCGACACCGCCCGGAGCCGGGTGCAGACGCAGGAAATCCTCAAGCCGAAAGAGGGCCCGACCCGGCATGTCGGCGGGCTCTACGAAGACGAGCTCAAGAAGGTTGATGGCGAATGGCGCTTCACCAGCCGCATCTTCCGCATCGTCGCCGAACACCTCCCGAAGGAGTAAGCAAATTGGCCAAGATCCTCATTTCCGCCCAGATCGACCTTGACCCCGCGCAGCGCGACGAAGCGCTGAGGAGCGCGCAGAAGTGGATCGACGCGGCGCTCGCTGAAAACGGCTGCATCCATTACGACTGGAGCGCCGATCTCAACAATCCGGCACGGGTCAACGTCTTCGAGGAATGGGAAAGCGAGGAAGCGCTGGCCGCGCATTTCCGCGACCCCGCCTATATCGGGATGCGCGACCATATCGGCCAGTTCGGCCTGACCGCTGCGACCAGCAAGAAGTATCGCGTCGACCGCGAAGGCCCGGTCTACAACGACCAGGGCCAGGCCACCGAGTCGTTCGATTGATGGATCGCCGCTCCTGAAGCTGCTGGGCGCCATCCTTGCCGGTGGGCAGTCGCGGCGGTTCGGCAGCGACAAGGCCTATGCCCGTTACCACGGCCAGCGATTGATCGACCTGGTCGGACGCGCGCTGGCCGCGCAATGCCAGGGGCTGGTGGTGTGCGGCCGCGAGGAGAGCGGCTTCGATTGCCTGCCCGACCGGCCCGAGGGCGCGCTCGGCCCGCTGGCCGGGCTCAATGCGGCGCTGCATCATGCGGAAGCCAACGGCTTTGAAGCGGTGCTGAGTTCGGGCTGTGACATACCCAATCTGCCGGTTACGCTGGCCAAAGCCCTCACCGGCGGCGACGCGGGCCTCAGCCCCGCGATCGTGAAGGAGCAGCCGGTCGTCGGGATATGGCCTGCCCCGCTGGCGACGCTGCTGGATACCTATATCGGCGGCGGGGGACGCTCGCTCTATGGCTGGGCTGAAAGCGTCGACGCGCGGCAGTTCGTGATCGAACCGCCGCTCATGAACGTCAACACACCCGAAGATTTGCGGCGCGGCTGAGCTCTACAGCTTCAGCATCTGCTTGCCGCGGTTCTTGCCCACGAACAACCGCTTCAGCGTTTCCGGCGCGTTCTCGAAACCGTGCTGGATGTCTTCCTGGTAGCGCAGCTTCACCTGCTGGACGAAGCCTTCGAGCCGCTTGCGGATCTGCGGGAACTCGCTGGCCCAATCGAGCACGATGAAGCCCGCCATGGTGGCGCGGCGGAAGATCAAGTTGAAATAGTTGCCCGGGCCAACTGGGGTGCCGCCCGATTCGTAACGGCTGATCCCGCCGCAGATCACCACGCGCGCGCCGGTGGCAATATTGGCCAGCATGTCGTTGAGGATCGCCCCGCCGACATTGTCGAAGATCACATCCACTCCGCGCGGGCACTGCTCGCGGATCTGCGCCTTCACGTCGCCCGCCTTGTAGTCGATCGCTGCGTCATAGCCCGCTTCCTCGACCAGCCAGCGGCACTTGTCCTCGCCGCCGGCGATGCCGACCACGCGGCAGCCGGCGATCCTGGCCAGCTGGCCGACCACCGAGCCGGTTGCCCCGGCTGCGCCCGAAACCAGCACGGTATCGCCCGCGACCGGCTTGCCCACCTTGAACAGACCGCAATAGGCGGTGACGCCGGTGGTGCCGAGCACCGACAGCACGGCGGTGGGGGAAAGTTCGGTTTCAACCTTGGTGAGGTCACGCCCGTCGGTAACGAGATGCTCGGTCCAGCCGGTGGTGCCGAACACCAGATCGCCCTTCTGGAACCGCCCGCCGTTGCTTTCGATCACTTCGGCGATGCCGCTGCCGCGCATTACATCGCCGATCGCCATCGGCGCGACATAGTCGGCGATGTTCTCCATCCAGCCTTTCTGCGCCGGATCGAACGAGAGGTAGCGGGTAGCAAGCAGCATCTCGCCGGGGCCGGGGTCGGGCAGCTGGGTTTCGACCAGGCGGAAATCGCCATCCTCGATCCCGCGACCGCGCGGGTGACCGTTAAGAAGCCATTGGCGGGTGGTGGTGGGCATGGCGTTACTCCAGCTGGCAAAATGTTGCGCAGGCTAATGCTGCGAGGCGCTGCGCCTCGCCACGGCCAAAAGTGTCAGTCGCTGGCACGGGCGGCTCTGGTATCTTCACTGCCGACAAAGGAGAGCTTCGATGGGTGTCGAGACACACAGGACCTTTTGCCGTTTCTGCCATGCGAACTGCGCGATGCTGGTGGATATCGAGGATGGCAAGGTGAAGGCCGTGCGGGGCGATCCGGACGATCCGGAATATGGCGGCTATACCTGCATGAAAGGGCGCGAGCTGCCCGATTCGCACAATGCCGAGCACCGGTTGCACCACTCGCTGGTGCGCGACGATAGCGGCGAGTTCCGCGAAACGCCGATGGACCAGGCGCTGGCGCATGTCGCAGGCGAACTGCGCCGCATCATCGACAAATACGGGCCAGACAGCGTGGCGGTGTTCATGGGCTCGGGCGGCTACCAGAACAGCGCCGCCTGGGTCGCTTCCTACAGCTTCGCGCAAGCGGTGGGCACGAAGCATTTCTTCACGTCAGTGACGCTCGACCAACCGGCCAAGGTGTTCACCACCGCGCGCTACGGCAAGTGGGAAGGCGGCGTGAACAATTTCTCCGAAGCCGACGTCGCGCTGTTCATCGGCAACAATCCGATCGTGTCGCACTACGCGCCGGTCGGCGGCGTACCGCCGTTCAGCCCGTCAAAGCGCATCCGCGACCGCAAGAAGGAAGGGTTGAAGCTGATCGTGGCCGACCCGCGGCTCGCCGAAGTGGGCCTGCTGGCGGACATCTATCTGCCGGTGAAGCCGGGTGAGGATCCCGCGCTGCTGGCAGGGATGCTCAACGTGATCATCAACGAGGAGCTCTATGACCGCAATTTCGTGGCGGCGCATGTCGACGGCTTCGAGGAGCTGAAGCAAGCCGTGGCGAAGTTCACGCCCGAAGTGGCGGCAGAACGTGCCGGGGTGGACAAGGACGAACTGGTGCGTGCAGCGCGCATGTTCGCGGGCGGATCGAAGGGCTGCGCGGTAACCGGGACCGGCCCCGAAATGGCCGGCAACGGCACGCTGACCGAGTATCTTGCGACCTGCCTCAACACCATTTGCGCACGCTTCAAGCAGGAAGGTGAGAAGTCCGGCGCGCCGCGCGTGTTCACATCGCCGCGGATGGCGACCCGGGCACAGGTGGCTGACGAAGTGCCGATGTTCGGCGCTCCGGGCATGGCCAAGAGCCGGTTCCGCGGCCTCGGCCAGCTGATGTTCGAAATGCCCTGCAACGTGATGGCTGACGAGATCCTGACCCCGGGCGAAGGGCAGATCCGCGCGCTCATCTCGGTCGGCGGCAACCCCGAAGTGGGCTTCCCCAACCAGCTCAAGATGCGCCGCGCGCTCGACGATCTCGAACTTTTCGTGCAGGTTGACCCGTGGATGAGCGCCAGCGCCAAACGCGCCGATGTGGTACTGGCGCCCAAGCAGTGCCTCGAGCGCGAGGACATCACCAATCTGTCAGAATGGTGGCACGAGCGCGCCTATGCCCGCTACACCGAAGCACTGGCGCAGGCGCCCGGCGACGTGATCGACGAATACGAGATGTTCTGGCACCTCGCCAAGCACCTCGGCCTGCAGATCAACCTCGCGGGGGGACCACTGCCGATGGACGGCGACACGCCCCCGAGCAAGGAAGTGTTCCTCGACCTGATGACCGCAGGTTGCCTTGTGCCGCCGAGCAAGGTGCGGGCCGATGCGCGCAGGGCGGGCGGCGCGGCCGTGATCTATGACGAGCTGCACCCACTGGTCGAGGCGGGCGATCCCGGATCGCACAATCGCTTCAACCTGGCTGCAGGCGCCATGCCCCAGCAGCTCGAGAAATACGGCGCCGATGCCGCGCGCGCGGCCGGTTTCGATTTCCGCCTGATCTCGCGCCGCTCGAAGCACCGCTTCAATTCGATCGGGCAGCCGCTCAAGAACCTGGGCCAGAAGGTCACCACCAATCCGGCCTATATCCACCCCGACGACATGGCAGAGCGCGGGCTGAAGGATGGCGACATCATCGCCATTTCCTCTGCCCATGCGACCATCCACGGCGTGGCGGAAGCGAGCGACCGGGTACGCCGCGGGCTGATCTCGATGGCGCATGCCTTTGGCGACAGCGAAGCGGGCAAGCATAACGTGCGCGAAGTGGGCGGTTCGACCAACCGCCTCACGAGCGACGAGGTCGACTATGATCCGATCACCGGCCAGGCGCTGCAAAGCGCAATCCCGGTGCGGATCGAAGCCGCCTGAACGGAAAAGAGCGAAGGACCAGACATGCCCGACAACCGGCGTTTTCTCCTCCGGCGGCGCCCCGCCGGACAACCGGTGCGCGAGGATTTCGAACTCGTCACCGAACCCACGCCCGAGCTGGCCGAAGGGCAGTTCCTGATCCGCAACCATTACGCTTCGCTTGATCCGGCGATGCGCGGCTGGATGGATGCCGAAGGCAATTACATGCCGCCGATCCCGATCGACGCACCGGTGCGCGCCAGCACGATCGGCGTGGTCGAGGAAAGCCGCGCGGCCGGCTTCGAGAAAGGCCAGTGGGTGATGGGGCTGCATGCGCTGGAAGACTATTCGGTCAGCCAGTCGGGCGGTTTCACTCAGCCGATCGATCCCGCGCTGGTGCCCAGTGTGACCAACTACCTCTCGATTTTCGGCGCGGTCGGCATGACCGCCTATTTCGGTTTCCTTGAAGTGTGCGAACCCAAGGAGGGCGAAACGGTGCTGGTGACCGGCGCAGCCGGCGCGGTCGGTTCGCTGGTGGGCCAGCTGGCGAAGATCAAGGGCTGCCGCGCGGTCGGCATCGCCGGTGGAGCGGAGAAATGCGCCCGCCTGACGCAGAAATACGGATTTGACGCGGCGATCGACTATAAGGGCAAAGACGAGGCGGCGCTGACCCGCGCGATTGCCGAAGCCGCGCCGAACGGCGTCGATGTGATCTTCGAGAATGTCGGCGGGATCATCCTTGATGCCGGGCTGATGAACCTCAACCTCCATGCCCGGGTGGGGCTGTGCGGCCTGATCAGCGAATACAACACCGAGCCGCGCGGCGTGCGTAATCTGTGGCAGCTGATCGTGAAGCGGGCGCAGATCCGCGGCCTGCTGGTGGCCGATTATGTCGAGCGCTTCGGCGAAGGCGCGGTGCAGATGGGCCAGTGGGCTGCCGAGGGCCGCCTCACCATCGACGAGCAGATCGATGAAGGGCTTGAGCACGCCTATGACAGCTTCATGCGCCTGTTCGCGGGGACGAACCAGGGCAAGATGATCCTCAAGATCGCCTGATGCCCGATCTGCTCGTCCTGTCTGGCGGGCATCCCTACGAAGCGGGGCCGTTCGAGGACTTGCTGGCGGAGGTGGCGCGGGCGCTGGGCGGTTGGCGGGTGGTCCACCTGGTCCACCCTGAGGCCGAGGAAGCAGTTGCGGCCGGCGCAGCCGACGAGGCTGCGGCGCTGCTGTTCTACGATATGGCCGGCTACACTTTCGGCGAGGGCAAGGTTAGCGCCCGCCCGCCGTCAGACGGATTCAAGGCCGCGCTCAAGCGGCGCTTCGCCTCCGGCAAGGGCGCAGTGGCGATGCATCACGCACTGGCGGGCTGGGCCGAATGGCCCGAATGGGCGGACATGCTGGGCGGTCGCTTTTTCTACCAGGCGGGGGAATGGCACGGTGCCGCGGTGCCCGATTCGGGCTATCGCCATGATGTGCGCTATGCGGCGCAAGTGGTGGCCGATCACCCGGTAACGGCGGGCCTGCCGGCGAGCTTCCCGGTAACTGACGAGCTCTATCTCTGCCCGATCGACGAATCTGTGGTGCATCCGCTGCTACGCGCAGACCACGCTTTCATACGCGGCAATTTCTACTCCGCCGCCAGTGCGGTGGCGGGCGAGATGTTCAGCAACAAGGGATGGGAGCACCCCGAAGGCTCGAACCTAGTGGCCTGGTGGAAAGTGGTCGACGCTGCGCCGCTGGTCTATCTCCAGTTCGGCGACGGACCCGATACCTACGCCAATCGCGAGGTGCAGCGCATTCTCGCCAACGCGCTTCGCTTTACTGCAGGAGAACAGCCATGACCCCGACCGAAACTGTGCAGGCCTTTATCGGCCACTGGAACAGCGGCGATCTCGAAGCGATGTATGCGCTGTGCGCCGAGGATGTGACCTGGCACAACATCCCGATGGAACCGATCGTGGGGGTGGCCATCATGCGGGCGGCAGTAGCGGGCTTCATGGGTCCGGTCGATCGCTGCGAATGGGAAGTCCATGCGATCGCCGCGAACGGCAGCACCGTGCTGACCGAACGCACCGATGCCTTCATCCTCAAGGATGGGCGCCGCGCCGCGCTGCCAGTGATGGGCACCTTCGAGATCGATGGCGACGGGCGGATCAAGGCCTGGCGCGACTATTTCGACATGGGCCAGTTCCAGCGCGAATTCGGCGGCGGTTAAAGCGCCTGGACTCGCCTTTTGGATAGGCCGGAGGCTGCCCGCATTCCGGTTCCCTAACACTTTCAAGCAATGCGCCTGCGGCCTGCCCGGCGCTAGTGTGAAAGATCAAGAATAGGGACTGCTGGAGCTGCACCGATGAACAAGCCGCAAGGCAATATGTTTGCGCCGGAAACGCTGATCGATCCGTTCGATCACTACCGCGCCGTGCACGCGGCGGGGGTCAAGATCGAACACATCCCGGCGATGAACACCTATGTCGTCTACAGTTACGATCTGTGCAGCGAAGCCGCCGCCAAGCCCGAGGTGTTCTCGAACGATTTCACATCGGCCATGGGTGCCGATGACGAGGAAATCCGCGCGATCCTGGCCGAAGGCTGGGACAATCCTCCCACGCTGCTCACTGCCGACCACCCGGTCCACACGCGCAACCGCAAGCTGGTGAACCTTGCCTTCTCGGCCCCGCGCGTGAACGCGATCGAAGCCGACATGCGCGCCAAGTCGATCGAGCTGATCGAGGCCATGGCCGCCAAGGGCAGCGGCGATTTCGTGGAGGATTTCGCGATTCCCCTGCCGGTGGCGATGATCGCGCAGCAGATCGGCCTCGACAACGATCCCAAGCAGGTCAAGGAATGGTCCGACGCGGCGGTTGACCGCTTCAGCCAGATGGTCAGCCGCGAACGGCAGCTCGAATGCGCCCGCGCCTTCGTCGATTACCAGAAGTACATGAAAGGCAAGATCGACGATCGCCGCGCCAATGGCGGCGACGACCTGCTGACCGACCTGGTCGAGGCGCGCGTCGAAGGCGAAACCCCGCTGACCGACGAAGAGATCATGTCGATCATGCAGCAGTTCATGGTGGCCGGTAACGAAACCACCACGTCCACCATTGCCGGCTGCCTGCTGCAGTTGATCCGCAACCCCGACCAGATGGCCAAGGCCGTGGCTGCTGCCGGCGGGCGCGACCCCAAGCTGATCCAGAACATGGTGGAAGAGGCGCTGCGCTTCGAAACCCCCACCGCCGGCATGTGGCGGCTGGTCAAGGAAGACACCCAGCTGGGCGGGGTGGACATCCCGGCCGGCGCCATGGTGCAGCTGCGCTATGCCGCGGCGAACCGCGACCCGGCCCGGTTCCCCGATCCGGACAAGTTCGACGTCGAGCGGCAGAACGCACGCGCGCATCTCGCTTTCGGCAAGGGGCCGCATATGTGCGTAGGCAACATGCTGAGCCGCAAGGAAATGTTCGTCGCCTTTGACGAACTGCTCGAGCGGCTCGACAATTTCGCAGTGGCCGATGAAGGCGGGATCACGATCCTGCCCAACATCCTGCTGCGCGGCGTTACCCGCCTGCCGATCACCTTCACGAGGCGCGCGCAGTGAATTTCGATCTCAGCGAAGAGCAGGAACTGTTCCGCGCCACGGTCGAGCGTTTTACCGCGCCGATCGATGTCGAAGCGCGGCGACGCTTGCGCGCCAATACCGGCGGCTATGACCTGGCGCGCTGGCGCGACCTCGCCGAACTTGGCCTGATCGCGCTAGCGGCGAGCGAGGAGGCTGGCGGGATGGGTGGTTCGCCGCTCGACCTGGCGCTGGTGGGCGAAGCAGTGGGGCGCGGCAATGCGCCTGACCCGTGGCTCGAGAACGGCGTGCTTCCAGCGCGGCTGCTGGCAGCGGGTAATGCGCTCGAAGCGCTCGAAGGCGTGCTGGCCGGCACCAGCTTCGTGACTTTCGCATGGGCAGAGCGTAGCCAGCGTTACAGCCTGCAGCCCAAGCAGACCCGTGTGGAAGGTGGCACCATCACCGGCGAGAAGACCTTCGTGCTGGGCGCCGCGCTGGCTGACCATTTCATCGTCAGCGCGAGGGCTGGCGAGACTACCGAGTTCTACCTGCTGCCGCGTGATGCCGAAGGGCTGGAGGTGCGCAGCTATCGCCTGGCCGATGGCAGCATGGCCGGCGAAGTGCGGCTGACCCGCGTGGCCACTTCGGCGGGCCGCAAGCTTGAACTGGACGAAGCCGCGCTGGACCAGATCGTCGCTGAAGTGCGGTTGGTGGCCGCCGCCGAGATGGCCGGACTGGGGCAGCGGCTGCTCGACGACACGCTGCGCTATGTGAAGGAGCGCGAACAGTTCGGCGTGCCGATTGGCAGCTTCCAGGCGCTCCAGCATCGGCTGGTCGATTGCTATGCGCGGATCGAGCAGGCGCGTTCGATGCTCTATCGCGCCGCGCTGGCCGATCCGGCGGATGCGCGCGGCTGGCAGCGTTCGGCTGCGGGCGCCAAGGCCTATATCAGCGAAGCCGCCGACCACATCGCGCGCGAAGCGGTGCAGATGCATGGCGGCATGGGCATCACTGACGAACTGGCGATCGGCCATGCGATGAAGCGGGTGCTGCTGCTGATGCGGCTGTTCGGCGATGTCGATGCCAATCTGGTCGAGTATGCCGCAGCGGCGTGAGGGGGCGGTATGATTGCACTTAAGCCAGTCGATCCGGCGCTGTGGAGCGAAGGGCCGGAACCCCACCTGATGGGGGGCAGGCTGCCGTCGGGCGAGATCGTATTCCCGATGCCGCAAGGCGATGCAGCGAAGGATGTCGAGCCGTACAAGCTGTCGCGCAAGGGCAAGCTGTGGAGCTGGACCAGCCAGGAATTCCTGCCCAAGGAGCCGTTCGAGGGCTGGGGCAGTGGCGAAGGCCAGGGCCCTCCCGATTTCGTGCCCTATCTGCTCGGCTATGTCGAATTGCCCGGCGAAGTGATTGTCGAGAGCCGGATCGTGGATGCCAGGCTCGAGGATCTCAGGCTGGGCATGCCGATGCAATTCTGCATCGTGCCGTTCAGCGACACCCATTGCACCTTTGCCTTCCGCCCGGAGAAAACGGCATGAGCGAAGACGTCTATATCATCGGCGCGGGGATCCATCCTTTCGGCCGGACCGATGGCCGTTCGGGCCGCGAACAGGGCGTCTTTGCCGTGCGCGAGGCGATGGCGGACGCCGGGCTCGAATGGGCCGATATCGAGTGCGCCTACGGCGGTTCGGCCGCAGGTGGCAGCGCCGATATCATGGTCAACGAGCTGGGGCTCACCAGCCTGCCCTTCACCAATGTCGCCAATGGCTGCGCCACCGGCGGCAGCGCGCTGGTTTCCGCGCAAATGGCGATCGCTTCGGGCTTCTACGACCTTGCGCTGGCCGTGGGTTTCGACAAGCACCCGCGCGGTGCCTTCAACGCCAAGCCGCGCGATTACGGCTTGCCCGAATGGTACGGCCAGACCGGCATGATGCTGACCACGCAGTTCTTCGCGCTCAAGATCCAGCGCTACATGCAATTGCACGGGATCAGCCGCACCACGCTGGGCCGGGTCGCGGAAAAGGCGTTTCGCAACGGCACCATCACGCCTCATGCGTGGCGGCGCAGCCCGGTCGATCTCGACACGATCATGAACGCGCCGATGATCAATGATCCGCTGACCAAATACATGTTCTGCTCGCCGTCGGAAGGCGGGGTGGCGCTGATCCTGGCCAGCGAGAAGAAGATGCGCGAACTGGGCGCCGATGGCGTGAAAATCGCCAAGGTAGCGGTAAAGACCCGCCCGCCTGACAGTTTCGAAGTGTTCCAGGCCGGAGTGAGTGTGAAGGAAGGCGGCAAGCCGACCGTGCTCGCGTCCAAGGCCGCGTTCGAGGGTGCCGGGATCGGTCCCGAAGATATCGACGTGGCCCAGCTGCAGGACACCGAAAGCGGCGCCGAGATCATGCACATGGCCGAAAACGGCTTCTGCAAGGATGGCGAGCAGGAAGAATGGCTGGCCAATGGCTGGTCCGAGATCGGCGGGCGCCTGCCAATCAACACCGATGGCGGTTGCCTGGCCTGCGGCGAGCCGATCGGCGCGTCGGGCCTGCGCCAGGTCTACGAGAATGTGCAGCAGTTGCGCGGTCGGGCGGGCGAACGCCAGGTCGAAGGCGCAAAGACAGGCTACAGCCACGTCTATGGTGCGCCGGGGCTGAGCGCGGTCGCGATCCTGCAGCGTTGAGGAGAAGTTCGCGATGGGGCGGATGAGCGGAAAGGTGGCGCTGGTTACGGGCGGTGCGGAAGGCATCGGGGCGGCTGTCGCGCGGCTGATCGTTGCCGAAGGCGGCAGCGTAATGCTGTGCGATCTGCAGATCGACAAGGCGAACGACCTGGCCCGCGAGCTCGGGGAAAATGCCGCGGCGTTCCAGCTTGACGTGCGCGACTTTGACCAGTGGTACAAGGCGGTTGCCGCCACGGTAGAGCGCTTCGGCAAGCTGACCGTGCTGTGCAACATCGCCGGCATCTCCGAACCCGGTAACGTTGTCGACGGCACGCTCGACGTGTGGCAGCGCACGATCGATATCAACCTCAACGGGCCGTATTACGGGATGCGCGCGGCGATCCCGGCGATGGAAGCCAGCGGCGAGCCTTGCGCCATCGTCAACATCGGTTCGATGATCGCGATCAGGGCCGCGGCCTTCGTGGCGGCCTATAGCGCGTCCAAGGCGGGCCTGCTCGGCCTGACCCGCTCGGTCGCGCTCGATTGCGCCGCGCGCGGCGTGCCGATCCGCGCCAACATGGTCCATCCGGGCGCGATCCGCACCCCGATGTACAACCGATACAAGTTTTCAGGCGCGGACACGCCCGAGAACATCGAAACCAATTTCGCCGCCACCCACCCGATGAACCGCATCGGCGAGCCGGAGGAAGTGGCCCGCGCAGTGGTGTTCCTCGCCAGCGACGAGGCGAGCTTCACCACCGGCTGTGACTTCACCGTCGATGGCGGCGGCAGCATCCGCAGCTGACAGGGCAGGAGCAAGCACGATGGGAGAACAACCTGCCAAGCGGATCGACGCGCATTTCATTGCCGCCGGCAAGTATCACGACATCGACCACCCGCGGCTCGAATTGCTGCGGCTGCTGGCCGAACATCCGCATATCCGCACCACGGTCGCCTGCGACTATTCGGGGCTGGAGCGGCTTGATCACTGCCGGTTCCTGGTAACCTATACCTGCGACCTGATGCCGACGCGCGAGCAGGCCGCCCAGCTGCGCGCCTGGGTGGAAGCGGGCGGCAAATGGCTGGCGCTGCACGGCACCAATTCGATCCTGGTGTTCACCGAAAGCGGCCTGGTCGACGCGCCCGATGACCGGCCCGACGTGATGGACATGCTGGGCACCCAGTTCAAGGCGCACCCGCCGATCGGCCCGTTCCGGGTCGAAGTGGTCAACCACGATCACGAATTCACCCGCGGGATCGGCGATTTCGACGTGGTCGACGAACTCTACCTGTCGCACACCACCGCGCCGATCGACACGCTGATGCAGACCACATTCGAAGGCGAGGCAACCGGCTTCACGGCCGGCCAGTGGGACAAGACCACGGTGCCGATCCTTTACACCCGCGACATCGGCAAGGGCCGGATTGTCTACAATACGCTGGGCCATTGCCGCGGGCATTACGACCTGCCCGGTATGGTCGATTTCTACCCGCACAAGGAAATGTGCGCCTGGAACTACGACGTTTACTACGACCTGCTGCGCCGGGGCATCGCCTGGGCCATGAGAGACTGAGCGCAGGAAGGAGCCAGAACGATGGATATGGAATTTTCGAGCGAGGACCTGGCCTTCCGCGAGGAAGTGCGCGCTTTCCTGAAGGACAATCTGCCTGACCGGCTGCGCGACGGTGCACGCCGCACGCCCGGCGTGTTCGTCGAGCCTGATATCGGCATGGAATGGCACCGCACGCTCTATGAAAAGGGCTGGGTCGCCTATCACTGGCCCAAGGAAGACGGCGGGACCGGCTGGACCCCGACGCAGAAGTTCATCTTCGAGAAGGAATGCGCGCTGGCCGGTGCACCATCGATCTCGATCCTGGGCCTGCGGCTGGTTGGCCCGGTGATCTGCGAATTCGGCACGCCCGAACAGAAGGCGCGTTTCCTGCCGCGCATCCTTTCGGGCGAGGATTACTGGTGCCAGGGCTATTCGGAACCAGGTTCGGGCTCCGACCTTGCCTCGCTCAAGACATCGGCCCGGCTGGAAGGCGACTGCTATGTCGTCAATGGTTCGAAGATCTGGACCACCCATGCCCATCACGCCGACTGGATCTTTGCGCTGGTGCGCACCGATCCCACCGTGAAGAAGCAGCAGGGCATCACCTTCCTGCTGATCCCGATGGATCAGCCCGGGGTGGAAGTTACTCCGATCTATTCGATGTCGGGCGATCACGAAGTGAACCAGGTGTTCTTCACCGATGCCGTGACTTCGGTGGAGAACCGAATCGGCGAAGAGGGCCAGGGCTGGACCATCGCAAAGTTCCTGCTGGAAAACGAGCGCGGCGGATCGTGCTATGCCCCGCGCCTGCTGCAGAGCATCGACCGGCTGGAGCAGCTGGCGCGCACCCAGCCCTCCGGCGTCAATGGCGCGGTGGCGCATGACGCGCGCTTCCGCGACCGGCTGGCCCGCGCCCG
>JBMSNZ010000004.1:0-45217 GCA_049421965.1 Erythrobacter sp.
CGGGCGGCAACGACCTTGCTCAGCCGATCCAGGGACGCCAGCTCCACACAAGGAAGTGCGCCACGAGGGCGATCCCGGTGTGAGCCGCGAACCAGAACATAAAGAGTTTGTGAAACTCCTTGGCTTCCTCAGGGGTGAGATAAGTGCTCATTCCCACATCAGTCATAGCCATTTCTCCAGTTAGGGTTGTAGTGCGAGAGGCGACGTGCCTCCGTCGGTATCCTGGCGGTTCGCACCGCGAGGATGGGCGAGCCCGCAGGGATGACCCCGGGGGCGATCTGGTTCGGCGCGATCATGCGCCATGTCCTTCGAGCAAAGCATCGGCCAGGCGGTCAGCGGTGACTGTGCTCTCGCCGGCGCGGCGGGCCGCGCGTTCGGCCGCATCGCGCAGCCGCTTGGCGGCCGAAATGCGGATCAGTACCGGTTGCGCCTCGACCAATGCATCGAGCTTGGCCTTCGCATCTTGATCCCAGGCCAGCTCGCGATAGTCGCGCGCCGGGGTCGCCTCGCCGGCGTCCATCTGGGTCGACAGGGGCAGGATGTGGAACAGCGCGTCGAACAGCGCATTGCACACTTCCTGCACCAGGTATGTCGCTCCGGAATAGCCCATGAAGGGCGTGCCGGTGTGGCGACGGATCGCTGCGCCGGGGAAGCTCGCCGGGATGTAGATCCCGCGCGCGCCGCATTCCGCCATATACATGCGTTCGTTATAGCTGCCGAACACCACCAGCGGCGGATTGGCGTGGATCGCCGCACGCACAGCCTGGTTATCGGGCTTGACTCCCGCCGAGCGGCCGAAGGCGAAGCTGCAGGGCAGACCCATGTCGTCTTCGAGGAAATGGCGGATGCCGCGGGCATAGGTTTCGTTAGCGACAATGCCGAAGCTGGCAGTGCCGAAGAAATCCTGTGTGACCGAGCGCCACAGATCCCACAGCGGCTTGATCGTGGTGTGTTTCTCGCGCTCGATGAAAGGGGCCGGATCCAGGCCGAGTTCCGCGCCAAGCGCCTCGAGGAATCTTGTCGTGCTGTCGAGCCCGATCGGTGCCTGGAAATAGGGACGCTCAAGCAGTTCGCACAGATTCCGCCCGAACTCCCGATAAAGGCAGACATTGGCGTCAGCGAGGCCGAGCTTCTTGATATCCGCCAGGTGGCTGCCAAGCGGGAACACCATGTTCACCTCGGCGCCGATACCTTCGACGAGCCGACGGATCTCCGCGAGGTCCGAGGCCATGTTGAACATGCCGTAGCTCGGGCCGATGATGTTGACTTTGGGCTTCTCGCCTTCCTTGCGCTCGCGCCGGGCGGGAACCTTCTTGGGGCCGAATTCGGTCCACAGCCAGCTCAGGGCACGGTCGGCAGATTCCCACTGGTCCTCGTCGATCGTGCGCGGCAGGAAGCGCTTGATCGTTGTGCCTTCAGGCGTGACACCGCCGCCGATCATCTCCGCGATCGAGCCTGTGACCACCACCGAAGGCAGGTCGGGGTCGAGCGTTTGCCAGGCGCGCTTCATCGCGCCTTCGGTGCCGGTCTTGCCCAGCTCTTCCTCGCCGAGGCCGGTGACGACGATCGGCAGTTCGTGCGGGGGCAAGCCATCGGTGTAATGCAGCACCGAAGTGACCGGCAGGTTCTCGCACCCGACCGGCCCGTCGATCACCACTTGCAGGCCCTTGATCGCGGTGAAGACGTATACCGCGCCCCAATAGCCCCCGGCCCTGTCATGATCGAGGATCAGGCTCATGTGCCCACCGCCTCGGCCGCCTTGCGGGCCGCCTCGTTCTGCGCTGCGAACTTCTGCTTGAACAGCGGCCGGTCCTGCGGGACATCTTCCCACACACCTGCGCTCATGTCCTTGCCCACGCCGTCGAAGAACGCGGTCATCCGGGCGAAGCGATCCTTGTTGGCAATCGCCGCGTTGATCACCTGTGCCAGGCTGCCCGCGCCCGCCACGCCCATCAGCGGCCGCGCCGAGATGAGGTTGGTAAAATACATGGCCGGGGTGCCAGCCTGCTTGGCATGCTGCACCACCGGCGTGGTGCCGACCGCGAGGTCGGGCCGAAATTCGTCGACAGCCGCGATATCCTGTTCAAGGCTGGCGCGATACTGCACGCGTACACCGCGGGCCTCGAGCCACTCGCGATCGGGATCGGACCAGCGGGTGCGCGGGCAGGCGCTGCCGACATAGGGCACTTCCGCACCGCTTTCGATCAGCAGCCGCGCGACCAGCAATTCTGAGCCCTCGTAGCCGGAAACAGTCACCCGCCCTTTAATCGGCGCAGCGGCCAGCGCCGCTTCGATCGCTGGCAGGGCCGCGTTCTTGGCGGCATCGATCTGCGTCCTGCCAACCCCGCAGGCTTCGCCGATCAGATCAAGCCAGGCCGCCGTTCCATCGCGCCCGACAGGTGCCGAGCCGACTACCGGGCGCCCGGCTGCTTCAAATTCGCGCACGCTGGCAGTGTAGAATGGATGGATCGCGGCCACGACAGCGCAGTCAAGCGCGCCATAGAGCTCGCGCCATTCGCGCGTCGGCACGACCGGCCCGGCCGCAAGGCCAAGCGGCGCCAGCAAATGGGCAATACCGACCGGATCGGCGGGGAACATCTCCCCGAGCAAGGTCACCGTCGGTCGATCCGAGCGCTGTTTCGGAGCGGCGACAGGACCCTGCTCGGCCTCGCTGCGCGCATATTGCAGCATAGCGCCAGCGAGTACGTCCTTAGCCTCGGCATGGGTTGGAATGCCAAAACCAGGAACGTCGATGCCGATGATGCGCACACCATTGATGACCTTGGGCAGAAGCCGCAAAGGCACGCCGCTGGCAGTGGGTACGCAAAGGTTGGTAACGACAATGGTGTCGTAATGGGCAGGATCGGCGAGCTGTTCGACCGCTTCCTTGATGTCCTCGAACAGTTTGCCCGTGACAAGCGTTTCGGAGTTGAAGGGGACATAGCCGACGGTGCGGCGCGCCCCGTAGAAATGCGAAGTAAAGGTCAGCCCGTAAACGCAGCATGCCGATCCCGAAAGCACGGTGGCAGTGCGTTGCATCCGCAGCCCGACCCGCAGCGATCCGAAGGCCGGGCACATCGATTGCGGCTGATCGTGCGGGCCACGTGCGGGATCGACCGGATAGTCCGCGGCATAGCGGTCGAGCACCTCGCTCTTGCCCGCCTTGCGCGCGGCATCGCGCATCATGTCCGCGCCACCATGGCAACCGCCCGCGCCGTCCGGTGCCGGATTGAGGTCGATCCGGTCGCGGGTGCGCATGTCGTCGATTGCCTTGCCGGTCATCCGCTACACCTCGTCATAGATCACCTCCAGCGAGGGGCGCGGCTCAAACGTGCCGCCGCGCATATCGGCCTGGGTCGCCGGGACGAGTTGGATATCGCCTCCGGTGTCTTCGGGGGAGAAGAGGCCAAGCAACCCATCCTGGTCTAAGGGAGTAGGTCGGCGCGGCGGCGCCTTGGCGACATTTGTCGCAAGCTGTTCGAACAGCCCGCTCCATTCGCCGCCCGGCTTTCCGATAATCTGGTAGTTGGCGCTCTTGCGGCGGATGTCCTCATCCGCCGGGATCGCGCAGAGCACGGGGATGTCGACTGCCTTGGCGAAGGCCTGCGCTTCGCCGGTGCCGTCATCCTTGTTCACGATCATGCCGGCCACACCGACATTGCCGCCCATCTTGCGGAAATACTCCACCGCCTGACAGACATTGTTCGCGACATAGAGCGACTGGAGGTCGTTCGAGCCGACTACGATCACTTTCTGGCACATGTCGCGCGCGATCGGCAGGCCGAAGCCGCCGCACACCACGTCGCCCAGGAAATCGAGCAGGACGTAGTCGAAGCCCCATTCATGGAAGCCCAGCTTCTCAAGCAGTTCGAAGCCATGAATGATGCCGCGCCCACCGCAGCCGCGGCCTACTTCGGGCCCTCCCAGTTCCATCGCGAACACGCCGTCACGCTGGAAGCAGACATCCTCGATCCGGACTTCCTCACCCGCGAGCTTCTTTTTGGCAGAGGTTTCAATGATGGTCGGACAGCTCTTGCCGCCGAACAGCAGGCTGGTGGTATCCGATTTCGGATCACAGCCGATCAGCAGGACCCGTTTGCCCTGCTGCGCCATCATGTAGCTGAGATTGGACAGGGCAAAGCTCTTGCCCGATCCGCCCTTGCCATAAATCGCTATGACCTGCGTCTCGCTGGTCACTTCGCCCGTATGGACGGGATCCGGCTCGATTGCCGCCTCCTGCCTTAAGGCTTCTGTATCAAGCATCGTCATGCGCAACTGCTCCAGTCCAACACCATCTTGAGACAGTCGGGATCGTTGAATGCCATGGGGTAGGCGGTCTCTGCCTCTGTGGCCGGCCGCACGTCGGTGATGAGCCCATCGAGGTCGAGCGCGCCGGTTTCGATCAGCGCCTGGGTCGACGCGAGATCCTCGGGCTTCCATTCGGCCGCGATGCGCAGCCGCGCTTCGGCCTGGAATGCGGGTGCGAAGCCGAAGCTCAGACGGTCAGAATAGAAGCCGGCCAGCACGATCTCGCCGCGCTTGCCCAGCCGTCCGATCAGATTGTCCAGCCCATGCGCATAGCCGCTGACATCGTAAATCGCGCGGTAATCGTGCCGGTCATCGTCCTTGGGGGCGATCACGGAGTAGCCGCGCGCGCCGCTACGCCGTTCAGCCTTGTTGTCCCACACGGTTGGGGCCGGCGCACCCGAAGCCAGCGTCAGGCGCGCGAGCAGGCGGCCGAGCACTCCATGACCGACAATAAGGTCGGGCGGATCACCTCCCGCAAGCGCATGCAGCGCGGTCGCCGCAAGTGCTGTGAGCACGCCATTGACACCAAGCGATTCGGAAATGGCCAGCGCCCGCGCCGAAGGAACGATCAATCGATTGGCGGTTCCGCCAAACAGGCCGCGTGCCTCAGCATAACAATTTGCGCCCGGGACAAAGACCCATTCGCCGATTCTCGCTTCGAGCCCCGGCCCGGCATCGACGATTCGCCCAACCGATTCGTAACCGGGGACAAGCGGATACCCCATGCCGGGAAAGCGCGGCATTTCGCCGGTCCACAGCAGTTTCTCGGTGCCGCTGCTGATCCCGCTCCATACGGTTTCGACGATAACATCCTCGGGACTCGCGGGATTCAGCGCCAGCTGCCTGACCGACAGCCGCTTTGGCGCATCAAGAATCACCGCGATCGCGTCCATAAAATGGACATCCCCTCAGGTTCGTTCGCGACCAACCCTTTCGCGATGGATAGATTTACCCGATGTCATCATAGCCTGACAGTTACAAGTGTCAATGTTTGAGGACAGACTAACTGTCAGGCAAGAGCGACAATGACCCGGGCAATCAGCGGCTGGGCAGTCGGCAGTTCGCGCCAGCGGGCAAATTTCGCCCGGCCCAGCATTGCGCCGATCTCATCTGCGGTGCGCGGCCGACCGGATCGCATGGCCCATAAATACATGCCGAAATAGGCCTCACCCATGGCCTCGGCGCCAGGCGTGCCGGCCATTGGTTCTGCGATCAGCAAGGCGCCTCCCGGAGGCAAGGCGTTGCGAATCGCTCCGAGCAGCCGCTGTGCTGGCTCATCATCGTGATCATGCAGGATGCGCACCAGCGAGATGCAATCGAAGCCTTGTGGCAATGGATCGCGAAAGAAATCGCCGCCATGCAACGCAACCCTTTCCGCCACGCCCAGCGCCGCGAGTCGCACCGCTGCGCCTTCGACCACGCCCGGAAGGTCGAACACGCCAAGTCGCAGCCTTTGATGTTGCGCCGCGACATGCGAGACAAACGCACCGTGCCCGCCACCTACATCCAGCAAGGCGGCGTACCTTTCGAACGGAAAGGCGCGCAGCACTTCGCGCGCAACCATCGCCTGTGACGCAGCCATAAGCTGCGAATAGGGCCCGACTGCCTCACTGCCTTCCGCATCAGCCTGCGCGCGGGCGGCGTAGCGCCAGAACTCGGACAGCTCGGTCGGGGTGGTGCGATCCTGCTTCAGCAGCACCAGCGGATCTGTGAGGTCGCGATAGAGCAGCGGATGATGGCGGAGCATCGCTTTCGCGCCCTCTTGCGAAAGCAGCGCAGCACCGCGCTGGCCCAGCATCCACATGCCCGGCACGGCCTCCTGCGCAAGGCCGAGCGAGGCCGATGCTTTCACCAGGCGCGCGGCCGCAGCCTCGTTTAGCCCGGTGCGCTCCATGATCTGCGCCAAAGTGCTTGGCCCCTGTCCCAGCAACTCAAGCAGCCCGCTTTCCACCATCGCCAGCAACACCTGAGTGTAGGTAAAACCAGCCACCAGATCGAACAGTTCGCGCGCCTTGCGCCGTGCCACGCGCCGCGTCAGCCAGTTGCGCGCGGCCCAGTCCTGGAAGCGCGGATTCGCCAGCACGCTGTTGCGCCAGGCGATCCAGCGCAGCCGCCAAGGCCATTTTTCAGGCCCGTCCTCGCGAGGTGTGGACGACTCCATGTGTCCATTTGATTGGACATCTGCTATGTAAAGGTCAAATGGAATGCGTGGGAGGGTCGATTGACGGAACGCGTGGTAGTGATTGGTGCAGGCATGGGCGGTCTCGCCTGTGCAGCGCTGCTTGCTGCGCGTGGATGCCATGTCAGCGTGGTCGAGCAGGCCGAATGGGTCGGCGGCAAGGCCCGGCGGGTCCGAGTCGATGGCGCGGACATCGATGGCGGCCCGACCGTCTTCACGCTGCGCGACGTGTTCGACGGAATCTTCGAATCGGCCGGCGCGAGGCTGGACGACTACGTGAATGTGCGCCGCGCAGAGGTGCTTGCGCGCCACAGCTGGGGCGATGGCCCGATCCTGGACCTCTTTGCCGATACTGGACGCAGCGAGGAGGCAGTGGGCAATTTTGCCGGAGCAAAAGCCGCAGCTGATTTTCGCGCGTTCTGTCAGGAAGCGCAGGCAATCCATGCTTCGCTCGACGCCACAATGATGCGCGCACCCAAGCCGGCCTCGCCGCTTGCGCTGGTCTGGCGCATGGGTCTAAGCGAGATGAAGAGGCTGATGAGCATGCACCCCTATGTCAGCCTGTGGCGCGCGCTGGGCAACCGTTTCGCGGATCAGCGGCTGCGGCAGCTTTTCGCGCGCTATTCGACCTATTGCGGATCATCGCCCTTTGAAGCGCCGGCCACGCTGATGCTGATCGCGCATGTCGAGGCGATGGGCGTCTGGCTGATTGACGGCGGCATGGCCGCGCTGGCCACCGCCCTGCAGAAGCTCGGCGAAAGCCATGGCGCGCAATACCGCTTTGGGGAAGCGGTCGAGCGGATCGAAACGAGTGGTGGGCGCGCTTCGGGTGTGATCCTCGCCAATGGTGAGCGCATTGCCGCCGACGCCGTGGTGGCCAACGCCGATCCGGCAGCGATCGCATCCGGCGGTTTTGGCGCCGTAGCCGCCAAAGCCGTTGACGCAGCGCCTGCCGCCAAGCGCTCGCTTTCCGCACTGGTCTGGTACGCGCACAGTACTACCCAGGGATTTCCCCTGCTGCGGCATAATGTCTTCTTTTCAACCGATTACCGGCGTGAATTTGCCGACATCGCAGGCGGGAACACTCCGGCCGCTCCAACCGTCTATGTCTGCGCGCAGGATCGTGACGCGGTTGCAGGAGCGCCGCCTCCGGGCGGACGCGAACGGCTCCAGATCATCGTCAATGCTCCTGCCAATGGCGACACAAGAGACTATTCATCCGAGGAGATCGAGCAATGCACAAGGGCCATGACCCACAGCCTGGCGCGCTGCGGGCTGGAACTGGAGGATCCCTTCGCACACCAGCTGGCGACACCGAATACATTCGAGAGGCTCTGGCCCTCGACCGGGGGAGCGCTTTATGGACCAGCCTCGCACGGATGGGCGGCATCCTTCCGCCGGCAGGGCACGCGGACCGCGATCCCTGGGCTCTATTGCGCGGGCGGCAGTACCCATCCGGGAGCGGGAGTGCCGATGGCAGCCTTGTCCGGGCAACTGGCGGCTGCGACCGTGATGCACGACCTTGCTTCGACGCGGAAATCGTACCCGGCGGCTACGGCTGGTGGTATGTCGATGCCATCAGTGCAGACGGGCGGCACGGGCTGACCATCATTGCCTTCGTCGGCAGCGTTTTTTCGCCATATTACAAGCGTTCGGGGCGGAACGATCCGGAAAATCACGCCGCGCTCAACGTAGCGCTCTATGGGCCCAGGGCACGCTGGGCCATGACAGAAAGAGGGCGCGGCGCGATCGCGCGCGATCGTGATCACCTGGTACTCGGCCCAAGCAGTTTGCGGTGGGCCGGCGATCATCTTGAGATCGACATCGTGGAGCATGACAAGCGCCTGTTCATTCCCTGGCAGCGCCGCGTGACCGGCAAAGTGCGCGTCTATCCCGAGATGGTGAATTCGACTGCCTTTGCGCTCGATCCGGCAGCGAGCCACCTGTGGCATTGCCTGTCGCCCCGCGCGAGAGTCGAGGTCGATATGCGCGAACCTGCGCTGCGCTGGAGCGGTTCGGCATATCTCGATTCCAATTTTGGTCGAGAGTCGCTCGAAGAGGGGTTCCGCATCTGGCACTGGTCTCGCGCGCATGTCGGGCGGGACGCGGTGGTCTGCTATGAAGGCGTCCGCCGCAATGGCACTGGCTTTGCCAGCGCGCTGCGCTTCGACGCATCCGGAACGCCGCATGAAGCGGAACTGCCGCCGGTTGCGCCACTGCCGAATTCAGCTTGGCAGATCACCCGCCGCACACGCGCCGAGCACGGCAACGCAAGCGTGCTAGCCACCTGGGAAGACACGCCCTTCTACGCGCGTTCCACCCTGTCATCGCGGCTTTATGGCTGCCGGGCCATCGCAGTCCAGGAAAGCCTCGACATGGACCGGTTCGCTTCACCGCTGGTCCAGTTCATGCTCCCTTTCCGCATGCCCAGAACGGGAGCCTGATTCGCGCTCTGCCGCTTCGCGCGCGGCGCGTTCGGCACGATCGCGCTTGAGTTCGCGATCGGTTGACCAGATCTGGTAAGTGCAGAAACCGATGACGACGAAAAACGTCATCCCGATTTCGATCAGGCCCATATTGGGCACCACGAATGCGCGCCATTGCTCCCACATATCAGCCGGTTCCTTCTCCATGCGCCTGTGCGAACTGCATGATTAACTCGGCCGCTTGCCCAGGGACTTCTTCATGCGCAAGATGCCCGAGATCACCCATCAGTTCCAACCGAGCATCCGGGATTCGCGCCGCTGCCGCTTCGACCGAGCCCATGGGCACTGCCACATCTCCGCGCGAATGCACCAGCAGGACCGGATTGGCGATGTCTCCCAGCCGCCGCGAGAATCGCTCCAGGTCCCAATGCGCCATCATCGCCAATGCCCCGCGGCAATGGTGGGGATCGGCGAATAGCTTGCCATAGCAGCGACATGTAAGGGCAGATCCGGCGCGACCACGGTGAACCGCCCGGAGAGTGCATGCATGACCCTGTGCCAGCTGTGCGCGGAAGCGCCGGTGCCATGCAGCAGCAGCAGCGTTGGACCCTTGCCCATCTGCTCGACCCGCCAGTTTAGCCCGCCCGCCTTGACGAAGCGGCTGTGGTCCCTGTGCGGCCAGTCAAGGCCATCACTGTCCCACCGCAAGGTTCCGCTCATCGGGCGAACTGCGGCGCCGGTTGCGCCGCGCTCACTGCCCGTTCGAGCGCTGCAGCGTCGGCCATAGGCAGCGGCAAGTAGCGCATCTGCGCGGCCGCGGCGATTTCCGCCGCTTCGGGGCGCGGGCGCGGCGAGATGTCGATCACGATCCCTTCGACCCGTCGCCCGGCCAGCGCGCGTGCTGCAACCATTGCATCCTCGCGGGCTTGCCCGCGCCCGGGCGCACCGTCGGCCGCGATATTGGCACTGCCGTCAGTGAGGCACACGAGAAAGGGCGTGCGACCGCGCGACGCGACGGCCTCGGCCACCTGCAACCCAAGCCGCAAACCCGCCGCAAGCGGAGTTCCGCCCCCGCCCGGCAGCTCCGCCAGTGCCCGCCGCGCTCGTGTGAGCGAGCGGGTCGGCGGGAGCAGCAGCTCCGCGCCCTCTCCCCGAAACGCGACCAGCGCCACTTCGCTGCGCTTCACATAGGCCTGCGCAAGGATCCGCTCGACCGCCCCTTTCGCTTCAGCAAGGCGCGCGACCGCCGCTGAGCCGGACGCATCGACGCAGAAGATCGTGACCGACCCCGCGCGCTCTTCAAAGCGGCGGATACGCAGATCGTCCTTTTCGAGGAGGAGCGTACCGGAGCTTGCATCCAATCCTCGTTCGCGCCGCCGCAAGGGCTGCCATGGCGCAGCAGCGCGCAGGCTGTCGATCAGCGCCAGCCGCGCCCCACCGCGCGGAATGCCAGGACGCGCGCCCAGCGGTTTGCCGCGCAGCTTTGACTGGCTGCGGCGACCTCCTCCGCTCGAACTCCCTGCGCGCCGGGTCTTGCCTGCAGCCATCGCAGCCAGCACATCGGGCGGAATCGCGGCAAGCGCGGCTTCGATCAACATTTCCTCGGGCGGCAACTCTCCTGGCCCGCGCGCGTCGCCTTGTTCCGGCTCCGATCGCTCTTCAGCAGGTGGCGCAGGATCATCCTCACTCTCGGGCGACTGCGGCACCTGCGTGGCGCGCGGCGCGAACACCAGCCGCACTGCTGCCATAAGGTCATCCTGCACCACGCCTTGCCTGCCCGAACAAGCGGCATGGGCGCGCGCTGCCGCCAGCGCGAACAGCAACGGGCGGACCGACACAATTCCCAGCGCCGCCGATACTGCGGCAATCGCGGCAAGCTGCCGATCGTCAAGTTCGCTGACCGATGCCAGCGGCACTGGCATGACCGCAGCAGGCAGCGACCCATCGAGCGAAGCCACCCGTGTCAGATCGCATTCGAACGCCACCCGGTCGAGCAATGCCACGGCCGGGCGTTCATCAGCCTCGTGCCCGTCATCGAGCAGCACGAGGCCGATCGCGCCGGTCGCATTGGCACCGCCTGCTTCATCCACTGCCTGCGCCAGCTGCCCGGCGACCGCGTCGCGCAGCCGCTCTGCCATCGGCACAACCACCAGCCCGCCGCACGCTTCGCTCAACAGGCCTCGGCGATGGACAGCGCGGCCTGCCGCAAGGCTGGCAGCAACATCGATCCCACCAAGCAAGCCTTCGCTATCGGCATTGGCAGGTAGCCGCCGCCACGGCGCAGCTGGGGGCAAAGAACTTCGCAGCCGCTCGATCACCAGCTCGCGCGCCGGGCCGCCGCCGCGCAGGCAGATGCCGCCAAGCCCAGCCGGGTCCAGCGCCAGCAGCCGCGCTGCGAGCAGCGCATCGGCCAGAGGGTCGATCGTCGGTTCTGGCGCGGGTGCGCCGGTTTTCACCCGAACAGCTCTTGAACCGCGCGTTCGATCCGCACGGTCGATCCGGTTTCGTCGAGCACATCGCGCCGCAAGCGGTGCCGCAGCGCCATCGGCGCAACAGCCAGCAAATGCTCACGCTTGATCGCGCGGGCACCGGTTAGTGCGGCATAGGCACGGGTGGCGCGCATCAGCGTGAGTTCACCGCGCAGCCCATCGACCCCCACGGCCATACATAGCGCGGCGGCATCGGCCAGCACCGCATCGGGAACTTCGGTGTTCTGCACACGCTTTTGCCCGCGCGCGATCTGCTTGACGATCGCGTCGTCCTGTTCCTGCCAGGCTGCAGCGAAGCCTTCCGGATCGCGCTCCTGTGCGGCACAGCGGCGCATGATCTCGACCCGTTCCTCCACGGCTTGCGGCGTGCGCACTTCCACGGACAGGCCGAACCGGTCGAGCAGTTGCGGACGCAACTCGCCCTCTTCCGGGTTGCCGCTACCAATCAGGACAAACTTTGCGCGGTGCCGCACCGAGAGCCCTTCACGCTCGACCACATTCTCGCCCGAAGCCGCCACATCGAGAAGCAAATCGACCAGATGATCCTCCAGCAGGTTGATCTCGTCGATGTAAAGAAAGCCGCGATGGGCCTTCGCCAGCAGACCAGGCTCGAACGCCTTTTCGCCATGGCGCAGTGCTTTCTCGAGATCGAGCGAGCCAACAACCCGATCTTCCGTAGCACCAAGTGGCAGGTCGACGAACGGGACTGCCCGTTTCACGCCCCGGCTGGAATGGCAGGGATCGGGGCAGGTTCCGCGCTGTTCGGGCGTGCAATGATAGCGGCACCCCTCAACCGTGGTCATCGGCGGGAGCAGCGCGGCGAGCGCCCGGCTGGCGGTCGACTTGCCGGTGCCGCGGTCGCCAAACACCATCACGCCGCCGATCGCCGGGTCCACCGATGCGATCAGCAGCGCCAGCTTCATCTCGTCCTGGCCAACGATCGCAGAGAAAGGGAAACGCGCCATTCGTCCACAATTCTGGACAAGTCGGGGCGTCAGGACAAGCGATTATATGATCAGCCGGATTTTGGCTGGTCTCCGAGCAGCCGCCGCTTGAGCATCCGCATGAAGATCCAGTTCATGCCGACAACCGGGATCACCAGTGCCGCCAGCACCCATTGCTTGTCGAGGCCCCAGCCCTTGAGCGGCAGAGCAGCCAGTAGATAGCCGATCAGTCCGATCAGGTAATAGCTCAGCGCCACCACGGAAAACCCTTCAACCAACTGCTGCAGCCGCAATTGCATCGAAGTGCTTTGCTCCATCGAGTGCAGCAGCTGGGCATTCTGGTTCTCGATCCGCGTTTCGATCCGCGCGCGCAGCAGCGACGAAAGCTGTGCCGCGCGCAAAGCCAGCTGGCGGACCCTAGCCGTGGTTGCCTCGCAGGTATTCATGGCCGGGAAAAAGCGTCGTTGAATGAAATCGGCGAGTGAAGCGAACCCGGCAATCGGCCGCGGGTCAACCTGCTGGAGCCGATCCTTGACCAATTGGGCATAGGCTTTGGTCGCGTCCATCCGGAACGAAATCGCCGTTTCGATCCCAGCCAGTTCAAGCGAGAGCTTGGACAGCGTGTCCATCAGCCTGTCATCGGTCTCCTCGCGGTTGTCGATCCGCGCGGCAAGGTCGCGCAGCCGCGCTTCGGCCTCGTCGAGCTTGGGCCAGCATTCGCGCGCGACGGGCAGGCCAAGCAAGGCGCGGTTGCGATAGTTCCCAAGCTCCTGCAGCCGCTGCACCTGCCGGGTGATTTCTGCCGGCTCAGCGTCATTCACCGCCACCAGCAGACGCCCATAGCCATCGTCTTTCAAGCGGAAGTCCGACCACATCCGCATTGGCCCGCCGATGTGGCAAGAGACCGTTTCGGCGCGCTCAAGCTCAAGGCGCGGCAGGATCGCCTCGATATCGCTGTCGGCCTGGGCGACCCAGATACGCGTGCTACGACCGATCCGTCCGTGTAGCGAGGTGGCCCAATCAAGCGCGGCCTGCAACTGGCCATGGCTGGACGGGTCAAGGAAGGCATCCGCCCCCGCCCCCGCCGCAAACAGGGTAAGACTGGTACCTTCGCTATGCCGTTCCCACACGAAGCGCAGTGCATCGCCCAGCCGCCCAGCACGGTAGCTGGGGTTGCCCAGCACATCTTCGGGCAGCGCCTTGGCCTCGATTGCAGCCAGTTCCGCTTGGCGCTCGTCATCATCGACGATCAGCACCCATTGCACAATCACGCAGGGAACATCGAGCTGCGGCCAGCGGCGTAGATGCATCTCGCCAACGGCTTGCTTGCGCAGTTCATGATCACGCATGGGAACGTCCCCCCTGGTCGCGGGCCCTTTGCCTCACCCAACCCGGCGAACGGCGATCCGGTTCCCGCATTGTCGCCCAAGCCGCTTTATTTCGCAACTGCAACATGGCGCTTGGCAAACCCGGGCTAGTGGTGCAGTCTCACATCAAGGGCATGGGCGCAGAGCACACCACCAATTTCGACGAGATGGTCGACGCGGCTGGCGGGGTACGCCCGGCCTATCGCGCCTACCGCGAATGGTACGATGCGCAGGACCCCGCCTGGCTGCGCAGCCAGAACGGTCGGGCGGAAAGCTTCTTCCGCCGCACCGGAATCACCTTCAATGTCTATGGCCAGGCCGATGGCGAGGAGCGGCTGATCCCGTTCGATATGGTGCCGCGCATCATTTCGGGCAGCGAATGGCGCCGCATCGCGCGCGGGATCGAACAGCGGGTAAAGGCACTCAACGCCTTCCTGCACGACATTTATCACAAGCAGGAAATCGTTCGCGCGGGCCGCCTCCCACTGGCGATGATCGCGCGCAACGAGGCCTTTCTGCAGCAGATGGTTGGGTTCACACCTCCCGGTGGGGTGTACACGCACATCGTCGGGATCGATCTGGTGCGCACCGGGCTGGACGAGTTCCACGTGCTGGAAGACAATGCCCGGACACCATCTGGCGTGTCCTACATGCTCGAGAACCGCGAGACCATGATGGCGATGTTCCCAGAGCTTTTCGCCCATATCCCGGTGCGTCCGGTCCAGGAATATCCTAGGCAGCTGGCGGCGAACCTGGCTCGCTCGACTCCCCCCTCAACCAAAGGCTCGGCCGAACCCGTCATCGCTGTGCTGACACCGGGCATCTATAACTCGGCCTATTTCGAACATGCCTTCCTGGCCGACCAGATGGGCGCCGAACTGGTCGAAGCAAGCGATTTGCGCGTGGTGGATGGGCGCGTGGCGATGCGCACCACGCGCGGCTATCAGCCGATCGACGTGCTCTATCGCCGCGTCGATGACGACTATCTTGATCCGTTGACGTTCAATCCTTCGAGCATGCTGGGCGTCCCGGGCATTATGGATGTCTATCGCGCCGGCGGGATCACCATCGCCAACGCACCCGGAACCGGGATCGCCGATGACAAGGCGATTTACAGCTACATGCCCGACATCGTGCGCTTCTATACGGGCGAGAAGCCGATCCTCGACAATGTCCGGACCTGGCGCTGCAGCGAGCCGGATTCACTCGCCTATGTGCTCGAAAATCTTGCTGATCTGGTCGTCAAGGAAGTGCACGGCTCAGGCGGATACGGCATGCTGATCGGGCCGACCTCGACCAAGGCCGAAATCAAGGCCTTCGCCGAAAAGCTACGTGCGCGGCCCGACAACTACATTGCGCAGCCCACTTTGGCGCTTTCGACTGTACCGGTCTTTGCGAAGGCGGGGCTCGCACCGCGCAACGTCGACCTGCGTCCATTCGCGCTGGTTTCGCCCAGGGAGATCAACATCACTCCGGGCGGGCTTACCCGCGTTGCGCTCCGCAAGGGGTCGCTGGTGGTCAATTCCTCGCAGGGCGGCGGGACCAAGGACACCTGGGTGCTGGAGGACTGACGGGACCATGCTCGGGCGCAGCGCCAACGGCATTTTCTGGATGTTCCGCTATCTCGAGCGGGCCGAAAGCACTGCGCGCCTGCTCGACGCCGGATTCCAGCTGGCCCTGACCAGCGGGATCCAGGCCGCTGACGACGAATGGCGTTCGATCCTGATCACCACCGGACAGGACAGCCAGTTCCGCATGGTGCAGGACAGTTACTCCGGGATGGCGGTTCCCGAATACATGCTGCGCGGGCGCGACAATCCCGGCAGCATCCTGCGCATGCTCGAGAATGCCCGCACCAATGCCCGTGCGGTACGCACTGCATTGACCCGCGAAGTGTGGGAAGCGACCAATGAGACCTGGCTGTCGATCAAGGAGATGCTCGCGCGCCCGGTGACAGAGCGCAACCTGGGGGATGTGCTGGCCTTCACCCGACGCCAGGCTGCGCTGGTGCGGGGCGCGATGGAAGTGACCATGCTGCGCAACGAAATCTACAATTTCGCACGGCTTGGCACCTTCCTCGAACGGGCCGATAACACTGCACGCACGCTTGACGTGAAGTATTACGTCCTCCTCCCCAGCGTCAGCATGGTCGGCTCCGATCTCGACAACAAGCAATGGGAAGCGGTGCTGCGGTCGCTTTCGGGCATCCGTGCCTATCGCTGGCTCAATTCCGGGCGGCTGGACGCGCGCGGGATTACCGCGTTCCTCATCCTCGACCGGCGTTTTCCGCGCAGCCTGCGGTTCTGTGTCGAAAAACTGGAAAGCAATCTGCGCTACCTGGCAGAGGAATATGGCGAGGAAGGCCGCTCGCACGCGCTGGTTTGCCAGACTGCACAGGAACTGCGCCACGCCACGGTTGACCAGATCATCGAGCAGGGGCTGCATCAGTTCATCACCGGCGCGATTACCCAGGCATCGCAAATATCCGACGCGATCGCGGCAGATTACAGATTCGTCGACTGATGCGCCTGACCATCCTCCATTCGTCGCGCTACGACTATTCGAACCCGATCGCGCATGGCCTGCTGCGCATCAGGCTGAAGCCGAAGTCGACCCATGGCCAAGTTATCCTTGATTGGGCCATGGATCTCGACGGGGCAGGGGTCGAAACCGAATATGAAGACCAGCACAACAATGCGGTGATGCTGGCTTCGTTGGCACCTGGCTCAAGCGCCGTAACAGTAACATGCCGCGGCACAGTCGAGACTGCCGACAATGCCGGAGCCATCGGCCAGCATGCGGGGCATATGCCGCTATGGATCTTTACCAAGCCGACCGATCTGACCCGGGCCGGCCCGCGCATCCGCAAGCTGTCCAGCGCGCTGGAGATCGGTCCAGCCGCATTGCTGGGTTCGCTGCATGAATTGTCGGCGCGGGTGCTCGACGCAGTGCGCTACGAGATCGGACGAACCGATGCGCAGACCAGAGCGGAAGAAGCGCTCCAGGTCGGCCACGGCGTATGCCAGGATCATGCCCACATCTTCATCGCCGCCGCGCGCGAGCTCGGCATCCCTGCCCGCTATGTCAGCGGCTATCTGATGATGGATGACCGCAGCGAGCAGGAGGCCGGTCATGCCTGGGCCGAAGCCCACGTGCCCGATCTGGGCTGGGTGGGGTTCGATGTCTCGAACGGGATCTGCCCCGACGAACGCTATGTCCGGGTGGCAACCGGCTGCGACTATCGCGATGCCGCGCCGATCGCGGGTATCTCGTTCGGAGCTGGGGATAGCACGCTCAAGGTTCGGCTTTCGGTTGAACAGCACACTGCGGCACAGTAGCGCAGGCACACCGAAGGAGATTTTCCCGTGACCTATTGTGTCGGCCTGCAGATCGACCAGGGCCTTGTGCTGATGAGCGATACCCGCACCAATTCGGGCGTCGATTACATTTCCTCGTTCCGCAAGCTGCACCATTGGGTGGTGCCGGGAGATCGGGTGATTGCGCTGCTTTCGTCAGGCAATCTCGCTACCACCCAGGCTGTCATCAGCAAGCTGGAAGAACGCAGCAAGGCGCCGGGCGAGCGGCGCAATTCTCTGCTCGATGCGCCAACCATGTTCCAGGTCGCCACGCTTGTCGGGGATGTGCTGCGCGAGACTATCCGCGATAGCGCGAAGTCCGACAGCCCCGATGCCAGCGGCACTTTCACCGCATCCTTCATCCTTGCCGGGCAGATCGCAGGGATGGAGCCGCGCCTGTTCCTGATCTACCCCGAAGGCAATTTCATCGAATCCTCGGCAGACACGCCGTTCTTTCAGGTCGGTGAGACCAAATATGGCCGCCCGATCCTGATCCGGGCCTATGATCCGGCGATGAGCTTCGAAGACGCGATCAAACTGCTGATGGTCAGCTTCGATTCGACGTTGAAGGCCAATCTCTCGGTCGGCATGCCGCTCGACCTGCTGGTGCTTGAGCGCGGCAATTTCGAGCCGCTTCACCACCGCCGTATCCCTGACGACGATCCCTATTTCCGCTCCATCTCGAGTGGCTGGAGCGACGCCTTGCGCCGCGCATTCGAGGAATTGCCCGGCTACTCGCTCTAACCGAATTAACCGACGAGCAGCATCGCGAAAGCGATTGAAAGCGTAAAGCTGGCAAGCGTCGCACAGGCAACCGGCATGAACGCGCGCCAGCCCAGCGTGCGCATAAGATCGGTGCGCGAGCGCAAGGCGGTCGCTGTCACGGCCAGCAGCAGCAGCCCCTTCGAGACCGACAGGGCACCCCCGGCAAAATCGGGCGGGAATTCGACCGCGCTGTTGAGGGCGACCAGCGCCAGAAAGCCGACAATAAACCACGGCAGCGCCAGCCGCCGCAGCGGCGTGGCCGACGCTGTGCCGTCGCCCGCGCGCCCGATCCACAGCGACACCAGCAACACCGCCGGGGCCAGCAATGTCACGCGTGCCAGCTTGACGATCGTCGCTTCGCGCCCTGCCGCATCGGAGAAGGAATAGCCCCCGCCGATCGCTTGCGCTACGTCATGCACCGAGGCGCCAATCAGGAAACCGGCAGCGCCGTCGTCAAGCCCGATCTGGGCCGCGATCACAGGATAGACAGCCATGGCAAAGGCGCTCGCCAAAGCCACCGCCACCAGGTTCATCGCAAATTGCGCCTGGTCCAGCCGCTCGCGCCCGATCACGGCGTAAAGCGCCAGAGAAGCGCTGGCACCGCAGATCGCGGTGGCGCCGCCGGCCAGGATCCCGGCATAGCGCGACTGGCCCCAGATCCGCGCTCCTGCGAGCCCGGCCGCAAAGGTCGCAGTCATGATCGCCAGCAGCAGCGCAAAGGCCGTAATCCCGACTTCGGCAATCTGGCCGAATGTGATCTGGAAGCCCAATAGCACGATGCCGATCCGCAGACCTTCGCGCGCGACGAGATCGAGCCCGGCATGGGTGGTCTCCTCGCTCGCCGTGAAGCTCAGCGCCAGCCCCAGCAGCAGGCCCATCAGGATCATCGGCATGCCGTAATGATCACTCAGCCAGGCCGCCGCAAGGCTGCTGACCCCGACCAGGACCAGGCCGGGAAGGAAGCGGCGCAGCGACCTGGGCTCTCGCGTTTCAGCCGGCTCGCGCTCCGCCAGCGCCAGTTCGCCATAAAGGTCGCCCGCGTAGAAGTTGCGCTCGTCCGGTGGTTTGATGCCCGCCATGCTCCGTACTTCCTGCCCTGCGCGTCAGGCTTCTTCAACACGGCGGATCTGCGGCATCAGCCAATGCAACCAGGCCAGCGCCAGCAGATAGGACGAAGCCGCAAACACAAACAGCGGCACAAAGCCGAAACCTGCATCGAGCACGCGCCCGGTGATCAGCGAAATCGCCACCCCGCCCATGTTACCCATGAAAGCGCCGAAGGCGGTCACCCGGCCCACCTTGGCGTTGGGAACAACATCGGTGATGGTGGCAAAGATCGACAGCGAAAAGCCCTGATGGCCTGCCATCACCACGCCCATCATCACCGCCACCGGCCAGAATGAATTGAGCTGCAGCACCAGCGGCAGCGGCGCTACGACCAGCGCTGAAAGCAGCATCACCGTCTTGCGGACGCGGTTGACCGACCAGCCGCGTTCGAGCAGTCGGGTCGAGGCCCAGCCGGCCGCCAGCGCCCCCAGACCCGAACCTGCAAAAGCAATCGCGAGCGGAACAGCCAGCTCAAGCGTGGTGAGGCCGAACTCCTTGCGGTAGTAATCGGCCAGCCAGAAGTTGATGAACCACCATGTCATGTCCGACAGCGCCTTGGCGATCACTATCGCCCAGGTCTGGCGGTTCTTCAGGATGGGGCCGAAACTGGAGCTATCGTCGGCAAGGTCCGCTGCGGCAGCATCACTGCCGGTCTGCCGCAATTGTGCCAGCCCGCGCGCCAACCAGATCCACGCGACCAGCGACAGGAAACCGCCGATCCCGCCGGCAACCAGCGCCCCGCGCCAGCCCACCGCCAGGGCCAACGCCGGGACGACGAAAGGCATGGCAATCGTCCCCGCCCCTGCGAGCAGGGTAGCAAATCCGAAGGCGAACGAGCGCTGGTTGGGTTCGAACAGCGTGGCGACCGTCTTGATGGTAAGCGGTGTCTGCACTGCTTCGGTAACGCCCAGCCCGACGCGCGCGGCCACCACCTGCCAGGTCGACAACGCCCAGCCATGCGCCATCGCCGCGAAACTCCACGCCGAAGCGCCGAGCTGCATCGAACGATGGACCCCCAGCCGGTCAACCAGCCAGCCGGTGAACAGAAAGGCAAAGGCAGCCGAGAACTGGGTCACCGCCGCCAGATCGCCAAAGTCGCTGTCGGTCCAGCCGAAGTCGGCCATCATGTCGGGCTTGAGGATCGCGATGATCGGCCGATCCATGGCATTGAACACGCCTGCCACGCATAGCGTCGTAAAAAGGGCCCAGCGCAGCCGCGGCGTGATGACCTTCATCGGGCGGAACCCTCCCCAAAAACAGCACGGGCCGAGAACAGCGTTCCCGGCCCGCGATTTCAAGTCATGCGGATCGGATCACGCGCCGCCAAAGTTGATCTTGGCCGTGATGCCGAAATAACGGTCTGCATCGCGCGGAATCTGGTAGCGGATGCTGCCACCCGGACCACCGCTTTCCTTATGGCCGACATAGGCCTGGTCGAACAGGTTGCGGACCTGGAACAGCAGCTTCCAGCCATCATCGACATCGCCGATCCCTGCCGAGAGATTGACCAGCGAATAGCCTTCGATCGTGCCTAGGTCACGCACTGCGGCGCTTGGCGAGAAGATCGAGAGTTGCTTGGTCTGGCCCGAAAGCTGCCCGCCCAGGAAGATGTCGAGCGTGTCGGTCACGCCGGTGCGGTAATCCACACCCAGCGTCCCCTTCCACTTCGGCGCGAACAGCAGCGGGGTGCCATTGGGAACAATGTCATTGGGATTGGCGCCAGCCACCACCCGGAACTGGTCAACCTTGGCATCGGTGTAAGCGAGGCCGCCCGTGATCGAAAGACCGGCGACCGGAACGAAATTGAAGTCTGCTTCCACACCGCGGGTCGAAACCTTGCCGGCATTGGTGAAGCGGGCAACCACCACCCCGCCCGCAAGGTCAGGCTGGTTGGCCTGGAAGTTGTCGTACTTGGTGTAGAAGGCGGCCAGGTTGAAGGTGGCGCGACCATCAAGCAGTGTGTTCTTCAGGCCGATTTCGAATGAGTCTGACGTTTCCGCTTCGACCGGCAGAGCGCGCGGTGCGGTGAGGTTGAAGAAGATTTCGTAGCCAGGACCCTTATAGCCTCGGGTGTAGGTGCCATACGCCATGACATCGTCCGAAATGTCATACTGCAGCCCACCACGGCCCGACAGATTCTTGGTCGTGATGTCGTCGCTGAAGGGCCCGAACGATGGGTTGATCCCGCCGGTCGAAGTAGGCTGCCCATTGGTGCCCAGGTCCAACCCGGTCGAGATGCGCTGGTGATACACATCGAGCTTGTCGATCGTGTAGCGCAGGCCCGCGATCACGCGCAGGCTGTCCGACGCGTTGAAAGTGGCATTGCCGAACACCGCAAAGTTCTCGAAATCCGAACCGTGCGGCGCGACACCGACCGGCGTGCGCGATGGCGCGGCCAGCGAGCTGGTGCATGGTGTCAGCGTGGTCGGAGCCGGAGTCGTTGCTGCCGCGCAGAGGATGGACCGACGCGTGAATACACGGTCATTCTGTGCGCTCGAGTAGTAGAGCCCGACGAGATAGTCGACGACCTGCCCACCCGGTGAAGCAAGACGCAGTTCCTGGCTGAAGGTTTTGGCCTTTTGCGGCCCCGAATCGTGCAACTGATTGAGACCGATGTAAGCCTGCGGCAGCCAGTCGCCGTCACGGATCTCAGTATTCTGCCAGTCGCGATAGGCGGTGATCGAGGTCAACGTGTGGTCGCCCACTTCGGAATCGATCTGCGCCGAGATGCCCCAGCTTTCTTCCTTAGTGCTGGTCACCAGGTTCTGATTGACGGTGCGCGTATCCTCGTCGAGCGGGGTCGGCAGCACGCCGAACGCCAGGCCGGTGCCGGTGGTGCCGATCAGCTGGGCGCAGCAATCGTCATCCGCCTTACGCCAGTCGGCGATTACCGTCAGCGTGGTGGTGGGCGAAAGGTCCGCTTCCACGATGCCGCGCAGACCGTAATGCTTGTAGCCGTTAACCTTGTTGCCGGTGGCGACGTTGGTGATGTTGCCGTCATATTCGCCATAGAAGCCGGAAACGCGGCTACGCACAGATTCGCTCAGCGGCACATCCAGCGCCAGCCGCCCGCGGAATTCGGATTTGGTGAAGAAGCTGGCTTCAGCTGTGCCACCGAAAGCGTCGCCGGGACGCTTGGTCACGATGTTGATCGCGCCCGCGCTGGCGTTCTTGCCGAACAGCGTGCCCTGCGGACCGCGCAGGATTTCGATGCGTTCGATGTCGATCAGGTCACCGAAGGCTTCACCGGCACGGGCATAGACCACGCCATCGACCACGGTCGAAACACTCGGTTCAGCCGCGATCGAGAAAGTCGCGGTGCCGACGCCGCGCATATAGAGCGACTGGTTCAGCGTGGTGCCCGACTTCTGAATGTTCAGCGTCGGGATGATGACCTGCGCGGTTTCGAGGTTCACCCCGCCCTGGTCGGCAATCTTTTCTCCCGATAGCGCGGTCACCGCGATCGGCACTTCCTGCAGCCGCTCGCTGCGCTTCTGTGCGGTAACGATGATTTCCGCAGCGCCGACCTCTTCGTCAGCGGCAGCCTCGTCCTGCGCAAAAGCAGGAGCAGTGGCTGTGATCGCCAGCAGGCTGGCTGAAAGTGCCAGCGCGCGCGCAGTCGTGGCCTGGGGTAACCTCATGAATTCTCTCCCTTTACCGAACCTGACGGTCAGTGCAGGCCCCGACGATAATGGCCAACAGCTGCCGCGATTGCACTTGATCTGCCTCTGTCCTCTCGATATGTCAAGCGGTGTCATACGAGCGACGCCGGTTGTGGCAACTGTGCCACATTTCGGCGGGGAGAAGGGGAAATTCCGCGTGGATCTGCGGATTTGGGACAATGAAGGCGGGTTCGAGCTCCGTTTCGGGGATCGAATCGTGCTGCGCCATTCTCCGGACTGTCCTGCGGTGGTCATAGCGCGCGGTGCGCCCACCATTGCGATGTATCGCGGCAATTTCCGGATCGAGGACGCACCTCGGGATCGGATGGTGCCGACCGCGTTCCGCCACTGCGCCAGCAGCGCCGTGATCGAGCTCCTGGCCGATGGCAGGCCGATCGTGCGGCTTGAGCCCGGCGAGGGCAGCTTCACGCTTAACGCTGTTGACCCCGAGTATGACCGGCTTTGGGTGAGTTTTCATGCCGAACCGGGCGAGGCCGTATGGGGCGGCGGCGAGCAGATGAGCTATCTGGCGCTCAATGGCCGGCGTTTCCCGATGTGGACCAGCGAACCCGGCGTGGGGCGCGACAAGTCGACCGAGCTGACCCGCCTGATGGACGAGGCCGGCATGGCGGGCGGGGATTACTGGAACACCAACTACCCGCAGCCCACTTTCCTCACATCGCGCTGGCTGGCGCTTCACCTCGATGCCAGTTGCTACAGTGTGCTCGATTTCACCAGCCCGGCGCGGCACACTGTCGAAGTATGGTCGCACGAAGCGCGCTTCGAATGCTTTGCGGACGATGCGCCTACAGGGCTGGTGTCGCAGCTTTCTCTGCGCTTCGGCCGCCAGCCCGAATTGCCCGATTGGGCAATCGGGGGCGCGATCCTGGGCCTCAAGTCGGGGGAGAGCAGTTTCGACCGGCTCAAGCAGTTCCTCGATGCGGGTGCGGCGGTTTCGGGCCTGTGGTGCGAAGACTGGGCCGGCATCCGCGAAACCAGCTTCGGGCGTCGCCTGTTCTGGGACTGGCGGCGCGACGAGCGGCGCTATCCCGATCTGCCGGAACGCATCGAACAGCTGGCTGCGCGCGGCATCCGCTTCCTGGCTTATGCCAATCCCTACCTTTGCAACGACGGTGTGCTGTTCGCCGAAGCGCGCGATCAGGGGCATTTCTGCTTGAGGCCGGACAGCGACGAAATCTATCTGGTCGATTTCGGCGAATTCGATTGCGGTGTGCTCGATTTCACCCGCGTTGAGACCCGTTTGTGGTTCGCTGAGCGTGTTTTGTGCCGCGAAATGCTCGATATCGGCATCGCCGGCTGGATGGCCGATTTCGGCGAATATCTGCCCACTGATGTGCGCCTTGCCGACGGCTCTGACCCGATGGAAGCGCACAACCTCTGGCCGGTTTTGTGGTCCGAAGTCAACGCCTTGGCACTCGAAAGCCGCAGCAAGACTGGCGAAGCGCTGTTCTTTATGCGCGCCGGCTTCTCGGGTGTTCAGGCGCATTGCCCGCTGCTCTGGGCCGGTGACCAGTCGGTCGACTTCACGCGCCATGACGGGATCGGGACAGTGATCACCGGAGCGCTTTCCGCAGGACTGGTTGGCAATGCCTACAGCCATTCGGACTGCGGCGGCTACACCTCGCTGCTCGGCAATGTCCGCAGTACCGAACTGATGCAGCGCTGGTGCGAATTGGCAGCGTTCGCGCCCGTGATGCGCAGCCATGAAGGCAACCGGCCTGACGACAATCTGCAATACGACAGCTCGCCAGAACTGCTCGCTTGCTTTGCCTATTGGAGCCGGATCCACGCGCGGCTGGCACCCTATGTGCGCGCCTTGTGCCGCGAAGCCGCAACCACAGGGCTGCCCGTGCAGCGCCCGCTCTTCCTGCACTATCCCGATGATGCCGCACTTTTCGGCGTGCAGGACCAGTTCCTCTACGGCGAGGAACTTCTCGTGGCCCCGGTGATCGAGCAAGGCGCCACCGCGCGTGAAGTTGCGCTGCCGGGTAATGCCCCCTGGCGTCACCTGTGGACCGGACAGGATTATCTGCCAGGCTCGCATCGCGTGGCAGCACCGATCGGTCAACCGCCGGTGTTCTACCGCCCCGATCGCGCTCATTCAGCGCTGTTTGCGAGCCTTGCCGGGGAGCCTAGGTCATGAGCGAACGCTCGACAATCCGTGATGTGGCGGCCCGCGCTGGCGTGGCGGTGAAGACAGTGAGCCGAGTGCTCAACGGCCACCCCTATGTCAGCAACGACACACGCGAGCGGGTCGAGGCGGCTATGAAGGCGCTCGATTTCCGGCCCAGCGTAGCCGCGCGCATCCTGTCAGGCGCCAAGTCGAACCAGGTTGCGCTGATCTATGACAATCACAGTCCCTATTACATGTTCCAGATCCAGAAGGGCTGCTGGGACGAGTGCCACGAGCGCGGGATCCGCCTACTCGCCCAGCCTGTCGATGTGGGCGATCCCGATGTCGGCGAACAGGTGCGCGGGCTGGTGACCGAAACCCATGTCGACGGGATCATCCTTTCGTCACCGGTGACCGATTGCGAACCAGTGCTGCGGATGCTCGATCAGCTCGACATCCCTTTTGTGCGTATCTCGCCAGGGACCAATCACGCGCTCACCAGTTCGGTCTTCATGGACGACGCGCAGGCCGCCGATGACATGACCACACACCTGATAAATGCCGGCCATCGCCGGATCGGTTTCATCAAGGGCCACAAGAGCCACATGGCTAGCGAAGAGCGGCTGTTCGGCTATCGCCGCGCGCTTGACCGGGCTGGCATTCCGTTCGAACCCGGGCTGGTCTGCGATGGTGAATTCGACTTCGACAGCGGGGTGCGGGCCGCGCGGCAATTGCTTGACCTGCCACAGCCGCCAACTGCAATCTTTGCATCGAACGACGATATGGCCGCTGGCGTACTAGCAGTGGCGCATGATCGCGGGATCAATCTCCCGGCCGATCTCTCCGTTGCAGGTTTCGACGACACCACCCTGTCGCGCACCGTGTGGCCGCCGCTTACCACGATCCACCAACCGATGGCCGAGCTGGCCCGGACTGCCACCGAGATCCTCATCGCCGGGGGCGACATCACACACCGCCGCCTGCCGCATCAATTGATTGAGCGCGCTTCTGTCGCGCCGCCACGAAGGGAACATCCATGAGCGCATTGCCACCCATCCCTGCGACCCGAAGGCTTGGCCCCGGCGGAATCGCAGTCTCCCCGATCGCCTGGGGGATGTGGCGCCTTGCCGAGGATGGGCGCAGCGTGACAGAGGCCGCACGGCTGGTCCATGCCGCGCTCGACGCCGGGGTCACACTGCTCGATACAGCTGACATATACGGCTTCGATGGCAATAGCGGCTTTGGCGATGCCGAGGCGCTGCTGGGCGAGGTTCTGGCAGGCGAGCCTGGGCTGCGCAGCCGGATGGTGCTGGCCAGCAAGGGCGGGATCATGCCGCCGTTGCCGTATGACCAGTCGGCCGAGTATCTGCGCGACGCGATCGACGCCTCATTGCAGCGTATGCAGGTCGAGACGATCGACCTCTACCAGATTCATCGGCCAGATATCCTGACCCACCCCCAGGAAGTGGCGCGAACGCTGGATGACGCCCTTGCCGCCGGCAAGATCCGCGCGCTCGGTGTTTCGAACTTCACCATGCCGCAGATCGAGGCGCTCCAGCACTTCCTCGGCCATAAGCTGGTCGCGACGCAGCCCGAGATCAGCCCGCTGCGCATCGACTGTTTCGAAAACGGTGAGCTGGACCAGGCGATGCGGATGGGCCTGACCCCGCTGGCATGGTCGCCGCTTGGCGGCGGGCGACTGCTCGCCCCTGCGACCGCCCGCGACAAGGCGGTCGCTGCCGAGCTTGACCGGATCGCCAGTGAACAAGGGGTAAGCCGTTCGGTCGCCGCCTATGGCTGGCTGATGGCACATCCCGCCGGGATCGTGCCGATCATCGGATCGCAGAACCCGGCCCGCATCGCCGAAGGCGCAGCGGCGCTGGCGATGCGCTGGACCCGGCAGGATTGGTATGCGGTGCTGGTCGCCGCGCGAGGAGAGAGGCTTCCGTGATGCCAGATACCCAGAATGCAAAGCAGCAATGCGAGATCGCGTGGTTCTCGGCGCTGTGTGACGATGACTATGAATTCCTGGGCGTGCCCGACCAGTACTTGAAATCGAGCTGGGAGCATTGCCGCAACATTGTGCTTCGCGCCGAAGAAGGCGGATTCGATAACATCCTGCTACCTTCAGGCTACGAACTGGGCCTCGACACCACGGTGTTTGCGGCCGCCGTTGCTACCCAGGTACGGCGGATGAAGCTCTTGTGGGCGACCCGCATCGGCGAAGATTGGCCGCCACAGCTGGCGCGGCGCATTGCCACGCTCGACCGAATTCTCGGACCCGATGCGACCGGCACCAATGGTCGGCTCAACGTGAACATCATCTCGTCCGACATGCCAGGGCAGAAGATGGATGGGGCGCTCCGCTATGGGCGTGCGACCGAAGTGATGAAGATTGTGCGCACGCTGCTCAACGGCGAGCATCTGAGCCATAATGGCGAGCACTACCAGCTTGAGCTCGATCCGGCCCGGATCACCACGGTTTCGGGCAAATGTCCGCCGTTCTATTTCGGTGGACTCAGCCATGAGGCGCGCGAATGCGCCGCCGAGGGCTGCGACGTCTATCTGATGTGGCCCGACACGATGGACAAGGTGCGCGAAACGATTGCCGACATGAAGGAGCGCGCCTCCCGATACGGCCGCAGCCTGAAGTTCGGCTACCGTGTGCATGTGATCGTGCGCGAAACCGAAGACGAGGCCCGCGCATATGCCGACCGGCTGCTGTCGAAGCTGGATGACGAAGCCGGCCGAGCGATCCGCGAGAAGTCGCTCGACGCAAAGAACTACGGCGTGCAGCGGCAGGCCGAGTTGCGCAGCGCGGCCGACGGCGACGGCTTTGTCGAAGACAATCTGTGGACCGGGATCGGCCGGGCCCGTTCGGGCTGCGGCGCGGCAATTGTGGGCACACCCGACCAGGTGCTGGCCAAGCTGCGCGCTTACCAGGCGGAAGGCATCGAGGCCTTCATCCTGTCGGGCTATCCCCATGTCAACGAATGCGACATGTTCGCGCGCTACGTGCTGCCGCAGATCGAGCACGGTCCTCTGCAGTTCTGACGCGATCCGTATGAGCAAGTCCCCGCCCGAAGCCCCGGACCGTGTGTTCGACCTTGCCGTGATCGGCGGCGGGGTGAATGGCTGCGGCATCGCGCGCGATGCGGCAGGGCGCGGGGCCGCCGTGCTGTTGCTCGAAGCAGGCGACCTTGCGGGCGGCACTTCGTCCGCTTCGACGAAGCTAATCCATGGCGGCCTGCGCTATCTCGAGCATTACGAATTCGGCCTGGTGCGCGAAAGCCTCTCTGAACGCGAGCGTCTGTGGGCCATCGCGCCGCACGTTGCCTGGCCGCTGCGCTTTGTTCTGCCGCATGTCCCCGGCCTGCGCCCGCGCTGGCTGGTGCGGCTGGGCCTGTTCCTTTACGATCACATTGGTGGGCGCAAGCGCCTGCCAGCCACGCAAAGCATCGACCTTTCGGCGCATCCCGCCGGCGAGCCGCTGAAGCCCGAATTCACCAAGGCCTTCGTCTATTCCGACTGCTGGGTCGACGATGCTCGGCTGGTAGTGCTGAATGCACGCGATGCAGCGGATCGCGGCGCCGAGGTGCAGACTCGCTGCCGTGTCACAGCGCTTCAGCGCGAAGGCGACCTGTGGCGGATCGATGCTGGCGGGCAGAGCTTCCGCGCGCGCGCCGTGGTCAATGCGGCCGGGCCTGCCGTGCTGTCACTGCTGGGGCTGGCCCGCGAGCCGGCCGAACACGGAATGCGGCTGGTGCGCGGCTCTCATATCGTGGTGCGCAAGCTATTCGACCATGCCTTTGCCTATTTCTTCCAATTGCCTGACGGACGGATCTTCTTCGCCATCCCCTACGAGCATGATTTCACGCTGATCGGTACCACTGATGTCGACCACCATGACGGGCTCGACCATGTGCAGGCGAGCGCGGAAGAGATCGCCTATCTGTGCGAAGGCGCGAGCCGTTTCTTTCGCCGGCCGATTACCCCGACCGATGTGGTTTGGACATATTCGGGCGTTCGCCCGCTGGTTGACGATGGCTCGGGCAGGCCCGAGGCGGCGACACGCGGCTATACGCTCGAAATGTCCGACGTGATCGAAGGTGCGCCGATCATGACCGTGTTCGGTGGCAAGATCACCACCTATCGCCATCTGGCACAGGATGCGGTGAACATGCTCGTCCCGCGTCTGCCCGCATTCACCGGCGCAGAATGGACCGATCGCGCGCCGCTGCCTGGCGGCGATTTCGCGGTCGACGAAGTTGCCCGCAAGATCGCCGAGTTGGCGCAACGTTATCGCTTCCTTGAACCGCAGTGGGTCGATCGCCTGGTCCGCGCCTATGGCACACGCGCCTACGAAGTGCTGGGTGATGCGCAGTCGCTGGCCGATTGCGGCGAATACTTCGGTCATGGGCTGACCGAGCGCGAGGTGGACTTCCTTGTTGCGCAGGAATGGGCCATGACCGCTGACGACATCCTGTGGCGCAGGTCAAAGCTGGGTCTGCGCTTCACACAGGAAGAAGCCGCGCGGCTATCCGCATATCTTCAGGAAAAGGCATTGGTATGAGCATCAGGATCGTCGGCATCGGGGGCACGGTAAACCCGGGCAGCACCACCGAACAGGCACTGCGCCTTGCCGCGGCGCAAGCCGGAGGTGAAGGCGCCGACGTGACGATTTTTGGCGGCGAGTACCTCGCCACGCTGCCGCATTACCGGGGCACGGGTCACGAGGCAGGAAGCGGCGCCGAGCTGGTCGAGGCGGTGCGGAGCTCCCACGGCGTAATCGTGGCAGCTCCGGGCTATCACGGCACGATCTCGGGCCTCGTCAAGAATGCGCTCGACTACCTGGAGGACCTGGCCAAAGACGAGCGCCCTTATCTCGATGGTCGGGCCGTCGGCCTGATCGCCACCGCCTATGGCGACCAGGCGACCATGAGCACACTCCTTACCCTGCGCAGCATAGTCCATGCGCTGCGAGGTTGGCCGACGCCGATGGGCGCGACCATCCGTACCTATCACGGCCTGTTTTCCCCGGACGGCGAGTGTCTGGAGGACCGTGCACGACTCCAGCTTGAGATGGTCGGCCGCCAGACCTTTCGCGGGGCGCGAGCGCTGGCATCGCTCGATACAGGTGCATGATGGAGGATCTGCAGCCCGCTCTGGATGCGCTGGCCGCAGGGCGCATCATTATCATTACCGGCGACCGTTTGCGCGGTGGGGACATCGATTTCTGCGTCGCTGCCAGCCATGTGACTCCTGAGACGATCAATTTCATGGCAACGCATGGCCGCGGCCTGATCTGTCTTTCGCTTACCCCGGCCCGCGCGGTTCAACTAGGGATCGACCTCATCAATCCTGGCCGTGACCAGCAATCGGGGCGACCACACGGTCGCTCGATCGAGGCCGCGACCGGGGTTACGACCGGCATCTCGGCTGCCGATCGGGCGCATACGATCAAGGTAGCGGTCGATCCGGCAGCCAGTGCCAGCGACCTCGTCTCACCCGGCCATGTGTTCCCCTTGATAACTGCCGAAGGCGGGGTGCAGACCCGACCGGCCGCAGCAGAGGCAGCGATCGAGTTGTGCCGCATGGCGGGTGCAGGCGAAGCAGCGGTGATCTGTTCGATCATGCGCGACGATGGCGAGATGGCACGGATCGAGGATCTGGCGGATCTGATCTCCCGGTTCGGGATCGAAGTGGCCGATATCGCAAGCCTGCTTGCGATTGGTACTCATGCGGTTCCTGGGTCCTGACCCTAGCCCGCCAGTCTTGCGTTGCGGCTGATCCTGAAAGGAGGGCGGCCTGATCCTGAAGGCGGCTTGTAGCTGAAACCGTCGGTCGCCGGGTCTTCCCATTCAGCGACGCTCAGCGGCCGCCTAGCAGCCGCGCGCCATTCGCCGCCTTCATGGAATTGCACAAAGTCGGCAATCCGGCTCGCTCGGGCCGTTGACAGCGCGACGACATGGCTTTCGAGCGCCAGATCACGCGTGGCCCAGTCGATCGGCATGTCCTGGCAATAGGCGTTGTTGTTGCCGTTCTGGCTCCGCCCGAATTCGTCGCCAGCTGTGAGCATTATCGTGCCGGTCGAAGCGAACAATGTGCCCAGCATTGCCCGCAGATCGGCGGATCGGCGTGCAAGGATATCCGGATCGTCGGTCGCCCCTTCGACCCCGCAATTCCACGAGTAATTTTCGCCATGGCCGTCGCGATTGCCCTCGCCGTTCGCGAGGTTGTGACGCTGCGTATAGGCGACCGTATCGGCAAGCGTGAACCCGTCATGCGCGGCAAGGAAGTTGACGGCGCGGCAGTCACCCCCGAATATGTCGGACGAGCCTGCCAAGCGCGTCGCAAGCGCGCCGATCGTAGCCTCACCGCGCCAGAAGCAGCGTACATCGTCCCTGAAGCGGTCGTTCCATTCGAGCCAGTGCGCAGGAAAGTTGCCAAGCTGGTAGCCACCGGGCCCGACATCCCACGGTTCGGCAATCAGGACGCGGTCGGCCAGCCAGGGATCTTCGGCGATCTCCCTGAAGATCGGGGCATGTGGATCGAAACCCGGACCACGTGCCAGAACCGGAGCAAGGTCGAAGCGGAAACCGTCCACGCCGCAATGGCGCACGAAATGGCGCAAGCTGTCGAGCGTCAACTGCCGGACCGCCGGATTGGCAAAGTCGAGCGTATTCCCGCAGCCGGTGTCGTTGATGAGCGACCCATCGGGCGCGCGGGCATAGGCCTGCGGATCGAGCCCGCGCAGGCACAGCGTGCCGCCCTGGATATCGCTTTCCCCGGTGTGGTTGAAAACGAGGTCGAGAATCACGCCGATCCCCGCAGCGTGCAGCGCTGCCACGGTATCGCGCAGTTCTGCTACACCGCCCGGGCAAAGGCCAGGATCGAGCGCCATCGGCGCAACCGGATTGTAGCCCCAGTGATTGGCAAGGCCGAGCGGCGGCAAATGGCGCTCGTCGATCCAGGCGACGATTGGCATCAGTTCGACCGCCATGACGTTAAGCTTGCTCAGATGCGCAATCACCGAAGGGTGCGCGAGCGCCGCGACGGTGCCGCGCAACTCGGGAGGCACGTCGGGATGAAGCAGCGTCAAACCGCGGACATTGATCTCATAGATCAGCCCGCCACGCGCAAACCGCGGCGGCTCCGATGGAAGCTGGGCCGGATCGCCGGGAACGATCGCGCGCGGGACAATGCCTGCCGTATCGACCCCTAACTGCGCGAGGCGCTGGTGCTGCGTAAAACGGCGATCGAGTTCCACCGCATAGGGATCAACCAGCAGCTTGGAGGGATCGAACCATAGCCCTCGCGCCGGGTCATGGGCACCATGCGCACGATAGCCATAGGTCTTGCCAGCCAGGCAGCCGGGCAATTCGATCGCCCAGTCGTCGCCCTGCCGCGCCATGGCGTGACGCACTTCATTGTCACCCTCGAACAGGCACAACTCGACCTGACTTGCCAGCGGGGCGCGGACGGCAAAGCGCGTCACGCCCCCGGCAATGCTCGCGCCGAGCGCGGCGGTCACGTCACCACATCGGGCGCAGTGCGGCCGGTGTGGCGCTCGATCCCGGCGATCGCTTCGGCCGCTGCGACAAGTCCCGACAACATCGTGGGCGTTTGCTCGCCGAGCCTGCCGCCTGCCGGCTCGTAACGCTCAAGATAGACGCGCAACGTCGCTCCTTCGGTGCCCGTGCCCGACAGGCGGAACACGATGCGCGAGCCACCTTCGAACAGCACGCGGATACCCTGCCTGGTGCTGACCGAACCATCGACCGGATCGGTATAGGCGAAATTGTCCGCGGCAGCGACGGTGAGAGCGCCGAATGACTGGCCGGGCAGTGCAGGCAGCGATGCCTCCAGTGCAGCCATCAGAGCATTGGCGCGGGCCGACTCAATCGCTTCATAATCGTGGCGGGCGTAGTAATTCCGGCCAAAGCGCGCCCAGTGCTCCTGCGCGATCTGCGCCACCGGTTTTCCGGTCACTGCCAAGATGTTGAGCCACAGCAGGACTGCCCACAGCCCATCCTTCTCGCGCACATGGTCGCTGCCCGTACCTGCGCTTTCCTCGCCGCAGATCGTGGCCATCTGCGCATCCAGCAGCGTGCCGAAGAACTTCCACCCGGTCGGCGTTTCCCAGATGGGAATGCCCAGCGCCTCGGCTACGCAATCGGCGGCGGCACTGGTCGGCATCGAGCGGGCAATGCCCTTTAGACCCCCGGCATAACCGGGCGCAAGATGCGCATGCGCCGCCAGCATGGCGAGCGAATCCGACGGCGTGATGAAGATGCCCTTGCCGATGATAAGGTTGCGGTCGCCGTCGCCATCCGATGCTGCTCCAAGCGTGGGCGCATCGGGGGCCATCATCAGGTCGTGCAGTTCCTTGGCGTGGACCAGGTTCGGATCCGGATGATGCCCGCCAAAATCCTCGAGCGGCACGCCGCCTCGCACCGTGCCTTTGGGAAAGCCCAGCCGTACCTCAAGAATTTCGGTTGCATAAGGCCCTGTGACGGCGTGCATCGCATCGAATGCCATGGTCAGACCCGAGTCGATCGCCGCACGGATTGCACCGAAATCGAACAGCTGCTCCATCAATTCGGCATAATCCGCGACGGGATCGATCACTTCGACCTCCATCGAGCCAACCTGGCTACGGCCCAAGGCGTCGAGATCCACATCCGGCCCATCAACCGTGAACCAGCGGTCGATCTGCTGCGTCCGGGCAAAGATCGCCTCGGTCACGGCTTCCGGCGCCGGGCCGCCATTGGCGATATTGTACTTGATGCCGAAATCCTCGTCCGGCCCGCCGGGATTGTGGCTGGCCGACAGGATCAGGCCGCCGCTTGCCCCGTATTTCCGGATCACATGGCTGGCGGCCGGCGTGGAGAGAATACCGCCGCGCCCCACCAGTACACGGGCATAGCCATTGGCGGCAGCCATGCGGATCGCCTGCTGGATAACCGCGCGGTTGTGGAAGCGACCATCGCCGCCGATTACCAGGGTCGAAGCTTGCGGACGCTCGGCCACGTCGAACACCGACTGGATGAAGTTCTCTGCATAATTCGACTGCTGGAAAACCCGCACTTTCTTGCGCAGACCCGAGGTACCGGGCTTCTGCCCGTCAAACGGCGTAGTGGCGACTTCCGTGATCATCCCGCTTCCCCCAAAAGCTGCCGGTACAGCGCGGCATAGGCGGCCCCGCTCGCGGCCCAGGAAAAATCCGCCTTCATCCCGTTCTTCTGCAGCCGTTTCCATTCGCCCGGCCGGGCGTAAAGTTCGACCGCGCGGCTCACCGCCATCGCCAGCCCCGCATAGCTGACATGATTCATCTGGATCCCGGTCGCCACTCCGGCTGCCAGTGCCGCCGGATTGGCATCGATCACTGTATCCGCCAGCCCGCCCGTGCGTGACACCACCGGCACGCAACCATAGGCAAGGCCATAAAGCTGGGTCAGCCCGCACGGTTCGAAGCGGCTGGGCACCAGGATCGCATCGCCGCCACCCTGCATCCGGTGCGACAGCGCTTCGTCATATCCTATCCGCACCCCGACCCGGCCTGGGTGGCGCGCCGCAGCCGCATGGAACCCCTGCTCGATCGCGGCATCGCCCGAGCCAAGCAGTGCCAGCCGCCCGCCGATCCCGACCAGATGGTCGAGCACTTCAAGCAGCACGTCCATGCCCTTCTGCCAGGTCAGCCGGCTGACGATCACGAACAGCGGACCATCGCCTTTCTCAAGCCCGAATTCCGCCTCCAGCCCGCGCTTGTTGCGTTTTCGCGCGGCGAGGCTTGCCGCCGAATAGCCAGCGGCGAGATGCGGGTCAGTGGCTGGGTTCCACTCGGCCGTGTCGATCCCGTTGAGGATGCCGTGCACCCGGTTCGACCGCGCCAGCACGATCCCTTCGAGCCCCATGCCGAATTCAGGCGAGCGGATCTCGCCGGCATAGGTCGGGCTGACGGTGGTGATCGCATTGGCCGATTGCATCCCGGCCTTGAGGAAGCCGACACCGCCATAGCTTTCCACCCCGTCGACCGACCAGGCGGCTTTGGGCAGGCCCAGCTTCGCGAACACGCCGGCTTCGTAATAGCCCTGGAAAGCCATGTTGTGGGTGGTGATCACACTGGGCACCTTGCGGCCGCCCTTGATCGGGGCGAAGCGCAGATAGGCGGGCACCATCGCTGCCTGCCAGTCATGCGCGTGCACCAGGTCGAAGCTGCGGCCCTTCACCGCACCGCCACCGATATCCGCCGCCGCGCGCGCCAGTGCGGCAAAGCGGCGCCAATTGTCGCTCCAGTCCTTGCCCGATGCATCACTGTACGGCCCACCCTCGCGGGCAAAGTAGGCCGGGGCATCGAGCACCAGCAGCGGCTGCGCACCCAGCTTTCCTGCCAGCAAAATGGCCGGCTCGCCCAGCAACGAGTCCCATGCATGCGCCTGCCGCGTCTTGCCTAGCGCCTTCATCACTGCAGGATAGCCGGGCACCAGCGTAGTCACCTCGACCTCGTGAGCCGCCAAAGCTTCGGGTAGTGCGGCTGCCACATCGGCCAGCCCGCCGGTCTTGACCAGTGGCACCGCCTCCGATGCGACAGACAGGACCTTCATCATCTTCTAGAGTTCCAGCTTGTCGATCATCGGCTGCGTGATCAGGCACACACCCTTGTCGGTGCGGCGGAAGCGCTGTGCGTCCAATTCGGGATCTTCGCCCACCACCAGGCCGGCTGGAATCTTGACCCCGCGATCGAGCACCACGCGTTTGAGGCGTGCACCACGGCCGACATCAGACCATGGCAGCAGAACCGATTCCTCGACTTGCGAGTAGGACCGGGTCAGCACGCTGGTGAACAGCAGGCTGCGGTTCACATGGCTGCCTGAAATGATGCAATTGCCCGATACGAGGCTGGAAATGGCTTCGCCCCGACGCCCGTCCTCATCGTGCACAAACTTCGCCGGAGGGTACATTTCGGCATGCGACCAGATCGGCCAGTCACGATCGTAAAGGTCGAGCTGCGGAATGATCTGCGTCAGGTCGATATTGGCTTCCCAATAGGCATCGACCGTGCCGACATCGCGCCAGTAAGCCACGCTCTCGTCCTTGCCGCGCACGCAACTGTCCGAAAAGCGGTGCGCCACCGCCTTCCCGTGCTTGACCAGGTAGGGGATGATATCCTTGCCGAAGTCGCGCGAGCTGTCAGGATCGGCCGCATCGCGGCGCAGCTGCTCGAACAGGAACTTCGTCGTGAAGACGTAAATCCCCATCGAAGCGAGCGACACATCGGGTTTGCCCGGCATCGCCGGCGGATCGGCCGGCTTCTCGACGAATTCGACGATCCGGTCCTTGTCATCGACTGCCATGACCCCGAAGCCGGTGGCTTCGACCCGCGGCACTTCCATACAGCCCACGGTGACGTCGGCCCCCTGGTCGACGTGCTGACGCAGCATCAGTTCGTAATCCATCTTGTAGATGTGATCGCCTGCCAGGATCACGATAAATTCGGGCCGATGCGCCTCGATTATGTCGATGTTCTGATAGACGGCGTCAGCCGTGCCTTCGTACCACTGCGTTTCGGAAACGCGCTGGCTGGCCGGCAGGATGTCGAAACTTTCGTTACGTTCCGGGCGGAAGAAGTTCCAGCCCATCTGCAAGTGACGGATCAGCGAGTGCGCCTTGTATTGCGTCGCCACTCCGATGCGGCGGATGCCCGAATTGAGTGCGTTGGACAGGGCAAAGTCGATGATCCTGGTCTTGCCGCCGAAATAGACCGCCGGCTTGGCGCGCCGGTCGGTCAGTTCCATCAGGCGGCTGCCGCGCCCTCCTGCCAGCACGTAAGCCATGGCGTCGCGCGCCAGTGGCCGCCCCGTCGTCCTTTCCCTCATCCCAACCTCTCCTGTTCCCTGTTATCGAGTAACCTTATCCCTCAAATCGCAGCATGACGGTGGCCAGCGGCGGCAAAACGATATGCGCCCCGCCATGCGCCGCCCGCACGCGGCCCATGTTGCCTTGCCCGCTTCCGCCGTAACATTGCGCATCGCTATTGAGCACTTCGGCCCATTCGCCGTCATGTGGCAAGGGCACGCGGTAATGCCCGTGCATGGCGGGAGTCATGTTGGCGATCACGGCCACCGGCGGCGCTCCTGGCGCCTTGCGCAGCCAGGCGAACACCGAGTTCTGTGCGTCGTCGGCGATCAGCCATTCGAAGCCCTCGGCTTCGCAGTCACGCGCGTGGAGTGCAGGCTCGGCCCGGTAAAGCCGGTTGAGGTCACGGATCAGCGCGCTCACCCCGGCATGCGCGGGTGCCTCGGTGAGCTCCCAATCGAGCGCGCGCTCCTCGCTCCATTCGCGACGCTGCGCGAACTCCTGCCCCATGAACAGCAGCTTCTTGCCCGGATAGCCCCACATCATCGCGTAATAGGCGCGCAGATTGGCAAACTGTTGCCAGTCGTCGCCGCTCATCTTGCCCAGGATGCTGCCTTTGCCGTGGACCACCTCGTCATGGCTCAGCGGCAGGACAAAGTTCTCGCTGAAGGCGTAAACGAGGCCGAAGGTGATATCGTGGTGATGGTACTGCCGGTGAATCGGATCGCGGCTCATGTACTTCAGCGTGTCGTGCATGAAGCCCATGTTCCATTTGAAACCGAAGCCAAGGTTGGTGCGCGGTCCGTCATCGAACGCGGGGTGCGACACTCCGGGCCAGGCGGTCGATTCCTCGGCCACCGTAATCACCCCGGCATGCGTGCCATAGAGCGCGCGGTTGGTGGCGCGCATGAATTCGACCGCTTCCCAGTTCTCGCGCCCGCCGTGCTCGTTGGGTATCCACTCGCCTTCCTTGCGCGAATAGTCGCGATAAAGCATCGAGGCGACCGCATCCACGCGCAGCCCGTCGACATGGTACTGCTCGGCCCAGAAGAGCGCATTGTTGACGAGGAAGCTCTGCACCTCGCGGCGCCCGAAATTGTAAATCGCGGTATTCCAGTCGGGATGGAAACCCAGTCGCGGATCCTCGTGTTCGTAAAGCGCGGTGCCGTCAAAATGCGCCAGCCCGTGCTCGTCGGTCGGAAAATGCGCGGGCACCCAGTCGACCAGCACACCCACCCCGGCACGGTGTGCGCCGTCAACGAACCGCGCAAAACCAGCCACATCGCCAAAACGGGCAGACGGCGCATAAAGCCCTGTGGTCTGGTAACCCCAGCTTGGGTCATAGGGATGTTCGGAGACCGGCAGGAACTCGATATGGGTAAAGCCCATCTCCGCCACATAGGGTATCAGGCGCTCCGCCATCTCGTCCCAAGTCAGGAACCAGCCGTGCTCGTTCTTTTGCCAGGAGCCAGGATGGACCTCGTAGATCGAGATCGCCTCGCGCCGCGGATCGACCAAGGCCCAGTGCCGTCGATGCGCCCCGTCACCCCAGTCGCGCTTGCCCGGCCGTGCAACGATCGAGGCCGTTTTCGGGCGCAACTCGCTGGCAAAGGCAAAGGGATCGGCCTTGAGCGGCAACACTGCCCCGTCAGGCCCGGTAATGCGGTATTTATAGGCGCGCCCTTCACCGATGTCAGGGATGAAGATCTCCCATACCCCGATATCGAGCCGGCGACGCATCATGTGCCGTGTGCCGTCCCAATCGTTGAAATCACCGACCAGATTGACCTGGCTTGCGTTGGGCGCCCACACCGCGAAGTGGACACCGTCGACGCCCTCGTGGTGGATCAGATGCGCGCCCAGCTTGTCGAACAGGCGCAAATGCGTGCCTTCGGCGATCAGGAAATCGTCCAGTGGGCCCAGCACCGGCCCGAAGCTGTAAGGGTCTGTAACCCACCATTCGCTGCCCAGCGCGCGGCAGCGATATTTGATGGGCTTGGGCTTGCCGCGCAGCTTTCCTTCAAACAGGCCGCGATCATCCACACGAGCCATCTTGCCCAGCCGTCCGCCTTTCAGCGAGAAGGCCTCGACCTCCTCCGCACCGGGCAGGATTGCGCGGGCGAAGGTTCCTTCCGGCCCCTCGTGCGGTCCGAGCAGCGCAAAGGGGTCGGCGTGTATCCCGCCCAGCAGCGCTTCAATGGCCTCGGCCGTCGGCTTCACTTAACGCCCCAGATCTCGCGCGCATACTCACCGATCGTCCGGTCTGAAGAGAACCAGCCTACACGTGAGATATTGCGGATCGCGCTGCTGCGCCAGCCCGCACGATCGCGCCAGCGCGCATCGACCGAACGCTGCGCGGAGGCATAAGCGTCAAAGTCGGCAGCAACCATGAACCAGTCCGAATGGAGCAGGCCATCCATCAGCCCGGCATAGCGCGTGGGATCGTCAGGGCTGAACACGCCGCTGGCGATCGAATGGACCGCCTGCGCGAGTTCGCGCGAGCCCTCGATCACGGCGCGCGGATCATAGCCCTTGGCACGTTTCGCAGCGACTTCCTCGGCAGTGAGCCCGAAGATCACGATGTTGTCGCGTCCGACCCGCTCCATGATTTCGATGTTGGCGCCATCGAGCGTGCCGATCGTCAGCGCGCCATTGAGCGCGAACTTCATGTTGCCGGTACCCGATGCTTCCATACCGGCAGTCGAGATCTGTTCGCTGAGATCGGCTGCAGGAATGATCCGTTCGGCCAGCGACACGTTGTAATTGGGCACGAACAGGACTTTCAGCACTTCGCCCACCGACGGGTCGGCATTGATCCGCCGCGCGATGTCATTGGCGAGCTTAATGATCAGCTTGGCGTTGTGATAGGTCGGTGCGGCCTTGCCGCCCAGGATCTTCACTCGCGGTACCCAGTCGCGTTCGGGATGGCTGCGGATCTGGTCATACAGCGCCACCGTTTCGATCAGGTTCAAAAGCTGGCGCTTGTATTCGTGGATCCGCTTGATCTGCACATCGAACAGCGCATCGGGATCGAGCCGGATGCCGGTCAATTCGCGCAGATGCTGCGCAAGATCGACCTTGTTGGCGCGTTTGGCCTCGTCGATCCGCTCGCCGAATGCGGCGTCGGAAGCGAAGGCATCAAGCGCGGCCAGTTTCTCCGCATCGTCGAGGAAGCCGTCGCCGATCGCTTCGCGGATCAGGCCGGTCAGGCGCGGGTTGGCCTGCTGCAACCAGCGGCGCGGGGTCACGCCGTTGGTCTTGTTGTTGATCTTGGCGGGATAAAGCCGGTGCAGGTCGGCGAAAACAGTTTCCTTCATCAGCTCGGTATGCAGCGCCGCCACCCCGTTGACGCTATGCGCCCCGACAAAGGCAAGGTTGGCCATGCGCACCCGCCGCTCGCCATGTTCGTCGATCAGCGATATCGCCGATATCGCGGCATCGTCCAGCCCGGCCTTGCGCGCTTCGCGCAGCACACGCGCATTGATTGCATAGACGATCTGCATGTGGCGCGGCAGCATCCGCTCGAACAGCGGCAGAGGCCAGCTTTCGAGCGCTTCAGGCAGCAGCGTGTGGTTGGTATAGGCAATCGTGCGACGAGTTATGTCCCATGCCTCGTCAAACGCCAGGCCATGGTCGTCGCATAGCAACCGCACCAGTTCCGCCACGGCCACCGAAGGGTGTGTATCATTGAGCTGGATCGCCGCCTTATCCGGCAGGGTGCGCACATCGCCATGGTACTGCACATGGCGGCGCACGATGTCCTGGATCGAGGCAGACGAGAAGAAGAACTCCTGCCGCAGCCGCAGCTCCTGCCCGGCCGGGGTCGAGTCTGCCGGGTAGAGCACGCGCACCAGGCTGTCGGCGCGGACCTGCGCCGCGAGCGCGCCGGCATGGTCCCCCGCGTTGAAGGCATCGAGCCGGATCGGGTCGAGCGCGCTGGCAGTCCAAAGCCTGAGCGTGTTGACGCGCTTGCCGCGCCAGCCAACCACAGGTGTATCGACTGCGGTCGCTTCGATCGTTTCGGCGGGCTTCCAGCGAATTTGGCCACCTTCGCTCGCCACTTCGCCGCCGAAGCCGATGCGATAGGCGCTTTCGCGCCGCTCGAATTCCCACGGATTTCCGTGCGCCAGCCAGGTCTCAGGCAATTCCACCTGCCAGCCATCGTCGATCCGCTGACGGAACATGCCGTTCACATAGCGGATGCCGTAGCCAAAAGCGGGAATGTCGAGGCTCGCGAGACTTTCCATGAAGCACGCCGCAAGCCGTCCCAGCCCGCCATTGCCTAGCGCTGCATCGGGCTCAAGCTCCTCCAGCGCGGCGAGGTCGAGGCCATGCTGGCGCAGCGCCTGTTCCATCTCGCGGGTCGAACCGAGGTTCGACAACGCATCGCGCAGCAAGCGACCGATCAGGAACTCGAGACTCAGGTAATAGACCCGCTTGCCTTTGGCCTCATAGGTGCGCGCGGTCGATGCAAACCAACGATCAATGATGTCGTCGCGCAGCGCAAGCACAGCAGCGTTGTACCAGTCGTGCGGCTTGGCGGCGATCTCGTTCTTGCCGACACGATGGCGCAGCACGTCAATGATCCGTGCCTCAAGCTCCATCGCCTTGCCGTTCGGGCTGACTGTCACGCGCCAAGCACTCCTTGTCTGCACAAGCAAGCTTTGTAGGCGGTTGCGCGCGGGAACAGCAATCGCGGATTCCTCAATACAGTCGTATTCATTGGCCAAAATCGGCCCCAATTGCTTGCCAAGCAGGCATCCGGCACCGATGCACCACCCTATGGCGAGTTCGAGCGATCAATTGCACCTCCTTGCAGAGGCCTGCGGCCTTGCCAGCCAATGGCGCGATGTCGAAGGGCGCGAGCAGCGCGTTTCCGACGCCTCGATGGCAACGATCCTGCAAGCACTGGGCCATGACACTTCAAGCGATCTCCAAGTGCGCCGCAGCCTTTCCGCCAATTCAGCGCAAGCAAGGGGATTGCCCAAGTTGCTGGTGGCCGACGCTGGCGTACCGCTCGCCCTGCCATCTGCGGCGCGCCGGGCCGCAATCACCGGCGAGGACGGCATTACCCGCCAGCTTCCGGTCGAAGGCGGCGTTGCTGCCGGGATCCACGTGCCGGGCTATTACGATCTCGAGATCGACGGGCAGGCGACCCGGCTGGCGGTTGCGCCGGTGCAGTGCCCGCTGCCCCACACGCCAGGGCGGCGGCCGTGGGGCGTGTCGCTTCAGATCCCGGCACTGCGCGGCGCTGCCGCAGCAGAGTTCGGCAGCTTCGCCGAGCTCGAGCAGGCGGTCCCCGGCCTTGCCCGGCGCGGGGCCGATGCGATCGCGATCAATCCGGTCCATGCGCTGTTTCCCGGACACGGCGCGGGTTTCAGCCCCTATTCGCCATCGAGCCGCCTGTTCCTGAACGGCGCAATGGGCGCGCCCGAGCTGGTTGGATTGCCAGCTTTGCCGCAGCGCGAAGGCGGCCCGATGATCGACTGGGACGCGGCACTGCCGCGCCGCCTTGCCGAACTGCGTGCGCTGTTCGCCACGCTCGATCCCTCCCAGCACCAGCACATTCTGGCCGAGTGCGCGGAAGGCGGCGATGCGCTGCGCCGGCACGCCCAGTTCGATGCGCTCGACTGCCATTTCCGCCCGCACGGCGCGCATGGCTGGCAGGACTGGCCGGTTGAATTCCGCGAGCCCGGCAGCCCGGCCGTGGCGCGTTTCGCCGCTGAAAATCAGGCGGAGATCGAGTTCCACCTCTTCACGCAATGGCTGGCCCGCAAGGGGCTCGATGCCGTGCAGCGCGCCTGCCGCTCCGAAGGCATGGCGACAGGGCTGATCGGTGACCTGGCGGTCGGCGTGGACCCGTCGGGCAGCGATGCCTGGACGATGCGCGAGGCCATGCTGCGCGGCCTCACCATCGGCGCGCCGCCCGATCCGCTGGGGCCGCTGGGTCAGAACTGGTCGATCACGGGCTTTTCGCCCGAGGGCCTGCGTCAGAGCGGCTATGCACCTTGGATCGCGATGCTGCGCGCGGCGTTTGCCGGATGCGGCGGCCTGCGGATCGATCACGCATTTGGCCTTGCGCGGCTGTGGGTCATTCCCGAAGGCGGCACCTCGGCCGATGGTGCCTACTTGAGCTATCCCTTCGACGATCTGATCCGCCTTGCGGCGCTGGAAGCGCATCGCTCCGATGCCTTCGTGATCGCCGAAGACCTCGGCACTGCACCGCACGGTTTCACTGCTGCGGTGACCGCGCGGCGCATGCCGGGGATGCGGGTGCTGTGGTTCGAGCGCGCCGCAGACCACGGCTTCATCGGCGCGCGGGATTACGAACCACTGAGCGTCGCCATGACCGGCACGCATGACACGCCGACCGTGGCTGGCTGGTGGACGGGGCGCGATCTCGACTGGGCCGCACGGCTTGGGCGTCTTCCGCCTGGGGTGGACCGCACGAGCGCGGAGGAAATCCGCGACTGGGACCGCGGCCTGCTATGGTCGACCATCGGCCATGGCCAAAACCGGCCGGCACCCGAGGATCCGCAGCCGGTGGTGGATGCTGCGGTGGCGCATATCGCGCGCGCGCCTGCGCTGCTGGCGATCGTGCCGCTGGAAGACCTGCTGGGCGAAGAAGAGCAACCCAATCTGCCCGGGACGGTCGCGGAACATCCCAACTGGCGGCGGCGCTGGCCGCTGCCGACCGAGATTCTGCTCGGTGAGGATCAGGCGGAGGCGCGCTGCGCGAGTCTGCGCGAGTTGCGCGGCTAGGCTGCCACCGCGGCCCGGCCCCGTACCAGCTGCCCTGGCCGCGCGCCGGTCGAGCTGTCGAAACGCCGGATCACCTCTCCCGAAACGACCGTGGCATCATAGCCGGTGGCGCGTTGGTGCAGCCGCTTGCCACCGGCAGGCAGGTCGTGGACGATCTCGGGCAGGTGCAGGCGCAGCCGGTCGAGATCGATCACGTTGAGATCGGCCTTTGCTCCCGGCTTCAGCAATCCGCGATCGGTCAGGCCAACCGCGCCGGCCGCCTTGCGCGACAGCATATGCACGGCTTCGGCGAGACCAAAGCTCAGTTCGCCCTTGCCCTGCACAAACTGGGTCAGAAGATAGGTCGAATAGCTCGCATCGCAGATCGCGCCATAATGCGCGCCACCATCCCCCAGCCCGGGGATGCAGTGCGGATGCCTCAGCATTTCATGCGCGCTGTCGAGCTTCGCGTTCTCGTAATTGCCCAGCGCCGCCAGGAACAGGCCCCTGCCCTCGGTTGCGAGGATCCGGTCGTAGGCAATTTCCTGCGGGGTGCAGCCGCGCGCCCGCGCCTGCCCGGCCATGCTCATCTCGCGCGGAGGCGCGTAGTCGGGCGGATCGTCGAGCGGGAACAGCCAGTTCCAGTCACGCGCGAGCTGGTTGAAGGGATGGCCCGGCTCGAAATCCTCGGTCAGCAGCGCGGCGCGCAAGGCGGGATCGCGCATCGCGTTGACCTTCTGTGCCAGCGGCAGATGTGCGATCTTCGCCCAGCTGGGGCACAGTACGAAGGGATGGACGGTAAGTTCGAGCCCGGCGATGAGGCCGATCGGCCGCGGCATGACCTGCGCGGTCGCCTTGCCGCCGGCGGCATTTGTCCGCTCGAGCATTTCCAGCACCCGGCGCCAGCGCGGCGGTGCATCATTGCCCGATGCGAGGGTGAATGTGGCAGGCCTGCCGCTTGCGGCGATGACCCGTTCGATCACGCGATATTCCTTGTCCCAGCCGACAAAGGCGTCGAGCACGATCTGGAATGTGCCTGCTTCGGCATCGGCCATGCCGCTGGCGATCGCTTCCAGCTCGGCAACGTCGGCCTCGAAAGTGGGAATGCTGTCGCCATCGGCCGTCTTGTGGATCGAAAGGCGCGAGGTTGCAAAACCGAGCGCGCCCGCTTCGATCGCCTCGCGTGTCAGGCGCCGCATCAGCGCCAGATCGTCAGCGTTCGCCGGTTCGCGGGCGGCGCCGCGTTCACCCATGGCATAGACCCTGAGCGGCGAATGCGGGAGATAGGCGGCGACATCTATGTCGCGCCGTCTGCGCGCCACCGTGTCGAGATATTGAGGGAAGGTCTCCCAGTCCCACGGCAGGCCGTCAGTCATGACCACACCGGGTATGTCTTCCACCCCCTCCATCACGTTGATCAGCAGCGCGTGATCGGACTTGCGGCACGGCGCGAAGCCGACGCCGCAATTGCCCATAACCGCCATCGTGACACCGTGCGCAGAGGAAGGGCTCAGTTCTTCACCCCACACGCATTGCCCGTCATAATGCGTGTGTACGTCGATGAAGCCGGGCGTCACGACGCGCCCCTTTGCGTCGATCTCCTCGCGCCCCTTGCCAGGAACCGCACCGATCGCAGCAATACGGCTGCCGGAAATGGCGATGTCGCCTTCGATCAAATCACCGCCGCTGCCATCGGCGATGGTCCCACTGCGGATCACCAGATCATGGTCAAAGCTCATCGAATGTCTCACCTCTCTCAGCGAGGCTGGCAGCCGCAACGCTCTGCCACAACTCGCACAAGTGCGATACCGACAGCGCCGCCAGCATCGTGGCCGTAGACTTGCCCCGGCCGCACAAACGGCGGATAACCCGCGAATCCG
>JBMSNZ010000005.1:0-39401 GCA_049421965.1 Erythrobacter sp.
GACGAGGCCATGCCGGGCGCCGCACCGCCGGTATTCCTTAAGGTCGCGCCCGATCTTGATCCCGCCGATATCGATGCGATCGCGCGGATTGCGCTGGAGATGAATCTGGGAGCGCTGATCGTCTCGAACACCACAGTCTCCCGCCCACCGCTGAATTCGCGCCATGCCGGCGAGACCGGCGGGCTATCGGGCGCGCCGCTCAAGGAGCTGGCGCTGCAGCGGCTGCGCGACTTCCGCAAAGCGACTGGCGGCGCAATGCCGCTGGTGGGGGTGGGCGGCATCGCCAGTGCAACCGACGCGTGGGTGCGGATCAGGGCAGGCGCAAGCCTGGTCCAGCTTTACAGTGCGATGGTCTATGAAGGGCCCGGTCTGGGCGCGCGGATCGTCAACGGCCTCGGGCGGCTGATGCGGCGCGACGGATTCTCCAGCATTGCAGAGGCGGTCGGAAGCGAATAGCACCCGTTCCATGTTGCGCCTCTTTGCCACTTCGCTCGCTGCGCTGGCCGTTTCGGCCTGCGCCACCACGTCACGGCTCGACGCCGCTGGTGATGCTGCCCACATCCACCACCCCGCAGGGGGTGCCGTCAGCGCGGCCGACCCGCGCGCCGAGGATGCCGGGCGCGCCATGCTGGCGGCCGGCGGGAATGCCACCGATGCCGCGATCGCGGTGATGCTGGCATTGACGGTGGTGGAGCCGCAAAGCTCGGGCATCGGCGGAGGTGGCTTCCTGGTCCATGCCCTGCCCGATGGCACAGTGGCCACGTTCGACGGGCGCGAAACGGCACCCGCCGGCGCACATCCCAACTGGTTCCTGCGCGACGACGGGTCGCTGCCCAACTTCGACGAATCGGTGCAGAGCGGGCTAAGCGTGGGCGTACCCGGCAATATCCGCATGGCGGCGATGGCGCATCGCCAGCATGGCAAGCTGCCCTGGGCCAAGCTGTTCGAGCCGGCCATCGCACTGGCGCGCGACGGGTTCAGGATCAACCAGCGGCTCTACAATTCGATCAGTTCGCAGCCCGGGCACGCCGGTTTCTCGGCGGCGGCACGCAAGCTCTATTTCGACGCCGAAGGCAAGGTCCTGCCAGCCGGCTCGCTGGTCCGGAACGAGGAATTGGCGCTCACTTTCGAGCGCATAGCGCGTGACGGGCCGGACGCCTTCTACACCTCGGCCATGAGTGAGGCGATCGTCTCGACTGTCGCGCGGGCAACGCCCAAGCCGGGTGCGATGACCAATGCCGACGTGACCGGCTACACCCCCAAGCAACGCGAAGCCGTTTGCGGCAGCTATCGCAAATACCGCGTTTGCAGCATGGGCCCGCCGAGTTCGGGCGGGATCGCCGTGCTTCAGATCCTGGGCCAGCTCGAGCGTTTCGACCTGCGCGCGCTGGGCAAGGACAACCCCGTCACCTGGCACCTGTTCATCGAAGCGCAGCGGCTCGCCTATGCCGACCGCGAGCTTTATCTGGCAGACCCAGATTTCGTCGATGTGCCGATCGCAGGACTGATCGCGCCCGATTATATCGCCGCGCGCAGCGCGCTGATCGACCCGGCCAAGCGTGCCGACAAGGTCATGCCCGGCGCTCCGGCAGGGGCTACGATCCCGCTGGCCGATGGCAACGAAACACCCGAAGAAGGCACGTCGCATTTCGCGGCGGTCGATGGGGGTGGCGTGATGGTCAGCTATACCTCGACCATCGAAAGCGCCTTCGGTTCAGGCCTGATGGCGAACGGGTTCTACCTCAACAACGAGCTGACCGACTTCAGCCGCAGGCCCGAAGTGGGCGGGCGCCTGGTGGCAAACCGCGTCGAAGGCGGCAAGCGCCCGCGCAGCTCGATGTCGCCGACGGTAATCTGGGATCCGGCGGGCGAGCCCTTCATGGTGGTTGGTGCGGCCGGCGGCCCGACCATCCCGGTCAGCACTGCCCGCGCGATCATCGGTGCGATCGATTTCGAACTTTCGGCGCAGGAGGCGCTCTCGCTGCCGTTCCTCATGGCGTTTGGCGATAACCTGCTGCTGGAGCAGGGCACCTGGCTGGCGGGCGCCGTATCGCAGTTCGAAGCGATGGGCCATACCAAGATTGCCCTGCGCGAGGCGCCGATCAAGGTGAACGCGATCCTGCGCAAAGGCGAAGGTTGGGAAAGCGCCCGTGACCCGCGCATCGAAACCGGGCTCGACGTGCCCTAGGCCATTTGCGCGGCTTGCCGTTGCCCGCCGGGATGCCTAATTCGTCGAACGCAGTGAAGCCATGACCAAAATAGTGGCGCGAGGAGCCTGAAGTGCTGCAAGAAATCGATTCTGCCCGGAATCTCGTGGAGCTTTTCCTGAAGCGCGCGGATACCAAGGGCGATACGCCCTTCCTTGGGCATAAGCATGCGGGCCAATGGGTCACGCAGAGCTGGCGCGAAGTGGCAGACCAGGTCTGCCTGATTGCCGAGAACTTGCGCAAGCTGGGGCTAAACCCGGGTGATCGCGTCTGCGTGGTGAGCGAGAATCGCCCCGAATGGTGCATCGCCGATCTTGCGATCATGGCAGCAGGCTGCGTGACTGTGCCAGCCTACATCACCAATACCACCCGCGACCACAGCCACATCCTCGACAATTCGGGCGCGCGCGCAGTCTTCGTGTCCGACGAGAAGCTGCTGAAACCGCTGCACGCAGCGATCCAGGCGACCGGTCTGGTCGAACATGTGATCGGGATCGAGGACCTCCACCAGTACCAGTCGAGCGGCTTCGAGTACCACAGCTGGTCAGGGATGCTGGAAGGCGATGCTTCCGCCGCCCGAAGTGCGGTGGAACAGCGCCTCGCCGGGATCGGGCGCGACCAGACTGCCTGCATCATCTACACCAGCGGCACTGGCGGCGCACCGCGCGGCGTGTTGCAGCATCACGGCGCGATCCTGTGCAATGTTGCGGGGGCGGCCGAAATCCTGATCGAGGATTTCGGGATCGAGAACGAACGCTTCCTCTCGTTCCTGCCGCTGAGCCACGCTTATGAGCACACCGGCGGCCAGTTCCTGCCGATCGGCGTGGGCGCGGAAATCTATTATTCTGAAGGGCTGGAGAAGCTGGCCAGCAATATCGAGGAAACCCGCCCCACCATCATGGTGGTGGTGCCGCGCCTGTTCGAAGTCCTGCGGACGCGGATTATGAAGCAGGTGGAAAAGCAGGGCAAGCTCGCGAACTACCTGATGGATCGCGCGCTGATGATCAGCGAGCACGAAGGTGCGCGCGGCCGCAAGCGCAAGCGCGACAAGCCGATGGATTTCATCATCGAAAAGACCCTGCGGCCCAAGATCCGCGCCCGGTTCGGTGGCAGGATCAAGGCCATGGTATCAGGCGGCGCACCGCTCAACCCCGATGTCGGCACGTTCTTCGAGGCGATGGGGCTGACCATGCTGCAGGGCTATGGCCAGACCGAGGCCGGCCCGGTGATCAGCTGCAACCGTCCGGCGGTGGGGCTCAAGATGGACACGGTCGGCCCGCCGCTGCGCGGGGTCGAGGTCCGGATTGCGGAAGACGGGGAGATCCTGGTGCGCGGCGAGCTGGTGATGCACGGCTACTGGCGCAACGAGGCGGAAACCGCTCGCACGATCAGGGATGGCTGGCTCCACACCGGCGACATCGGCCATATCGACGACAAGGGCCGGATCGTGATCACCGATCGCAAGAAGGACATGATCGTCAACGACAAGGGCGACAATGTCGCGCCGCAGAAGATCGAAGGCATGCTGACTCTGCAGCCGGAGATCGCACAGGCGATGGTGAGCGGTGACAAGCGGCCCTATGTGGTCGGGCTGGTGGTGCCCGATGCCGAATGGGCGCTGGAATGGGCCAAGGCCAATGACGAAAAGTTCGATCTCAAGGCGCTGCAGGGCCTACCCGCCTTCAAGAGCGCGATGCGTGCTGCGATCGACCGCGTGAACCAGGACCTTTCGGTGATCGAGAAGGTGCGTGGCTTCGCCTTTGCCGATGAGGCCTTCAGCATCGACAACGAGGAAATGACCCCGAGCATGAAGATTCGCCGGCACAAGATCCGCGAACGCTACCAGGACCGGATCGACGCGCTATACCGAAGCTAGGGCGCAGATTTGTGATTGCGCCGCAGGTCAGGCCGCTTCGGCCGCCTCGACATATTCCGGGTAGAAGCTCGGCTCGCGGTCTGACCAGCCGGGCGCAGTGGCCGCGGCTTCGCTGAGCGATTGAAGCAGGATCTTGCGCCGTTCGGGCCGGATCTGCGGCAAGGCGGCAGCGGCGCAAAAGGCGCTCGGCAGCCAGGGGCGCACGTCAGCGCCCAGCAGCCGTTCGTAGAGGAAGCGGAACGAAGAAAAGCAGGCGATCCGCTCCTGCGAAAGGTCGAATGCGGCAACCCGCACTAGCTTGCCGATGAAGCCTTCGATCTGTGCGATGGTGGCGTCGAGCGGCACGCTGGCCCGCAGCGCCTTGAGCTCCTGATAGGCAACATACTGGCTGCGGATCGCGGCATTCTCGCCTTCGCTGCGGGCCCAGAGCTTGAACGCGTCCTGGCGGCCCAGCCCGATGTCGAGGCTGCGCTTGATATAGCGCTGTTCGGCGGCCGAGAAGCTCGCGAACTCGCGCATCTCGTTGATCGTCATTGAGGCGGTGCCGGCGATTGCCATGCCAAATGCTCCCTGTTGCAGGCAGCACTTTCGCGCAGCGCGGTTAATTTACGGTAACCGTGTTGCCTTCAAATCCGCCGGACTGGCGGGGCCGCAATCAGATCAGCCCGGCAAGGGGCGAACTGGGATCGGCGTACATTCGCCGGCCCATCCGGCCCGCCAGATAGGCTTCGCGGCCGGCCTCGACCGACAGCCGCATCGCGTGTGCCATGCGGATCGGATCTTTCGCCTCGGCGATCGCGGTGTTCATCAGCACCCCGTCACAGCCCAGTTCCATCGCCACCGCTGCATCGCTGGCCGTTCCGACACCGGCATCGACCAGCACCGGAACCTTGGCGCCCTCGACGATCAGGCGGATTGTCACGCGATTCTGGATGCCAAGCCCCGAACCGATCGGCGCGCCAAGCGGCATGACCGCGACCGCGCCAGCATCTTCCAGCTGCTTCGCCGCGATCGGATCGTCGACGCAATACACCATCGGCAGGAAGCCTTCGTTGGCAAGGATTTCGGTCGCCTTCAGCGTTTCGCGCATGTCCGGATAGAGCGTGCGAGCCTCGCCCAGCACTTCCAGCTTGACGAGGTCCCAGCCACCCGCCTCGCGCGCCAGCCGCAAGGTCCGGATCGCGTCATCGGCGGTGAAGCAGCCGGCGGTGTTGGGCAGGTAAGTGATCTTCTTGGGGTCGATGTAATCGGTCAGCATCGGCGCCTTCGGGTCGCTGACATTGACCCGGCGCACCGCCACCGTCACGATTTCGGCCCCGCTCGCCTCCACTGCGGCAGCGTTCTGCGCAAAATCCTTGTACTTGCCGGTGCCAACGATCAACCGGCTGCGGAAGGTCCGCCCGGCGACGGTCCAGCTGTCGCCCCGGGTATCGCTATGGTCGCCGCCGCCCACGAAATGGACGATCTCGAGCACGTCGCCATCGCCAAGTTCGGCGTCGTCGAGGGTGGAGCGCGGGACGATCTCGCGGTTACGTTCAACCGCCACCTTGGCCGGATCGAGTTCGAGTTCGCGCACCAGTGCCGCGATGGTCGCGGCATGGGTGCGGCGGCTTTCGCCGTTAAGGACGATGGACTTGGTGGCGCTCATACCAGCGCCACATAGTGGTCAATGCGAATGACGCAAGTTGAGGATGTGCCCGATCGAGACGAGCGATACGCCGATGATGGTCAGCACTGCCTCGTGCCAGCCATGCGGCACCGCCAGCGCACCACCCATGAAGCTGAGCCCGGTCATCGCCACCACGAAGGGCGCCCGGCGGCGGTGGCGCAGGGCGCCCCAGCCGATCGCGACCGCCGCGATGATCAGCGCGAGCGCCAGACCATAGCGATGGATTTCGGGAGAGAGCAGGACCTGCCCGCCGAGGCCGAGAACCGACACAAGCAGGATCGCGGCCAGGCAATGCAGCAGGCACAGGCCAGAAAGCCAAATGCCCGCGCGGTCGAGCCGGCGGCGAATCGAGATGTTGCTGTTGGCCATGCCTGTGTGCCGCATCTATGTGATGGTGTATCATCTTGCAACCCCCGCAAGTGATAGTGCGGCGAATCGACTTGCACTTTGGCCAGCCAGTGCCGATTACCCGCCGCATGTCGACTGCAGCAAATCTCAGCACTGTCGTTTCGAGTTCCCGGGCAGGGCCGGCGCGCCCGCTGGCGCTGGCCGCCTGGCTCTATGTCGTAGCCGCCATGGTGGTGGTGATCGTGATGGTGGGCGGCATTACGCGGCTCACCGAAAGCGGTCTGTCGATCACGCAATGGGACCTCGTCACCGGAGTGTTACCCCCGCGCAGCGAAGCGGCTTGGCAGGCCGAGTTCGAGCTATACCGGCAAACCGGCGAATACCGCTTCGAGAGCGGCCCGGCCGGGATGACGCTTGAGGACTTCAAGTTCATCTATTTCTGGGAATGGTTCCACCGGAACCTCGGCCGGTTGATCGGCCTTGCCTATGCCCTGCCGTTCGCATGGTTCTGGCTGAAGGGGGCCATCCCGCGCGGCTATACGCTGCGGCTTGTCGCCATGCTGGCGCTGATTGGCGGGCAGGGTGCGCTCGGTTGGTACATGGTCTCGTCCGGGGTCGGAACCGATCTTACAGATGTGAGCCATTTCCGCCTTTCGGCGCATTTGCTCACCGCGCTGTTCCTGCTGGCCGGACTGGTCTGGACCGCGCGCGACCTTCAGGCCTTGGCAGCCGATCCGGCGGCGCGTCCCGCCCGGCTCACCGGCGCGTCTCTCCTTGTTGCCGCAATACTGTTCGTGCAGCTCCTGCTCGGCGCCTGGGTTGCAGGGCTCAACGCCGGGCACGCCGCGTATGACTGGCCGCTGATGAATGGCAGCTTCCTGCCGCAACCCGATCTTTCGCGCGGCTGGCTCTGGGCGCTGACGCACGATCCTTTCCTGCTTCACTTCATGCATCGCTGGTGGGCCTGGGTCGCTGTCTTCGCGCTGGTGTGGCTGGCGCGCCGCGTGCGTAAATCCGAACGCGGCGCCTCGGTCGCGATCCACAGCGCGTTCGGGGTCATGGTGCTGCTGGGCATCGCCACCGTGCTGACCGAAGTATCGCTGTGGGTAGCGGTCGCGCACCAGCTTACCGGCGCATTGCTGGTCGCCAGCGTAGCCTGGGGCGTGCATGCCGACGGCCGCCAGCGGCCTGGCGCCGCGCATGCTGCCGCATGACTGCGCTGATCTGGTGCCCTTTCCCCGATCGCGAGGCTGCGCGGGCGGCGGCCAACGCTCTGCTCGATCTCAAGCTGGTCGGCTGTGCGAACCTGGTCGGCCCGATCGAATCCATCTTCGACTGGCAGGGAGCGCGAGAGACCGCCGAGGAAATCGGCGTGCTGTTCAAGACCGATGCCGAGTTGCTCGATCGCGCGATCGCGCGATTGGAGCAAATCCATCCCTATGCTACACCCGCCATAATGGGTTGGCGCTGCGATGCGGCAGCAGACAGCACACGGGCCTGGCTAAGCCTTCTGGGGGAAGGAGGTGAATGATGGAATCGTGGTCGCGCAGATGCGTGCTGGGGTCAATCGCTGCGCTTGCAGCGGGCGGTCTCGGCGTGTCGCCGGGCATGGCGCTGGGCCGCGATGGCTTGCGGCTCCCCCAAGCGCCAATGCGCCTCATCCGGAGGCTGGTGCGCGAACTCAATGACGGTAACCGCATCGTGGTTGAGCGCGAATGGCTGGTGGCTTTTGCGCAGGATGCTGATGGAGCCCTTATCAGCGGCCGCCAGCTCCGGGCCGATGTGGAAGCCCCCGCCCGCGTTGCCGCCATTGCCGATATCGAGCGCCAACGTGTAACCGACGGTAAGTTTCCGATCAGGCTCAACGCGTCTGGCCTGATCATCGCAACGGGTAATGCCACCAGTGAACAGGATGTCGCGGCCGCCGTGCGCGCCGCGCAGGAGATAATCGCCCGCCAGGCCGCCAGCGCGTCCGAGGCGGCACGCGCCAACCAGTTCCTCGCCCAGCTGCAGCGTGCAGGCAGCACCATGCTCGACAGCATGCCGCGCGATCTGTTCTTCCCGAATGCGCGCACCTCGCACGAATTGCGGCCGGTCAACCTGCCCGACGGATCGACTGGCGAGTTCGAGCTAACCTATCATGCCGCACCTGCCGAAGGAGCGGCCTGGCTGGCGCAGGCCGAGCGGCGCGTCACGACCCGGCTCGCCGGGAGCGAGCGCCACTCCTCCGAAACATGGCGGATGATCGCCGCCTGACGCCACTCGAAAGTGCCGGTATTATTTTACCTCCTCCGAAAGGGGCGGTTTTGCTTGACTTGCGGCGCCCCGATCGACATTTGCGCCGCGTTCTCGCGGTCGCAGCAATCTGCTGTGGTAGCGATTCGGGCTGTGGCGCCATCGCCCCGGCCGCATCAATCTAGGAATGTGAACCCATGAAGGCGCTCAGCAAGCAGACCCGGTCCGTGAAGCCGGCCGAGGTCGAAAAGAAATGGCACCTGATCGACGCGGATGGCCTGGTGGTCGGTCGCGTTGCCACGATCATCGCCAATATCCTGCGCGGCAAGCACAAGCCGAGCTTCACTCCGCATGTTGATTGCGGCGACCATGTCATCGTCATCAATGCCGACAAGGTGAAGTTCACCGGCAAGAAGATGGCCGACAAGGTCTACTACAAGCACACCGGGCACCCGGGCGGCATCAAGGAAACCACTCCGGCCAAGGTGCTGGAAGGCCGCTTCCCCGAGCGCGTGCTCGAAAAGGCGGTGGAACGCATGATCCCGCGCGGCCCGCTGGGCCGGGCGCAGATGAAGGCGCTGCACCTCTATGCCGGCACCGAGCATCCGCATGACGGCCAGAAGCCCGAAGTGCTCGACGTCGCTTCCCTGAATCGCAAGAACAAGGTCACCGCATAATGGCTGACGAAACCAACACCGACACCGTCACCGATCTGGCGGACCTGAAGACCATCGCGGGCGATGCCCCCGAAGGTGATGCAGCCACGATCGCTGTCGCGACTGCCCCGCTGCGCGAGCAGGAGCTCGACAAGCAGGGTCGCGCCTATGCCACCGGTCGCCGCAAGGATGCGGTCGCCCGCGTCTGGGTGAAGCCCGGTTCGGGCAAGATCACCGTCAACGGAAAGGACCAGGAAACCTATTTCGCACGTCCGACGCTGCGCCTGATCATCAACCAGCCCTTCGCGATCACCGATCGCTCGGGTCAGTACGATGTGGTTGCCACCGTCAAGGGCGGCGGCCTCTCGGGCCAGGCCGGCGCGGTCAAGCACGGCATCGCGCAGGCACTGAGCAAGTACGAGCCCGCGCTGCGCTCAACGGTCAAGGCCGCAGGCTTCCTGACCCGTGACAGCCGCGTGGTCGAGCGCAAGAAGTATGGCCGGGCCAAGGCTCGCCGCAGCTTCCAGTTCTCGAAGCGCTGATCTTCGCGGATTTGCTTTTTTCGGAGGGGCGGTCCTGCGGGGCCGCCCTTTCTGTTTGAGGCTCAGGCTTCTGCAGATGCGCGCCGGAAGTGGCGGTGCTCGACCGTGATCGTACCGCCGCTTTCGATCCTAACGACATTGTAGGACGGCGGGGCATTCTTGCGCAGCCGGGTCGAGAGAGTGCCTGCACCGATGATCCGCATCGCGCGGTTCTGGCGCGAACGCATCTGGTCGAAGGGCCAATGGACATGGCCTGACAGCACTGCACTGGCCCCGGCCGCTGCCAGCTCGGCAAAGGCCAGGTCGCCGCGGATCGTGGGATTCTTGCGGCTGTCATCCTCAGCCAACAGCGGATGGTGGCATACGACTAGCTTCGGGCGCGGGTCGCTGCGGAGCGCCCGAAGCCGCGCGAGCGCGGCGTCGAGCTTGCGCCGGGTGACAACACCATCCGACCATGGCCAGCGCAATTGCGCCGGGACGTTGGTGTCGAACGGCACGATCAATGCGTGTTCAAGTGCAATCTCTGCGCCCACGGCCTGCTCAAGCACCCCGAAGCGGGCGTAGGGGCGTCGGAACCGCTCCCACGGATTGTAATAGGGCATGTCGTGATTGCCCGGCTGCAGCATCACCGGCACGTTGAGCCCGGCAAACCATTCTGCGGCGCACGCATACTGCCTGCGCGTGGCGCGCTGGGTCAGGTCGCCGGTGCAGATTACCGCATCGGGCCGTTCGGCATGCACGGCCGCTTCGAACCAGGCCATCGCTGCGCGATCCTCGACCCCGAAATGGGTGTCGCTGACGTGAAACAGGACAGAAGCATGCGTCGCCATGTGAGCCGCCTAACACATCTAGCGGGCGATGAAAGCGCCTGTCAGATACGGTCGGTCAGGATCAGCCAGGCAGCGAGGGCATTAAGTCCGCTATAGGCGAGATAGGCCCAGGCCAGGCCAGGCCAACCATTCGCAGCCAGCAGAAGGGCGGCCAGCAAGACCAGGAATTCGGTCAGCAGTGTCAGCTTTCCGCCCATTACATTCACAAACCACGGCATCTGGCCCAGCAACGGATGGCGGCTTTCCAGCACTGCACGATGGAGTGCGAAATTGCCGATGCCGAGCAGGAAGATGACCGCGATTGCCATCGTTGCAGTATTGCGCCAAGCTCGATGGATTGGAAATAGCCGTTCGTCGGGCGTGGTTGTCGGCCCATCCGGCGGCCGATGCATCGGTCGATCCCCTTCGCCGCATGGTCGACGCAGGGATGCATCGACGCCGCCAATGCGCGATCCAGGTAACGCGGACCCCGTTCTACCCCCCTAGGAACGTCCGCGAATGGAGGACCCCATGTACAAGTCTGTTCTCGCAGCAGCGGGTATCAGCATGGCATTGCTGGGCGCACCCGCCCAAGCCGGCGGCGGCTCGCCCGCCAGTTTCGCCGTCAGCTATTCCGATCTTGACCTGTCGCATGCAGCTGGCTGGCAACAGCTGGAACGCAGGATCGACGCAGCCGCGCACAAGGCCTGCCGCCTGCGTGATCGCGCCAGCGGCACACGGCAGATCTCGATCGCCGCCAGCCAATGTTTCGCCAAGGCGCGCGCACAGGCGAAAAGCCAGTTCGCCGCGCTTGGCACTCCAAACAAGTCGGGCGCCTGACCCGGCACTTCAACCTGCACTCGCAGTGCAGCCTGGCGGTCCGAGCCCATTCCAGTCCCGGGGCTCGGGCCGCCATTTTCTTTTGTGCTGAAGCCACGATACCAGCCTGAGCAGATTCAGCGGCCGGCCATCGCCTTTACGTTGGGGAGGTAGGTGCGCCCGATCCGAAGCGCCTCGCCCGATTCCAGCTCGGCCGACCACACGCCGAGCCCGTCGTGGCGCAAGCCGCGAATCCGATCCTTGCGGAGGATGGTCGAGCGGTGGATGCGGATGAAGGCGGCGGGATCAAGCCGCTGCTCAAGACCTGCGATGGTCTGCAGCAGCAGATAACTGCGCTCACCTTCATTGGGATGGTCGACATGCAGGCGAACATAATCGCGTTCGGCATCGATGCGGCTGACTTCGCTCACCGCGATCCGGATCAGTTCCGAACGATGCGGCACCCATAACTCGTCCAGCCACTGGCTGCCGCTGGCGCGACGTTCGCCGCGGCGGGTCAATGCACGCTCGATCGCGCGCGCCAGGCGGTCAGCCGCAACCGGCTTCAGGACATAATCGATCGCGTCGAGATCGAACGCCTCGACCGCGAAATTGTCATGTGCGGTAACGAAGATAACCGCTGGAGGGGTCGCCTTCTGCGCCAGTTCGCGCGCAACACCCAGGCCGTCAAGCTCGGGCATGGTCATGTCGAGCAGCACCAGTTCGGGCTCCAGCGCCTCGGCCAGGCGCAGCGCAGCGGCGCCATCGCTGGCAGTGCCGACAACATTGATATCCGGGATCTTCGCGCAGATGACCTGTGTCCGTTCGACGGCCAGAGGCTCGTCATCGACAATCAGCGTGCGCAGCGGCTGGGGGGTCGTGGCGGTATCAGGCATTGCGGGTCAAAGGTATGCGCATTTCGGTGCGATATCCACCCGGCACCGGGCCGGATTCGAGCGTCACATCAGGGCCAAAACGGGCTTCTAAACGGTCGCGGACATTCGCCACGCCGATCCCGAAGCCGTTCTTTGTGCCGGCCGGCGAGCCGGGCCCATCGTCGCTGACCGTGATCACCAGGCGATCGAACTCCTCGCGCGCGGCAAGAGTGATGGTGACGGGGCGGCTGACCGGAGAAACCGCGTATTTGACGGAGTTTTCGACCAGCGGCTGCAGGATCATGCCAGGTACGCGGGCATCGCAGAGGTCGGCAGGCAGGTCGAACACGCATCGCAGCCGCTCGGGGAAACGCACCGTCTCGATATCCAGATAGAGTTTCTGAAGATCGAACTCGTCCTCCAGCAGCACATCGCCGGTCGGATCATCGGCCAGACTGTGACGGTAGAAGCGCGACATGGTCTGAATCATCTGTTCGGCACGTTCGGCCTTGCCGGTCATCACCAGCGAAGACAGCGAGTTGAGCGTATTGAACAGGAAGTGCGGATTGACCTGGTAGCGCAGGCTGCGAAGTTCGGCGGCCTTGGCGGCATTGCGGAACTGTTGTTCCCGCCGTTCTGCAGCTCGGGCCTGTTCGCCCGTCAGCAGCGCGAGATAGATCGAGCACCAGGCCAGCATCATGAAGTAGCGGCTGAAAGCGATGTCGGTGAGTGCACCAAGCGTATCGAGCAAATTGTCATCGCCGGTGAGCACTTGTGCCGTTGGTTCGCCTTCAGGAAAAAGCGCGGGCTCGTTTTCGGATGCCGCGGTATCCGCGTCGGCCGCCCCACTTCCCAGAACGTCTTCGGTAATGATCTTCTCGACCTTGGCGTTCAGGTCGGCAAAGACGGCATTATTGATATGTGCCAGCAGCAACGAAGCGGGCAGCGACAGCACCAGCGCGGCCAGCGCCTTGCGCCACATCGGAGCGGCATCAAACAGCCGGAGCAGGGTCCACAGCGCCAGAGTGACTGCCATCCCGCCGAGCACGACAACAAGGCGTCGCAGCATCATTTCGCCCGAATGGCCGATGCCAAGCACTTCCCAGCGTGCCGAAGCCAGTATGAAATACATCGCCCACAGGACGACGACCGAAATCGCGACGGTACGAAAGGGGACCCGTGGCTCTGAGCTTGCAACTTGTGTTGTCATTGCGAATCCCCCTTACTCGCCGCCTGGCGCAATGGCGAATCCGTCGTCGGGCAGGATTTGCGGTTCATCGAAAGTTCATCGACGCCCGACGCCCGTCCGTCAGCCTCCTTCGAGCAGCTTTTCCCGCGCAATTCGTTCTTTCCACTGCGCCGGCGCAAGCGTGTGGACATTGGTGCCGGCGCTATCGACCGCCACGGTCACCGGCATGTCCCTGACCGTGAATTCGTAGATCGCTTCCATGCCGAGGTCCTCGAAAGCAACCACCTTGGCCTCCTTGATTGCGCGCGCAACGAGGTAGGCCGCGCCGCCGACCGCCATCAGATAGGCCACCTTGAAGCGGCTGATCACTTCCACCGCATTGTGCCCGCGTTCGGCCTTGCCGATCATGGCCAGGAGGCCAAGATCGAGCATCATCTCCGTGAATTTGTCCATCCGGGTGGCGGTCGTGGGGCCGGCCGGGCCGACCACCTCGCCCATCACGGGATCGACCGGGCCCACATAATAGATCGCGCGCCCGCGGAAATCGACCGGCAGCTCTTCGCCGCGGGCCAACATGTCCTGGATGCGTTTGTGTGCCGCATCGCGCCCGGTCAGCATGGCGCCGCTGAGCAGCAGGCGATCGCCCGCCTTCCAGCTGGCAACCTGCTCGGGCGTCAGATGGTCAAGATCGACCCGCTTCGCCTCCTTGTCGGGCTGCCAGTGGACATCGGGCCATTGCGCCAGATCGGGTGGATCGAGATAGGCCGGGCCCGAGCCATCCATCACCACATGCGCGTGCCGCGTCGCGGCGCAATTGGGGATCATCGCCACCGGCTTGCCCGCGGCATGGCACGGCCAGTCGAGGATCTTCACGTCGAGCACGGTCGAAAGCCCGCCCAGGCCCTGCGCGCCCACGCCCATCGCGTTGACGGCATCGAAGATGTCGATCCGCAGCTGTTCGAGATCGTTCTGGGCACCGCGCGCCTTGAGCTGGGCCATGTCGATCGGCTCCATTAGCGATTGCTTCGCCAGCTTCATGCAATGTTCGGCGGTGCCGCCAATGCCGATGCCGAGCATGCCCGGGGGGCACCAGCCGGCCCCCATCGACGGGATCTGCTCGACCACCCAGTCAACAATATTGTCGCTGGGGTTCATCATCTTGAACTTGGACTTGTTCTCGCTGCCGCCGCCCTTGGCCGCGACGTCGATCGACACGGTATTGCCGGGCACCATCTCGACCGAGAGCACGGATGGTGTGTTGTCGCGGGTGTTGCGCCGCGTGAAGGCCGGGTCGGCGAGGATCGACGCGCGCAGCTTGTTGTCAGGATGGTTGTAGGCGCGGCGCACGCCCTCATCCACGACTTCCTGCAGGCTCAGGGCTGATTCGAGCCGGCAGTTCTGGCCCCATTTGATGAAGACATTGACGATGCCGGTGTCCTGGCAGATCGGGCGGTGCCCTTCGGCGCACATCCGGCTGTTGGTGAGGATCTGGGCGATCGCGTCCTTCGCCGCAGGCCCCTGTTCGGCCTCATAGGCCTTTCCCAGCGCCTGGATGTAATCCACCGGATGGTAGTATGAGATGTATTGCAGCGCATCCGCCACGGTCTCGATCAGATCGTCTTCGCGGATTGTGATCATGTCGCTCATCGAAGCTGTGCTCCTGTCGGTCGATTCCGCCGCCCCTTAGGCGCCTTGCTCTCCTAGCGTCAAAGCGCTTGGCGGCAAGCACCGCAATCGCTAGAGGTGATTGACCCAGTGTGTTGTCCGTGTAATACAGTCTCGAGAAGCATGACCGAAACCGACCTCCCCGCAGCTCGCAAGGCGATGATCGACAGCCAGCTCCGCACCAGCGGCGTGAACGAACCATTCGTTCTGGCCAGGATGGCGGCGGTCGCGCGCGAGGATTTCGTGCCGGTAGCCGCTCGCCCGATCGCCTATATCGATCGCGCGGTTCCGCTGGGCGGCGGCGCTTTCCTGGCGGCCCCACTGGTGCATGGCCGGATGCTGGCTGAGGCTCGCCCGGCGCTGGCCGATACCGCGCTGGTGGTCGAGAATGGCTCGGGTTACCTCGCAGAACTGCTGCGCCCGCTCGTAGGCAAACTCGATGCGATTCCGGCCAACGAAGCTGCGCAGGCAAAGCGCGGGCGCAAAACTTACTCGCTCATGCTGGTCGACGGTGCAGTCGAGCAGCTACCGGAAGCCCTGGTAGCCCGGCTGGAAGACAACGGGCGGATCGTGACGGGCGTGGTCGAGCGCGGAGTGACGCGACTGGCCACGGGCCGCAAGGTGGCTGGCACCGTGGCGCTGCAGGCATTGGCGGATATCGGCATGCCGGTGTTGCACGCGTTCGACCGCCCCAAGGAATGGAGCTTCTGAACTTGGCTCAATTGCGTCCCTCGCTGCGGCCACTGACAGCGGCCCTATTGCTGGGCTGCGCGCTGATTCCGGCCACAGCACAGGCTGACAGCCTGCGCGAAGCACTGGCCAGTGCCTATGAAACCAATCCGGCGCTCCAGGCCGCCCGGGCGCAGCAGCGGGCTGCTGACGAGGAAGTGCCGATCCAGCGGGCCCAGGGCCTGCCCAATGTGAGCGCCACCGCCAACCATATCGAGTTCCTCAAGGTCTCGCCCAACAGCTTCACCGCGCCCGAGCGGCGACTGGCCCTGAGTTCCGACCTGCAGGTGCCGATCTATTCGGGCGGCGCAGTCCGCAACGGGATCAGGGCCGCGAAGGAACGTATTTCAGCCGGCCAGGCCGATCTGCGCGGCACCGAAAGCGCGATCTTCAGCCAGGTTGTCGCGGCCTATATGGACGTGCTGCGCACCGAAGCATTGGTGGCCCTGTCCGCCAACCAGGTCGAGGTCCTGACTGTCAACCTGCAGGCCACGAGCGACCGGTTCGAGATCGGCGACCTGACCCGCACCGATGTGGCGCAATCGCAATCGCGACTGGCGCTGGCGCAGAGTGATCTTCGCAATGCCCAGGCCAATCTGATCTCTGCGCGCGAAACCTATATCCAGCTGGTCGGCCGCGCGCCGACCGGGCTTGAGCCTCCGCCACCGCTGCCCGGCTTGCCCGAGACGGTCGGCGATGCGGTGGTCACCGCGCTTGAGCACAACCCTGACCTGATCGCCGCACGCGAACGGGCCAAGGCCGCCGGATTTGATTCGGAAGTTGCCGGGGCCGGGCGACTGCCAACCATCGGCCTGTTCGCCGGTGCGGACTATACCAATTATTTCAACACTCTAGGTGGTCCGATCTCGTCCGATTTCGCGCAGCGCGAAACGACCGCCAATGCCGGGGTGCAGATCACCATTCCGATCTTCCAGGGTGGATTGCCGGCCGCGCGGCAGCGTCAGGCCTATGCGCGCGAGACCGCCGCGCTCGAAAACGTGATCGCCGCCGAACGCGACGTGATTGCGCAGGTGCGCGCGGCCTATTCAAGCTGGCAGGCCGCCAATGCGGTGATCGCCAGTTCGGAAAGCGCGGTTGCGGCGGCCGAGCTTAGCCTTGAAGGGGTGCGGGCCGAGAATTCGATCGGCAATCGCACGATTCTCGATGTGCTCAATGCCGAGCAGGAACTGCTTTCGGCGCGCGCGCAACTCGTTACCGCGCGGCGCAACGCCTATGTCGCCGGTTTCAGCGTGCTGGCCGCGATGGGCAAGGCCGAGGCGCGTGACCTCAACCTCGACACCGGCGTGCTGTACGATCCCGAGGTCAACGCCCGGCGGGTTCGCGGTCAGTTGTTCGACTGGCAGCGCGACGAGGAACCCTCGGCCAAGTCGACAAGAACCGTTGACATACCTGCGCCCGACGCGATGATCGGACCGCCCGATGAATCGGGTGACGCAACCGACAATTGACGTCACTCCGCCTTGCGGGCATTGCATCAAGGTCAGCAGGGGACAGGGCGCATGGCGCAGCACGGTGAAGCTTCGGTCGAAGAGATTCTCGAATCGATCAAGAAAGTAATCGCGCGCGACAACCGCATGGGCGCTGCAGCACCCCAGTTGGCCGAACCGGCACCGGAACCAGACGATGGCGCCGAGAGCGAATCCGACGTGCTCGATCTCGCAACGATGGAGTTTGCTCACGACCTTGTCCGCCAGGCAGACGCCAGCGTGGAGTATGACATGCGTGAACACGGTTACCGGCCTGATGATGGTGACGGTTCACCGCCGCTGACCACCGAGTCGGTGCGCAAATCCATGCGCGAGAACTTCGAGGCGCTGGCGATGCTGGCCGAGCCGGGCGCCAGGCCGCAGATCGTGCGCTCGGGCGAAACTTCGCTCGAAGGGCTGGTGCGTGACTTGCTGCGGCCGATGCTGGCGGAATGGCTCGACAAGAACCTGCCCACAATGGTCGAAAAGCTGGTCCAGGCCGAAATCGCCCGGATCGCGGGCAAACGCGGCTAGCACAGCACCGGGCGAGCGGCTAAGTCCCCGCCATGACCAAAACCCTCACAACATTACTCGCGGCCGCGCTTCTCGCCGCGCCCGCCTTCGCCGAATCCGGCCCCGTGACATCGCCGCCAATGCAGGCACTCGATCTCGTGGCAATGCCGCGGCTTGGCCCGCCGGCAGTTTCCCCCGACGGTCGGTTCGCAGCCTACCGGGTGACCCTAACCGATCGCGACACACTGGCGCGCAGCAGCGAGTGGTATCTGATCGACCTGGCCAATCCTGATGCAAAGTCGACGAAGCTTGATCTGGGCGGCTCGGCCGCAGACCTTGTGTTTGGCCAGGATGGCGCGGTCTACTTCCTGTCGGACCGGGCCGCAGGCTCGGAAGATCCGGCCAATCCGGGGGCGAACCGCTTGTGGCGCGCCGAGCTCAAGGCGGGTGCAGCCGGCGCTGCCGCGCTCGTGGCGGATTTCGGCGCGACCTCGATCGATGGGTTCAAGCTGGCGCCCAGCGGGAAGCGGGTGGCGGTATGGGCAGCGATTGCCCGCGATTGCCCGCGGTTCGGCTGCGAGGGTGATGGCAAGAGGCATTTGCCGGGCCCGGGCAGCGGGCGGCTTTATGATGGTAATGACGGCTTCGTGCGCCATTGGGACCGCTGGACCACACCCGGTACCGTCAACCGCATCTTCGTGTTCGATGTGGTCGATGGCAAGGTTACGGGCGATGGCACCCCGGCCGACGGGATTGATCCGGCGAGCGGGCTCAAGGGTGACGCGCCCTCTTTGCCCTATGGTGGGGGCGAGGAGATTGCCTGGGCACCCGACAGTTCAGGCATCTATTTCGTGGCACGCAAGGCGGATGTCGATGAGCCGCGCTCGACCGATCTCGACATCTACTGGTCCGGGCTTGCAGGCGCCGCGCCAAGCGAGCTGACCGCAGCCAATGCCGCGCTCGACACAGCCCCGGCGCCCTCGCCCGACGGGCGATGGCTCGCCTATCTGGCGATGGCGCGCCCCGGCTATGAAGCCGACCGGCAGGTCATCCAGCTGCGCTATCTCAAGACTGGCGAGACCCGTGCGCTGACGCAGGCGTTTGACCGTAGCTTCGAAAGCCTAGCCTGGACCCCGGATTCGCGCTGGATCATAGCCACGGCTGGAGACGTGCTCGATACGCCGGCGTTCCGGATCGATCCGCGCAGCGGCAAGGTCGAGCGGCTGGACCTGATGGCAGGCAACGAAGCCCATGTCTCGAATATCGCCGCGCTGACTGGCGAGCGCCTGCTGTTCACTCGCGATTCGATCGGCTCACCGCACGAAATCTACCTGTCACAGGGCTGGCAACAGGCCCGGCCGCTGACCGATGTGGCGATGACCCGGACCGGCGCGCTGGCATCTACTGTCACCACGCGGTTCAGCTTCGTCGGCGCTGGCGGTGCAAAAGTATGGGGGCAAATCACCCGGCTCGAACGGCAAAGCGGCCCCATCCCGGCGATCCTCTATATCCATGGCGGGCCGCAGGGTTCGTTCAACGACAGCTGGTCGAACCGCTGGAATCCGCGCGCGCTGGCGAGCCAGGGTTATGCGGTAATTTCGGTCGACTTCCACGGCTCGACCGGGTTCGGTCAGGCCTTCACCGATGCCATCAATCGTGACTGGGGCGGCAAGCCGCTCGAAGACCTCAAGCTGGGATTTGAAGCCGCGCTCAAACTCGATCCGCAGATCGATGGCGGAAATGCCTGCGCGATGGGCGCAAGCTATGGCGGCTATATGGTCAACTGGATCGCTGGCATGTGGCCGGACCGGTTCAAATGCCTCGTCAACCACAACGGGTTGTTCGATACCCGGGCCTTCTATTTTTCGACCGAGGAACAGTGGTTTCCGCGCTGGGACTTTGGCGGATCCTATGCCGATGCGGCGGCGACCTATGAGAAATGGAACCCGGTGAACCACGTCGACAAATGGCAGACCCCGATGCTGGTGGTGCTGGGCGAGAAGGATTTCCGCGTGCCCTACACTCAAGGGCTAGGTGCATTCACTGCACTGCAGGAACGCGAAGTTCCCGCGCAGCTGCTGGTATTCCCTGACGAAAACCACTGGGTGCTCGGCGCCAGGAACTCGCTGCAATGGCACAACACGGTGTTCGACTGGCTGGGCCGATGGCTCAAACCAGCCTCTCCGGCAGAATGAGCGCACGCAGCCAGCTCGACGACGCCAGCATCGCACTGGCCAAGATTGGCGGCGAGAGCATCGAGCGCCACATTTTCCTCTGTGCCATGAGCGAAAAGCAGAAGTGCTGTTCGCGCGAAGAGGGCGAGGCCGCCTGGAGGTTCCTGAAGCGCCGATTGAGCGAGCTGAAGCTGGCGGGGCCGAAGCGGCTCGACGGCGAAGGTCGCCCGTGTGGCGGGGTGCAGCGCTCCAAAGCCGATTGCCTCCAGATCTGCACGGCGGGGCCGATCGCTGTCGTCTGGCCCGACCGGGTCTGGTATCATTCGGCGCGCGAGGAAGTGCTTGAAGCCATCATCCAGCAACACCTGGTTGGCGGCCGACCGGTCGAGGAGTATCGCCTGCGCGAGCCCCGCTAGCGGCCCGTCTCAATCCTCGTCGTGGCGAGGCAGGTTGTTGTCGACTGCAGCGTCGTGCCCGGTGCCGTTGGACAGGAACACCAGGCCCATCAGCGCGCTGGTCAGCAGCATGGTGAAGCCCATCCCCAGTGCCACCGCGATGTAGAAATGCACCGACACCAGGCCATTGTGCTTGTAGAGCAGCGCCATGGCGATGCCGACCACGCCCACCGTGAACAGCAGCATGAACCGCATCAGGCGGCGATAACGGGCCCAGGCGTAAGCGGCGTTTGCGGGATCGTCGAGCGGTGACTTGCCTACCATGCCGCGCCACATGGGCCTTTGGCGGCCATGATGCAATGGCCGACTACCGATTCGAAGGATTCGCCTTTCCGAAGCGGAAATGGCAACATCGCGCAGGGAATCGGAGAGGAGGCACATCATGACGATAGCGCGCATCATCGAGGGGCGGAGCGCCGACGGGGTGATCTACTGCGACGCGGCGATGCCGATGCGTGAAGCGGTGCGCCTGTTGGCCGAAAGGCGGATCGGCGCCTTGCCGGTGATGCGCGGCGGTTCGGTTGTGGGCATCTTTTCCGAGCGCGATGTGATCTATCGCCTGGCCGAAGAAGGTGAGATCTGCCTCGATCGCGAGCTGGCCGAGGTTATGACCGCGCCACCGATCACCGTTGCGCCGCAAGCGACCATCGATGAAGCGCTGGGGCTGATGACCCGGCGCCGGATCCGCCACCTGCCGGTGGTCGATGGCAGCGCAATGGTCGCGTTCATTTCGATTGGCGACCTCGTCAAACACCGGATCGACCAGGTCGAGCACGAAGCCGAAGCCATGCGCAGCTACATCACAGGCGCTTGAGGACGGCGCCGCCAGTCCCTACATTGCCAGCGATGCCGGAAATGCTCACCCTCACCGCAAGTGCCGCGAGCCGCGTGGCCGCCATTGCCGCGAAGCAGGCCAAGCCTGCAATCCTGCGGCTTTCGGTCGAGGGCGGGGGTTGCTCGGGCTTCCAGTACAAATTCGATCTCGCCCCTGCGCCCGAAGCCGATGATGCGGTGAGCGAGACAGACGGCGTGAAACTGGTGGTTGACCCTGTCAGCCTCGACCTTGTGTCGGGCAGCGTGGTCGATTTCGTCGAATCGCTCGGCGGAGCGGCATTCCGGGTCGAGAATCCGCAGGCGGCTTCGGGCTGCGGCTGCGGTTCCAGCTTCGGGATTTAGGTTAGACCCGGCCAGCAACTTCGGGCACTAGTCGCTTCATGAAGATTGCGACATTCAACATCAACGGGATCAAGGCACGGTTGCCGCGCCTGAAGGAATGGCTCGAGGAAACGCGCCCTGCGATCGCCTGCCTGCAGGAAATCAAGTCGATGGACGACGGGTTCCCGGCGGACGAGTTCGAAGCGCTGGGGTACCACGCGATCTGGCACGGCCAGAAAAGTTTCAACGGGGTCGCGATCCTGGCCGATGCCCGGGCCGGACTCGACGCCCCGCGCGAAGTGCAGCGCGGCCTCGGTATCGCCGGGCCTGACGGATCGGGCGAGGAGCAGGCCCGCTATCTCGAAGCTGATATCGGCGGAGTACGCGTAGCCTGCATCTATCTTCCCAATGGCAACCCCCAGCCGGGCCCGAAGTTCGATTACAAGCTGGCGTGGATGGAGCGCCTGCGCGAACGGATGGCCCGGATCTGGGCCGAGGAAGTGCCGGCCGTGGTGCTGGGCGACTTCAATGTGATCCCCGAGGATAACGACGTCTGGTCACCCAAGGCGATGGCCGACGACGCGCTGATGCAGCCCGAATCGCGCGCAGCCTATGCCCGGCTACTGGGCGATGGCTGGACCGATGCCTTGCGCAGTCACAATCCGCGCGGCGGAGTCTGGACCTACTGGGATTACCAGGCCGGTGCGTGGCAGCGCGACCACGGCTTCAGGATCGACCACATCCTGCTCAGCCCCGAACTGGCTGACCGGCTGGATGCGGTCGGCGTCGACCGCACCCATCGCGCGCGTGAAAAGGCGAGCGATCACGCACCCGTGTGGGCGAAGCTGAGGCAGTAAGGCGGCCCTGGGGCCACCGCGTCAGCGATAGAAGACGTGGCGATGGATGGTGGCGCGCGCGACCTTGCGATAGCTCCATGAGGGGCGGACGTACTTCGCGTGAAAGTACAGCGCGTCGCCCGCTTCCGATTCCCATAGCCCTTCGTGCGCGATGCGCGCGATCGCCTTGGCGCGCTGCCACGCGGCCGTGCCGGTGTTGACGCGCGGCATCTCGCCGCTGCGGACAAAGGAGAACTGCTGCGGCTGCATCACAACGCCACAATAGCTTGAAGGGAAGCGCGCGTTCTGGCTGCGGTTGATGATCACCTGCGCCACTGCCAGCTGTCCTGCCAGCGGCTCGCCGCGGGCTTCGAAGTAGACCGCTCCGGCAAGGCACTCGAGCTGTTCGGACAGGGCAGCGCTGGTGTCTGTCGAGGCCACCAGCTCGTAAAGCGAGCCGGCACGCATATCCGTATCTGGCGAGGCGGAAGAACCCGCATCGTCGATCGGCTGCACCACTTCCTGAGAGATGTAGACTGGATCGCTGGCATCGAGCGATCCTTCGGCGGCGGTCGTCGCCGCAATCGGCCCGGTCTCGGTGACCTGGGCAAGCGCGCCTGATGAATCGGCGCTGGCAAATGTAAGGGCAAGCACAGCCGCGCCTGCGGCGAGCCCGAGCCCGTGGCTCTTGCGAGTCATATTTCCGTAGTTCTGGGCGGTGGACGCGCACTGACACAGGTTTGGGCCGAACGCCTTTATGGCATTTCCAAATGGCCCGGTGGTTGAACCTGCCGGCCGCCCCCCGTCTGCGTGCTAGCGTTCCGGCCTCATTGCCGGATAGCGCCGCCTGCGCACCTGGAAGCTGGCGGGGCCCTTAGAGCCGTTCGCGGACCAGTCAAGTTAACGCGCCAGCGATGCGATGAACCGTTCTCCATCCGCGATATCTGCCTCCAAAATCCAGATATCGGGATCCTGGCGCCTGCGTTTTTCCAGATAATCGTGAATTTCATCGGGATTTTCAGGATTTTCCCGCTTTGCAGCAATAAACGGTCGCGAACCGTCCAGCTGCGGCATCCTTTCGTAAAGCACCGCTCCGTGCCCATGATCGATCGTTAAGATGAGGATGGTGCCCGCGTCCCTTTCGCCCTTGGCGATAACGGTTGCGAAACCATCCTGCGCCTGGATCGCCCGAATGAGTGCGGCGATCTCCAGATGTGCCGGAAGGCGGGCATCCATCATGGGCAGGGAATTCACTCAGCGGCCGGATAGGGCCGCCGGGCTTCGTCAGGCAGCATCGCGATCGAGATGGCGGGCGAGCAGCACATACATGGCTTCGGCATCGGGCGCCTCAAGCAGTGCTTCGCGCGTAGCATCGTCGCGCACCAAGCGCGAGATCGCTGCCAACGCGTGGAGATGGCTGGCGCCGGCATTCTCGGGAGACAACAGCCCGAACACCAGCTCAACCGGCATAGCATCGGCCGCATCGAAATTGACCGGAGTGTCGAGACGCAGCAGCACGGCGACCGGGCGGCTGACCTGTGACGAACGCGCATGCGGGATCGCCACGCCATTGCCGAAGCCAGTGGATCCCAGTCGTTCACGCTCTTCGATCCCTTCAAGCGCGGCAACCGCGTCAATCTCGTAGGCGCGACCGAACAGCGTGGCGACGCGATCCATAACGGCCTGCTTGTTGTCGAGATCTGCGGTCGCAACCGCTTCGGGGAGCAATTGGAAGTTCACATTCATGTCCGGTGTATTCGCGTCCGTTGTTTTCTCAGCGACCCCCTCGGACCCCGGATCACCGCTTCGGGCGGCGGTGTATCGCAAGTCAGGTCCGGGACGCTACACAAAGCGTCAATAGTGCTGGGCTCCGGGGCTCAGCGCGGTTCGACCCAGCCGATCGAACCGTCAGGCCGCCGGTAAACCATATTATGGCGTCCCGTGCCAGCATTTTTGAAGAACAGCGCGGTGGTGTTGCGCAGGTCCAGCATCATCACCGCGTCGGCGACACTGGCTTCGGGAATGTCGACGCTGGTCTCGGCGATCACCGGCGGGGCATCGCTGGTTACCTCCTCCTCGCTCTCGTCAGCGGCAAAGATGGTGTAGCCGGCTTCCTCGAAGGCATAGGCAGCGGCTTCCTCGCGCTGCGCATGGGCAGTCTGTTCGTGCCGGTCCTTGAGGCGGCGCTTGTACCGGCGCAACTGCTTGTCGATTTTCTCTGCCGCGCCATCGAGCGCCAGATGCGCATCCTGCGCTTCAGCGTGCGCCTTGAGGATCAGCCCCTGCATGACATGCGTGACAATGTCGCATTTGAACATTCCGGCGGGCGCCTTGCCGAAAGTGACGTTGGAAGAGAGCGCGCGATCGAAATATTTATCGACTATTCCGCCCAGCCGGTCCGCAACATGCGCCTGAAGCGCAGCACCCGTATCGATCTGGTGACCTGAAACCCGAATATCCATGGTCGCTCGATCTCCTTTCCAGTCATTCCTGCCAGCCCGGGACACGGGCCGGCCAAATCAATCCGGCCGTCAATTCAGCCACAGCGGAGCGTTGATCCGGTCGATCAGCGCCTTGTGGCGAGCCAGCTCCTCCTCGCTTGCGGCATGGGGGCGCGGTTCGCGCCGCTCCCTGGGAGACGCGTCAGCCCCGCCGACTACCGTTAGGCTGGCTTCGACAACCGCCACTTCCGCAGCCAGTTCCAGCCCGATCTGCCGGCCACCGGTCAGTTCGACATAGACCTGGGCCAGCAGCTCGGCATCGAGCAGCGCGCCGTGCTTCACGCGGTGGCTGCGGTCGATCCCGTAGCGGGTGCACAGCGCATCGAGCGAGACCTTGGCGCCGGGATGGCGCTTGCGTGCGATGGCCACGGTGTCGATCATGCGCTCGCGATCGACCGGCTCGCGACCTAGCAACGCCAGCTCATTGTTGAGGAAACCGAAATCGAACCCGGCATTGTGTGCCACCAGCGGCGCATCGCCCAGGAACGCCATCAACTCGTCCACGCGCTCGGCGAACCGCGGCTTGTCAGCCAGGAAGGCGCTCGACAGGCCATGCACCGCTTCGGCGGCGGCAGGCATGTCGCGCTCGGGATTGAAATAGGCGTGGAAGGTGGCGCCGCTTGGCACCCGGTTGATCATCTCGATACATCCGATTTCGACCATCCGGTCACCCGAAGCTGGATCGAGGCCGGTGGTTTCGGTGTCGAAGACGATTTCCCGCATTACATGGAATATCGGACTCGCATGGCCGTTTGGCAAGCGATTCCGGCGCCGCTCCGGAGCTTTAGCGACACGCCGCCAGCTGGGCGATCAGCGCCGCCACCGCCGCTTCGGTTTCGGCATGGGGCACACCCGTATCGATGACGAAGTCGGCGCGCGCGCGTTTCTCCGCATCGGGCAGTTGCAGCTCGAGAATGTGCGCGAACTTGGCCGGCGTCATGCCGGGCCGCGCCAGCACGCGCTGGCGCTGCACCTCAGCAGGCGCCGAGACCACAACTACCCTGTCGACCTGTTCGTGCCCGCCCTTTTCAAACAGCAGTGGAATGTCGAACACGACGATCGGGGCACCACCATGCTCTATCATGAACTCCGCCCGCTTTGCAGCCACCGCCGGGTGAACGATCGCCTCGAGCTGCGCCAACGCCTCGGAATTGCCGAAAACCTTGGCCCCCAGTGCGTCACGATCCACACCGTCCGGCCCGGTCGAACCCGGAAACGCCGCTTCGATCGCTGGCAACAAGTTGCCACCCCGCCCCTGCATCCGGCGCACTTCGGCATCGGCATCGAACACCGGTACGCCGCGGCGCTGGAACATCTCCGCGACGGTCGACTTGCCCATCCCGATCGAACCGGTGAGCCCGATGATGAGTGGTCGGGTCATTTGGCGAGCAGCCCCCGCAGTTCTGCGTCACCCTCGCGCGGTGGGGCAGCCCCGAAGAACCGTTCGAATGCGAGTGCGGCCTGTCCGATCAGCATGTTGAGGCCATCGAGCGCCTCGTGGCCCGCGGCGCGGGCGGCGGAAAGGAAGGTGGTCTCAAGCGGATCGGTGACGATGTCGTAGGCGATGCTGCCAGGTGGCGCATGGCTCCAGTCGAACGCGAGTTCAGCCTGGCCACGCATCCCCAGTGCCGAAGCGTTGACGACGAGGTCGAGACATCCCGTGCGGTCGTCAAAGGCGAAATCGGTCGGCTCCGCGAAATGCGCCATGTCAATCGCGTGATGATCGCCGCCGGGGTCAAGTTCGTCGAGCAAGGCGCGGGCCTTGGCTGGATCGCGGCCCGCCAGCACAAGCGTGAAGCCTTCACCCGCCAGTGCCGCGACAATTGCGCGCGCCGCCCCGCCCGTGCCCATGATGCGGGCCATGCGGAACAGGTGGCGCTGCGCAAGCCGCCCGCGCAAAGGCTCGAGAAATCCGGCCGCATCGGTGTTGTATCCGACCAGTTCGTGACCTTCGCGCACAACCGTGTTGACCGCGCCGATCGCACCCGCCTGAGGATCGAGCCGGTCAAGGAAGGCGATCACGGCCTGTTTGTGCGGCATGGTGACGTTGCAGCCGCGCCATACCGGATCGTCACGACGTGCAGCGAAATATCCGGCCAGATCGGACGGGGTGACATGCTCGGCGCGGTATTGCGCATCAAGGCCCAGCCGCGCGATCCAGAAGCCATGGATCGCGGGCGATTTCGATTGTGCGATCGGATCGCCGATCACTTCGGCGTAGAGACCAGGTGAAGCGGGAGGGCGGCTCACGCGGGCAGCTCGCCGAGCTCGCGCAGCGCTGCCAGCACCCCGAGCAGCGGCATGCCGAGGACTGTGAACTGGTCACCCTCGATTGCCTTGAACAGCTGCACGCCCAGCCCTTCGATCCGGAACACGCCGACGCAATGGCCTACTTCGGGCCATTCAGCCGCGAGATAGCTGTCGATGAAATCGTCGCTCAGCTCGCGAACGGTCAGCCGTGCGAGCGATGATCCGCTCCACTCGCAGCAATTGTCGCGCACCAGCGCCGCCGCGCTATGCAGTTCCATCACCTGGCCTGAAAAGCGGCGCAGGTGTTCGGCTGCCTGATCAAGCGATGCAGGCTTGTCGAACCGGACTCCGTTGCACACCACCAGGCTGTCGCTGCCCAGCACCAGCCGGCCGTTGCGCTGCGCGGCCACCGCTTGCGCCTTGGCAAGACTGAGCGCTTCGGCGACCTCGTGCGGGGGACAACCCGCCAGGCCCGCCTCGATCGATCGCTCGTCCAGTTCGGCCGGTATCGCCTCATGCGGGACACCCGCCGCATCGAGCATCGCGCGGCGCGACGCGCTTTTCGAGGCAAGCACGATCATATCGCGCCGTCCCCTGCCTGATCGGGCGATGTCGCGCGGTCGGTACGTTCCTGCAGCAAGCGGATTACCGCTGCCGCCGTCTCCTCGATCGATCGGCGCGTAACGTCGATCACGGGCCAACCATTGTCGGCAAACATCCGCCGCGCGAACTGCACTTCGTCACGCACCCGCTCGCCATCGACATAGGATGTTTCAGTGCCTTCGTTGAGCGACAGCAGCCGGTTGCGTCGCACCTGCACCAGCCGTTCGGGGGCGGTGGTCAGCCCCACCACCAGCGGGCGGCGCAGGCCGAACAATGCAGGCGGCGGCGGCGATTCCATCACCAACGGGATGTTAGCCACCTTATACCCGCGATTGGCAAGATAGATGCTGGTCGGCGTCTTCGAGCTGCGCGAGACACCAGCCAGGACTATGTCAGCCTCCTCCCAGTCTTCCCAGCCGATGCCGTCATCATGCGCGATCGTATAATGGATCGCCTCGACACGGCGGAAATAGGCTTCGTCCATCAGGTGCTGTCGACCAGGCTTGCCGTGCGCTTCGACGCCCAGCTGGACCTCAAGGGCAGCGGTCACGGCATCAAGCACAGGCACTGCAGGCAACCCCAGCTGGCGGCAGTGCTCTTCCAGCCGCGCACGGGTTTCCGGGTTCACCAGCGTAAACAGGACAAGCCCCGGACTGGCAGCGAGCGAAGGCACGATCCGGTCGAGGTGCTGGCGTGACCGCACCATCGGCCAGAAGTGGCGGACGACATCGGGATTGTCGAACTGCGCCAAGGCCGCTTTGGCAATCATTTCGAGTGTCTCGCCGGTCGAGTCCGAAACCAGATGGAGGTGCATGCGCTGCATGAAACGTTCGTCGCGTCCCGTTCGAGGGGCCTGTGGAGAAGAACCGGCATAAACCACGGGAGAGGCCTGCCGACAAGTTTCCTGCTCGGATTCATGCCCGCTAACCGTGTGGCCGCAGCCAGGTCCATCGACAGGCTGGGGCTGCTATCAACAGGCTGGGGATAGTGAGGAAAAGTTTGACTCGACTCAGCGAATGCGGCGAGTCGCGGTCAAGCCCGGCCTTTGCTTTGCGGGAAAAATCAGGCAGGAACCGTTTGTCCCCGCAATCCACAGGGCCAACAGACTCCTAAATCCTTTTATAAATACAATTATATTGATTGGATCAGACCTATGCCCGGCTTGCTTCTCGACACTCTGCGCGGACACAAGGGTGATCAGGTACCGATGTGGCTCATGCGCCAGGCAGGGCGTTACCTGCCCGAATATCGCGAACTGCGAGCGCAAAAGGGCGGTTTTCTCGAACTGGTGTATGACAGCGAGGCTGCTGCGGAAATCACGATCCAGCCGCTGCGTCGCTTCGGTTTCGACGGAGCGATTCTCTTTTCCGACATCCTGATCGTGCCCCATGCCATGGGCCAGGGCTTGGAATTTCTTGCAGGCGAGGGGCCAAAGCTGTCTCCGCCGTTGCTCGACGCAAGGCTGGAGGATTTCGTGGCCCAGCCCGCGCGGTTCGAAGCGATCTACGAAACCGTGCGGCTGTGCCGCGCCCAGCTTGATGACAGCGTGACCATGCTGGGCTTTGCCGGAAGTCCCTGGACCGTCGCTACCTACATGGTTGCAGGCGAGGGCAGCCGCGACCAGCATGCCACCCGCGAACTCGCCTATGCCGATCCGGTGCGTTTCAAGGAGATCATCGACGCGATTGTCGAGGTTTCGGTCACTTACCTGCGCGGTCAGATCGATGCCGGTGCGGAAGCTGTGCAGCTGTTCGATAGTTGGGCGGGCAGCCTGGCGCCTGACCAGTTCGACCGGTGGGTTGTCGCCCCCAATGCCGCAATTACGGCGGCGCTCAAGCAGTCGCATCCCGATACGCCCGTGATCGGCTTTCCCAAGGGTGCCGGCGCCAAGCTCGCCGCCTATGCGCGCGAGACCGGGGTCGATGCGGTGGGACTCGACGAGACGATCGACCCGGAATGGGCGCATCGCGAGCTGCCCCCGGGCATGCCGGTGCAGGGCAACCTTGATCCGCTGCTGCTGATGGCGGGCGGCGCACCGCTGGTCGAGCGCGCGAAGTTCATCCTGCGCACCTTTGCCGAGCGTCCGCATGTGTTCAACCTTGGCCACGGAATCGGCCAGTTCACTCCGATCGCGCATGTCGAACAGCTGGTTGCCACGGTGCGCGGCGCGTGATTGCCGCGCTAAGGGGTGACGCGGCGGGGATGCACGACTACATGTTTCAGCGATGCTGGATGTCATTGCCATGACCTACCTCTGGCTCAAGGCGGGCCATATCATCTTCGTGGTGTTCTGGATGGCGGGCCTGTTCATGCTCCCGCGCCAGCTGATCTATGTCCATCCGGCGGCTCCGGGATCGGACGAGGAAGCGCGCTGGGTCCACCGTATGGGCTTGCTGCGCAAGGTGATCCTGACCCCGAGCCTGGTGGTGGTATGGGTGTTGGGCCTGATGATGGCCTGGCAGCTCGGCCTGTTTGCGGGGGCATCGGGGCTGGGCTGGCTCCATGCAAAGCTGCTGTTGGTGGTGCTGTTGACCGGTTTCCATGGCTTCCTGGTGATGCAGTCGAAGAAAGTCGCGGCGGGAGAGCGCCCCTTGAGCGAGCGGCAGCTGCGCATGATCGGCGAAGTTCCCGGGCTGCTCCTGGTGGTGATAGTGGTGCTGGTGGTGCTGCGCCCGTTCTGAACCGAGGCTCCGGCTTCGCCCATTGCATTCCCTGATTGACGGCGGTTGCGCCCGAACCTATTTTGCCGATCTCAATCCGGCATATGGCCCTGCCCAACGCATGGCCAAGGTCTGCTTTCTCCAAGCCCAAAAGCCGCGCTCCTGTGAAGGCGGCACTGACCTGTCGGCCACTCCAGCTACGGACTTCAATTGCAATGCATCTCAAGGACCTCAAACGAAAGACACCGGCCGAACTGGTCGCCATGGCCGAAGAGCTTGGCGTCGAGGGCGCGTCGACCATGCGCCGGCAGGACCTGCTGTTCAGCATCCTGCGCGAACTGGCGGAAGACGAGGATTACGAAGAAAAGATCATGGGCGTCGGCACGATCGAAGTGCTGCAGGATGGCTTCGGCTTCCTGCGTTCGCCCGAAGCGAACTACCTCGCCGGGCCTGACGACATCTATGTCTCGCCCAACCAGATCCGCAAATGGGGCCTTCGCACTGGCGACACGGTCGAAGGCGAAATTCGCGCCCCGCGCGACGGCGAGCGCTATTTCGCGCTCACCAGCCTCACCAGCGTCAATTTCGACGACCCAGAAGCGGTGCGCCACCGCACCAATTTCGACAATCTCACGCCGCTCTATCCCGACGAGAAACTGACACTCGATCCGGCCGATCCGACCATCAAGGACAAGTCGGCCCGCGTGATCGACATCATCAGCCCGCAGGGTAAGGGCCAGCGTGCGCTGATCGTGGCGCCGCCGCGCACCGGCAAGACTGTGCTGCTGCAGAACATCGCCAAGGCAATCACCGACAACCATCCCGAGGTCTTTCTGATCGTGCTGCTGGTCGACGAACGGCCCGAGGAAGTGACCGACATGCAGCGCAGCGTGAAGGGCGAAGTGATTTCCTCGACCTTTGACGAGCCTGCGACGCGCCACGTGCAGGTGGCCGAAATGGTGATCGAAAAGGCGAAGCGCCTGGTCGAACACAAGAAGGATGTGGTGATCCTGCTCGATTCGATCACTCGCCTCGGCCGCGCCTACAACACCGTTGTGCCCAGCTCGGGCAAGGTGCTGACAGGCGGTGTCGATGCCAACGCGCTGCAGCGCCCGAAGCGCTTCTTTGGCGCGGCGCGCAATATCGAGGAAGGGGGTTCGCTCTCGATCATCGCCACCGCGCTGATCGATACCGGCAGCCGCATGGACGAAGTGATCTTCGAAGAGTTCAAGGGTACCGGTAACAGCGAAATCGTGCTTGACCGCAAGGTGGCCGACAAGCGCATCTTCCCCGCGCTCGATGTCGGCAAGTCCGGCACCCGCAAGGAAGAGCTCCTGGTTGGCAAGGACAATCTGTCGAAGATGTGGGTGCTGCGCCGCATCCTGATGCAGATGGGAACGGTCGACGCGATGGAGTTCCTGCTCGACAAGATGAAGGATTCAAAGTCGAACGAAGACTTCTTCGCGACCATGAACCAGTAAACGTGAGCGGGCCTGTGCGTCTTGTGCGCAGGCCCGCTTGCCTTTGGCAGTGATCCGGCTATCAGGCCCTTGATGCTGCGTCAGTATGTCTACATCAGCACTGCGGGGGGGATTAGCGAAGAGGACATTCGCTCGATCCTCGAATCCTGCCAGCGCAACAACCGCGAGCGCGAGGTCACCGGCCTGCTGCTCTACAACGGGCGCAATTTCCTGCAGTTGCTCGAAGGTGACGTGGAAGATCTGTCATGGGTGATGCGCCGGATCGAAGGCGATCCACGCCACAACGGCGTTTCGATCATCGAGGATATCGCGATTGCCCAGCGCGCCTGCCCCGATTGGCTGATGCGGCATATCCGGATCGCCGATGAAGTGAGCGAGCGCCGCGCGGCGCTGGATGCCGAACTGCCCGCCGGGCTTGATCCGAACCTGCGACGGATCATCCTCAATTTCGCCGCGCTGAACTAGGCAGATTTCTGCTTCTCGAGCTGGGCGGCCATCGCCTCCCAAACCTTGTTGACCGCCTTCAGCGGGCGCACCATCACTTTGAAATCCTTGATCAACCCGTCTTCGTCGAAGCTAATCATGTCGATCCCGTTGACGTGAATGCCATCCATCTCTGTGGCGAATTCCAGCACCGCGGTATCGCCATCGACCACTTCGCGCAGATAGCGAAAGCTGGCGTTGCCGAGCGTTTTGCCGGCAGCGGCAAGGTAGGCAGTCACGATCGGGCGACCCACCTGCGGGGTGTGCACCACCGGCGAGTGGAACACCGCATCCTCAAGCATCATCGCGGCAAGAGCAGCCGGGTCGCTACCCCCCTCGATCACCGCATGCCAGCGGGCAAGGCCTTTGGCGGCGGCGCTCATGCCAGGTGCTCCGCGAAGAAAGCGCGGGTGCGGCTGTCAGCGAGCTGCGCGCCCTCTTCGTCGCGGCGGTTGCCGCTTTCGGTCGCGAAACCGTGGTCCAGCCCCTGATAATCATGGATCGTCACGCGCGGATGGTCGTCGAGCCCTTCGTGCATTGCGGCCTGTGCCTCGGGCCCAACGAAGTGGTCGGCGGTGGGCACATGCAGCAGCAGCGGGTGCGCGATGCCGTGCTTTTCGCCGAGCATCTGGTCGATCATCACGCCGTAATAGCCGACTGAGGCATCGATATCGGTTCGTGCCGCGGCCATATAGGCCAGCTTGCCGCCGAGGCAGTATCCGACGCATCCGACCTTGGGCACGCCAGCCTCGCGGCGGATCCAGTGGATTGTCGCCTCGATGTCCCTCACCCCGTCATCAGGATTGTACTGGCCGAAATAGCCGAGCGCTTCCTGGAATTCGGCTTCCACGTCGGGATCGAGCTCAATGCCGGGCTTCATCCGGAAAAACAGGTCGGGCGCGACTGCAAGATAGCCTTCTGCCGCCCAGCTATCGCATTTGCGACGGATGCCGGGGTTTACCCCGAAGATTTCCTGGATGACGATGATCGCCGCTTTCGGCGCACCTTCGGGCCGCGCGACATAGGCATTGAAGCTGGCGGCGCCGTCGAGAGTGGAGATGGACACGGTTTCGGTCATGGCGGAGCTCCTATGATTCAGCGTGAAAGCGGCTTATCGCTTGCGGGCGGCGATTGCCAAACCCAAATATGTCAGGCGTAATTGCGCGTGGCGGCAGAACGGAGGATGCGCGATGAAGGTCAATATCGAGATCGATTGCACACCCGAAGAGGCGCGGGCCTTCATGGGGCTGCCTGATGTGTCGAAGGCCAATAATGTCTATGTCGACACACTCACCAAGGCGATGAAAGGCGTTTCCAGCCCTGACCAGCTTCAGGAATATGCACAGCAGCTTGCGCCCATGGGTCAGATGGGCCTCAAGATGTTCCAGAGCTTCATGGAGAACAGCATGCGCGCGGGCGGAGCCGGTCGGAGCCGGTCGGGCAGCGACGACGAGTAGCGCGCGCCCCGCTGCTGGCTCCCGCCGCGCATGAGTGACACCATCTTTGCCTTGTCGAGCGGTGCGCCGCCCGCTGCGATCGGGGTGATCCGGATCAGCGGGCCTGGTGCAGGCGCCGCCCTTTCGCGCCTTGCCGGGCGGAGTTTCGAGCCGCGCAAGGCCAGTTTGTCCAATTTGCGCGGGACAACGGGAGAATTGCTCGACCAGGCGCTGGTGCTGTGGTTTCCCGGCCCTTCGACCGCGACCGGCGAAGACCTGGCCGAGCTCCATTGCCATGGCGGGCGCGCCGTGATCGCAGCAATCGAGGCCGAACTGGGGTGCAATGAAGGTTTGCGCCGTGCCGAACCCGGCGAGTTCACGCGCCGCGCCTTTGCCAACGGACGGATCGACCTCGCCGAAGCGGAGGGGCTCGCCGATTTGCTGGCAGCCGAAACCGAGCTCCAGCGCAGTGCGGCGATGGCCATGGCGGGGGGTGGGTTGTCGCGCCAGGTCGAGGCTTGGCGCGATGCGGTGCTGGGCCTTTCGGCCGAGGTCGAGGCCGCACTCGACTTCTCTGACGAGGACGATGTGGGCGGGCTGGGCGCAGACTTTGCTTCGCGGCTGGCTGGTTTGTGCGGCGGTCTGGCCGAATGGCTGGCGCGCCCGCGCTCCGATCGGTTGGGCGAAGGCTTCCGGGTAGTGCTGGCGGGGCCGCCAAATGCCGGGAAATCCACGCTATTCAACGCCTTGATTGAAGCGGAAGCGGCTATCACGTCGCCCATTGCGGGTACGACCCGCGATGTGATCGAACGCTCGGTCGCGATCGGTGGCGTTCCTTTCACCTTCGTCGATACCGCTGGCATGCACGAAGGTGGTGGGGATGCGATTGAGGCGATCGGGATCGAGCGCGCCCGCGAACAGGTAAAACGTGCCGATCTGGTTCTCTGGCTGGGCCCTGAACACGAGGGGCCGGAGGGGTGCTGGGAAGTCGAGGCGCAGATCGATAAAGTGGCGGAACCGGTTAAATTGGCGCCGGCGTGGCGCGTGTCCGCACGGACCGGCGAGAATCTCGCTGGGTTGAAGGTGGCGCTGGTCGAATTGGCCCGCCACGAGCTGCCCAGACCCGGTGAGGCAGCGCTCAACGCCCGCCAGTACAGCCTACTGGCCGACGCGCATGGCGCGCTGGCCGAGGCGCGCGAATTGGCGGATCCATTGATTGTCGCCGAGTGCCTGAGGCGCGCGCGACTGGCTTTCGACCGCCTTGTTGGGCGTGCCACCACCGAAGATATGCTCGACGCGCTGTTCGGGCGCTTCTGCATCGGTAAATAGCGCGCCCGCCCGCCTCATGCAGGCGCTGTTCCACGTGAAACATTGTGGCCACGCTGGCGGCTGTTCCTCTGGAAGGGGCGCCTGGGCGAAAGGTCTTTGACCCTGCGCGGCCGCTCCATTATCGCGCGCAGCATGCGAAGCTACGATGTCCTTGTGATCGGCGGTGGCCATGCCGGTGTCGAGGCGGCCTGTGCGGGGGCCCGGATGGGCGCGCGCACCGCGCTCGTGAGCTTCGATATCGACGCAATCGGCGCAATGAGCTGCAATCCGGCGATCGGTGGCCTGGGCAAAGGACATCTGGTGCGCGAAGTCGACGCGCTCGACGGCGTGATCGGCCGCGCAGCCGATGCCGGGGCGATCCATTACCGCATGCTCAACCGTTCGAAGGGAAGCGCGGTGTGGGGCCCGCGCGTGCAGGCCGATCGCAAGCGTTTCAAGGCCGCGGTACAGCAGGCGTTGCAGGCGCAGGCTGGTCTCGATGTCATTCAGGGCGAAGTTGCGGCCCTGCGGCTGTCGGGCGGGCGCATCGCCGGGATTGACCTGGCCGACGGCAGCGCGCTCACAGCCTCCGCGGCGATTCTGTGCACCGGCACTTTCCTCGGCGGTACGCTGTTCCGCGGGGAGGAGCGCTTCGTCGGCGGCCGCATTGGCGAGAATTCGGCACAGCGGCTCGCGGCGCAGCTGCGCGCGGCCGAACTCCCGATGGCGCGGCTCAAGACCGGCACGCCGCCTCGCCTCGATGGGCGCACGATCGACTGGGCGCAGCTCGAAGAGCAGCCCTCCGACGCTGACCCATGGACCATGTCGCCGCTTACCGTCCAACGTACCAACCCGCAGGTGTTTTGCGCGATCACCCGCACGACCGAAGCCGCGCATGACGCGATTCGCGCCAATCTGCATCGCTCACCGCTGTTCACCGGCGCAATCGGTGCCGCCGGGCCGCGCTATTGCCCTTCGATCGAGGACAAGATTCATCGCTTCGGCGACCGTGAGGGTCACCAGGTGTTTCTCGAGCCAGAAGGCCTCGATACCTACCTCGTTTATCCCAATGGGATCAGCACCTCACTGCCCGCAGATGTGCAGCTGACCATGCTGCGCGCCATGCCCGGGCTGGAGCAGGTCGTCATGGAGGTGCCCGGCTATGCGGTGGAATACGATCATATCGATCCGCGCGCGCTGACCGCCGACCTGCAATTGCGCGCAATTGGCGGGCTCTATTGTGCGGGCCAGATCAACGGCACCACCGGTTATGAGGAAGCGGCAGCACAAGGTCTTGTCGCGGGCCTCAACGCGGCGGCGCAGGTGCTGGGGCGCGAACCGCCCCGGCTTGACCGCGCTAACAGCTATATCTCTGTAATGGTTGACGATCTGACCCTGCAGGGCGTGAGTGAGCCCTACCGCATGCTGACTGCGCGCGCCGAATACCGGCTGCGACTGCGGGCCAATAATGCCTCGACCAGGCTTACTCCACTGGGGATCGCGGCTGGATGTGTGGGAGTGGAGCGGGCCGAATGGTTTGAGCGCCGCGAGGAGCGGCGAGCGCAGCTCGCCCCATGTTTCGAGCATGAGTTGGCGGCGAAGGAACTCAGCGATGCCGGGCTGCCGGTGCGGCGCGACGGTGGCAACAAGCCGGTCAGCGAGTGGCTGCGCCACGAAGGCGTGGGGCTGACCGAACTGGCGCAATGGCTCGACGCCGAACTGCCGGCAGGGGACCCGCTGATCGCGGAAATGGCCGAGGATGCGGCCTATGCCCCTTACCTCGCGCGGCAGGATGCGGAATTGCGCGACCTCAGAGCGAGCGAAGCGCTGGAACTGGGCCAGCAGTTCCCCTTCGCCGAAGTGCCCGGGCTATCCAACGAGATGGTCGAGCGGCTCGAAGCGGCGAAGCCGGCCAACCTCGCTGCAGCAGGCCGGGTGCCCGGGATCACGCCCGCGGCGCTTTCTGCCCTACTGGTGCATGCGCGACGCAGGCAGAAGGCCGCGTGACCACGCCGCTTTTGACAAACGAGGCCGATGCCAGGCGTTTTGTGGCGGGGATAGCCAGCGCTGAGGCAATGGAACGGCTGGAATCCCTCTGCGCCCTGCTGGTCGAGGAAAACCGGCGGCAGAATCTCATTTCGAGGCCGTCCGAATCACAGATCTGGCTGCGACACATCGCCGACAGCGCGCAATTGCTGCGATTTGTTCCACGTGAAACATCCGGCCAGTGGCTCGACCTGGGAACGGGGGCCGGATTTCCAGGCCTGGTGATCGCTGCAATCGACCCTGAGTGCGATCTAACGCTGGTTGAAGCGCGTACAAGGCGGGTGGAGTGGCTGCTGCGTGCGGCAGATGCGCTCGGCCTGAAACGGGTCCGGGTTGCAGGTACGCGGCTCGAGCAGGTTCCGCCGTTCCCGGCGCGTATCATATCGGCACGCGCCTTTGCGCCGCTTCCCAAACTCCTCCAGCTATCCGCACCCTTTTCCACAAAGGCGACCACCTATCTGTTGCCCAAGGGGCGATCGGCGGCGCAGGAACTGCAGGAGATGCCTGCAAGGATTCGCCGGATGTTTCACGTGGAACAATCCTTGACCGATGCGGAGGCGGGGATCATCGTCAGCAGCTGAACGCGGGAAGGCGGAACCACCGATGATCACGATTGCGATTGCGAACCAGAAGGGCGGGGTGGGCAAGACCACAACCGCGATCAACATCGCAACCGCGATGGCGGCGATCGGTTGGCGCACGCTGCTGATCGACCTCGACCCGCAGGGCAATGCCTCGACCGGACTGGGCGTAGCCAGCGCCGCTCGGGTTGCGTCGAGTTACGACGTGCTGATCGATGGCGTGTCGCTGCGCGATGCCATGGTGGCCACGAGCATCCCGGGGCTCGATATCGTTCCGGCGACGGTTGACCTCAGCGGTGCCGAAGTCGAACTGGTCTCGGTTGACGAGCGCACATCGCGCCTCGCGACCGCGCTGGCGGCGCATCGCGGTCACGACATCTGCTTCATCGATTGCCCGCCGTCGCTCGGCCTGCTCACGCTCAACGCGCTTTCGGCCGCGGATACGCTGCTGGTTCCGCTGCAGTGCGAATTCTTTGCGCTCGAAGGCCTCAGCCAGTTGCTGCAGACGGTGGAGCAGGTGCAGCAACGGTTCAATCCGGGCCTCGGCATCATCGGCGTCGCGTTGACGATGTTCGATCGCCGCAACCGGCTGACCGACCAGGTGGCCGAGGATGTGCGCGAATGCCTTGCCGGCCTCGTGTTCGAGACCGTGATCCCGCGCAATGTGCGCCTGTCCGAAGCGCCCAGCCACGGCTTGCCCGCGCTTGTCTATGACCATGCCTGCGCCGGAAGCCGCGCCTATATTGCGCTGGCCCGCGAATTGATCGGGCGCTTGCCCCGCGAAAGGAAGGCAGCATGAACGATCCGGCCGATCCGATCCGTTTCTCGACAGCTGTGCCCGCCGCGGCCGACCGCAAGCGCAAGCTCGGACGCGGGCTGGGTGCCTTGCTGGGCGAATCCCGGCGCGAGGAACCACTGGCCCACGCGGGGCCCGGCGATGAAGGCGAAACGATCGAAAGATCAACCGCTTACCCTGCTTCCGGGCTGGCCTCTCTGCCCGTTTCCGCGATCGAACCGCTGCCCGGCCAGCCGCGCCGGCGGTTTGATGAAGCGGCGCTGGATGAACTGGCTGCATCGATCGCGGCGCGCGGTGTGATCCAGCCGGTGATCGTGCGCCCGCGCGGGCCGGGGCGCTACCAGCTGGTGGCGGGCGAGCGGCGTTGGCGCGCGGCGCAGCGTGCCCGGCTGCACGAGATACCCGCGCTTGTGCGCGAGCTCGACGAACGTGAAGTCATGGCGCTCGCGCTGATCGAGAATATCCAGCGTGAAGATCTCAATCCGGTCGAAGAAGCCAGGGCCTATCAAAGGCTTAGCGAGGATGAGGGGCTCACCCAGGCCGATATTGCGCGCATGGTCGAGAAATCGCGCAGCCATGTCGCCAATCTCCAGCGGCTGCTCGCGCTGCCCGATGCGGTGCTCGACATGGTTGAGCAGTGTCAATTGTCGATGGGCCATGCCCGCGCGCTGATCGGCCAGGAAGGTGCAACGGCCATCGCCCACCAAGCGGTGCGCGAAGGCCTGTCAGTGCGCGAGGTCGAGCAGCTTGTGCGCGGCGATGCCACACCGCGCCCGCGCAAATCGGCCAATCGCGCAACCCGTGATCCGGCCAAGGACGCCGATATCGCAGCAGTGCAGGCGCACCTCGAAGAATTCCTTGGGCTGACCGTCCGCATCAAGACCGAAAGCGATCCGCGCAAGGGCGCGGTGACGATCCGTTATCGCACGCTCGACCAGCTTGACCTGATCTGCCAGCGGCTCACGGGCGGCGACATCTAGGGTCAGGACCCATTAAGGGCACGAGCCGTGGTGGGCC
>JBMSNZ010000006.1:0-37948 GCA_049421965.1 Erythrobacter sp.
CGATTCGCAGATGGCCGAAACCGCTCTGCGCGAGCGTAACCAGGCGCTCGAGGAAGCAGACGCGGTGAAAGCGCGGTTCCTGGCCAACATGTCGTATGAATTCCGCACTCCGCTCACTTCGATCGGTGGCTTTGCCGAGCTGATACAGAGCGGTGCGGCCGGCCCGGTAAGCGAGCAAGTGCAGGAGTATCTCCAGGCAATCCTCGATTCGGTCGCGCGGCTGACCGAGCAGGTGGAGAATGTGCTGGACCTGTCGCAGGGCGAGGCCGGGCTGCTGCCACTATCGAAGCAGAGGCTGGAACTGCTGTCTTTCGTGACCGATGTAGTGCGCGAACGCGAGAAGGCGATCGTCGAGAAGGGCCTTTCGCTCGACCTGCGCGGCAACCCGGGCGGTGCGATCGAGGCGGACAAGCGCCAGCTCGGCCGGGCGATCGGACACCTGATCGACAATGCCATCGCGGCGACGCCCGCAGGCGGGCGAATCCTGGTCGACATTGCCCGCACTGCCGAAGGCGCGCGCGTCGTGATTTCCGATAATGGTGCAGGCATGACCAAGCAGGAACTTTCGCGCCTGCTCGATGGGCTCCGCGTGCTGCCCGATGGCAAGGTTGAGAGGCGCCAGGGCCTGGGCCTGCCTTTGGCCCGGCAATTGGTCGAAGCGCATGGTGGCACATTGAAGCTCGAAAGCCGCAAGGGGGCAGGCACCACGGCCATGATCCTGCTGCCGTGATCCGCGAATTGCCTGATCTTGCTGCAATGGACGCGCTGGGCGCCGCGATCGCCGCGCGGCTGCTGCCGGGCGACGTGGTGGCGCTGGAAGGTACGCTGGGTGCGGGCAAGACCACGCTGGCGCGGGCCATCATCGCAGCGCTCGGCCATGCCGGCGAGGTTCCATCGCCAACCTTCACGATCCTTGAAACCTATGGTTCACCGCCGCTGCGACTGCCGGTTGTCCATGCCGATTTCTACCGGCTCGAAGATCCGGCCGAACTGGCCGAACTGGGGCTTGACGATTATCGCGAGGGCGCGGCGCTGATCGCGGAATGGCCGCAGAAGGCCGGCGGCTTCGCGCTTGCGCCTGCATGCCTGTCAGTGACGCTGGAAATTGTGGGCCAAGGCCGCCGGGCGATTGTGCAGGCAGGCCGCGATTGGGTAGGGCGCGTGCCATGAGCGAATGGCCTGAAGGAATGGACCGCTTTCTGGCGGAATGCGGATGGGATGCAGCCCGGATCGAGGCGATCCCCGGCGATGCCTCGTTCCGCCGCTATTTTCGCCTGGTGCGTGGCAGTGAGCGCGCGATGCTGATGCATGCCCCGGCGCCGCACGAAGACCCGCAGCCGTTTCTGGATGTCGCGCAGTATCTGGCATCGGTCGGCGCGCGTGCGCCTGAGATCTATGCGGCAGATGCAGCAGCCGGTTGGGTCCTGCTGGAAGATTTTGGCATGGACCGAATGCGCGACTGGCTCGACGAGAATCCGCAAGCCGAACATGCCGCCTATGCCGGTGCGATCGATGCACTGGTGGCCTTGCATGGCGAGACGCCAGGGCCATTCGCGCCCTATGACATGGCGGTCTATCAGCGCGAAGCGGGCCTGCTGACCGAATGGTACTGCCCGGCAATGGGCCTCGAGGTCGACGAAGCGGCCTATCGCGCGGCGTGGGACGAGGTGCTGCTGCCGCTGCTTGCGCGCCAGCAACCCGGCGTGACCGTGCTGCGCGACTATCATGCCGAGAATATCATGCTGCTGGGTAACCCGAGCGAGGGCGCGCCGCAGGGTCTGATCGACTTTCAGGACGCGCTGGTTGGCCATCCGGCCTATGACCTGGTCTCGCTGTTGCAGGATGCGCGCCGCGTTGTTTCCCCGGCGCTCGAGCGCGCCATGCTCGATCGCTACACCACCGCGACTGGCGCGGGCAGCGAGTTCGAAGCCGATTACGCGCGGCTTGGCGCGCAGCGCAACGCCAAGATCGTCGGCATCTTCACCCGGCTCTACAAGCGCGATGGCAAGCCGCGCTATCTCGACCTGATCCCGCGTGTCTGGGCGCTGATGGAGCGCGACCTGGCGCATCCCGCACTGGCCCCTGTCGCGCACTGGGTTGACGTCAATATCCCCGAGGCGCTGCGCCGCGCCGGAGGAGGCCGCGTGGCATGACGCAATTGGCGAGCGACACCGCGATGATCATGGCCGCGGGTCTCGGCAAGCGCATGCGCCCGCTCACCGAAACGCAGCCCAAGCCGCTGGTGCGCGTTGCCGGCAAGCCGCTGATCGATCACGCGCTCGACCGGTTGCACGAAGCGGGCATCGCCCGCGCCGTCGTCAATGTCCATTACCTGGCTGATGCGCTGGAGGCGCATCTTGCCGGACGTTTTGCCCCCTCGATCGAGATCTCCGACGAGCGTGCGCTGCTGCTGGAAACCGGCGGGGGAATGGCGAAGGCACTGCCGCGCCTGCCTGATCCCTTTTTCTGTCTCAATGCCGACAATATCTGGATCGATGGCCCGGCCAGCGCCTTTCACGACCTGTCAGCACGGTGGGATCCGGCACGGATGGACGCGCTGCTGCTGGTGGTGCCGCATGCGCGGGCCATGAACTTTACCGGGCCGGGCGATTTCCACATGGACGCCCACGGGGCACTCTCGCGCCGCATGCAGGGCCATGTGGCACCCTTCATCTACACCGGCATCCAGCTGGTTTCGCACCGCTTGCTGCGCGATGCGCCGGCTGGACCGTTCTCGACCAATCTGCTCTGGAACCGCGCGATCGAAGAAGGACGCCTGTTCGGACTTTCGTTCAGCGGCCAGTGGTTCGAGGTCGGCACGCCCGAGGCCATCGCGCCCACGGAAGAACTGCTCCGCGATGGGTGAGCGGGGCCGGCCCGAAGTCTATTCGATCGCCGCGCATCGCGGCTTCGCCGATGCCCTGGTGGCCGGTCTGGTGCCACGTTATGCCGAGCCTGGCTTCGGCCTTGCCCGATTGACGCTGCTACTGCCGTCAAGTCGTGCCGCGCGCAGCCTCAGTGAAGCATTTATCCGCCATGCCGGGGAAACCGGGGCGCAGGGCCTGCTGATGCCGCGCATGGTGATGGTGGGCGATACCGGGCTCGACGAAGCGCTTGGCAGCCTGCTCGATCCGCTGGGCAGCGATTCGATCCCGCCGGCGGCCGATCCGGTGCGGCGGTGGTTCGAGCTGGCCGGGCTGCTGCGGCTTGCCATGGAGCGGGAAGGGCGCACGGTGCCGGCTAGCGCCGCCTTGCTGCAGCTCGCGCGTGATCTGGCCGCGACGATGGACCGGCTGCTCGCCGAAGAGGTCGAGCCCGAGGATCTGCTCGACGACGCGATCCTGGGCGAAAGCCGCAATCTGGCCGAGCACTGGCAAGCCAATATCAAGCTGTTCGCGATCGTGCAGCAGTTGTGGCGGGCGCGGCTTGAGGAGCGCGGCGAGGTCGATCTGGCGACGCGCCGCAACCTGCTGTTCGAGCGCGCAGCCACGCGCTGGCGCAACGAGCCTCCGCCAACGCCGGTGATCGCGGCGGGCGTCGCCAGCGCCGCGCCGGCGCTGGCGCGGTTGTTGCGGGTGATCAGCGAATTGCCGCAGGGCGCAATCGTGTTGCCCGATCTCGACCTGGCGAGGGACGAAGCGGCGTGGCACGAACTCGGGCTGGCCGGGCAGGCCCCCGAACCGGGCGCGCCACCGTTCTCACGCGCGGAAGCGGCTACCCATCCGCAGTATCACCTGAAGCTGCTGCTCAACCGTATGGGGATCGCCCGGGCGGAAGTACGCCCGTGGCATCGCAGAGGCTTGGCGGCCGCTGCGCCCGAACGCAGCCAAGCGATTTCCTCGCTCTTCCTGCCACCCGAAGCCAGCCGGGTCTGGGCCTCGCTCGATTCGGACAAGCGCCGCCTGTCCGGGCTACGGATGCTCACCTGCGCCACCAGCGAGGAAGAGGCGCAGGCAATCGCCCTACTCATCCGCGAGGCGCTGGAGGAGCCGGCCAAGCGGATAGCGCTGGTCACGCCTGATCGCACGCTGGCGCGGCGGGTGGTGCAGCATCTCGATCGCTGGGACATCGCCGCTGACGATACCGCTGGCCGACCGCTCTCGCTCACGGCTGCCGGCCGGATGCTGCTTCAGCTGGCGCTGCTGGGAAGCGAGGGTTTGGCGCCGATACCGCTGGTTTCAGCACTCGGCCATCCGCTGGTGCGACGCGGGGAGGGCAGGCGCGAATGGCTTGAGGCGCTGCGTGCGTTCGAACGGCGCCTGCGTGGGCCGCGCCCGGCGCCAGGGCCGGAGCCGTTGCGCGAAGTGGCGCGCCGGGCCGGCGTGGCGGACTGGTGGGGCGAGGTTGAGGCACTGCTTGGCCCGCTGGTCGCGCTGGGGCCGGAGACGGGCGAAGCACCGCTCGCCGAAGCGCTCGACGCGCTGGCCGAGGTGGGGACCGCACTCGCGGGCGATGATCTGTGGGCGCAAGAGGATGGGCGCGAACTGGCGCGGCTGGTCGAGGAGCTGCGGCTCAATGCGCGCGAGACTGGCCTGATGGTGACCTTGCGCGAACTGCACCCGGTCTTGCGCGGCGCGATGGATCTGGTGGCGGTACGGCCGCCCTATGGCGGGCATCCGCGTGTCGCGATCTACGGCCTGCTCGAATCACGCATGGCGCGGGCCGACCTCGTGATCTGCGGCGCGCTCAACGAAGGCACCTGGCCGCAAGCTCCTGCGCCCGAGCCGCTGCTGGCCCCGGCAATCCAGCGCGCGCTGGGCATGCCCGGGCCGGAATTCCGGATCGGCCTGGCTGCGCATGACCTCGCCAGTGCGCTGGGCGCACCCGAAGTGGTGCTGACCCGCGCGTTGCGCGACATGAGCGGGCCAACCATCCCGTCGCGTTTCTTGCTGCGGATCGAAGCGCTGCTGGGCGATTCTGCAAACGACCACCGCGAGACGCGCATCCCCGAGCTGGCGGCACGGCTCGACCGGCTGGTGCAACGCGCCGAACCCTATCCGCGGCCCGAACCGAGCCCATCGGCGGAATTGCGCGTAGTTCCGATCAAGGTCACCGGGCTCGATCGCCTGCTTGGTGATCCCTACCAGTTCTACGCGCAGGAGGTACTGCGGCTCTCGAAGCTCGATCCGCTCGATGCCGATCCGGCGCGCGATTTTGCCTGGCAAGGCACGCTGGTGCACGAGATCCTGCACCGCTGGCATAGACAGCGCACACCGCACGGCCACCCGCCGCTGCTGCCGATCGCTAACGAGGTGCTGCAAGAGGCCAATCTCCATCCGCTGCTGAAGGGCCTGTGGCGCCCCCGGCTGTATGATGGCCTCGCATGGATCGAGCGTTGCGTGGCAGAAGACGTCGAGCGCACGGTTGTGGCGAGCGAGTCCAAGGGTCACATGATCGTTGATGGCGTCACGGTCCATGGCCGCGCCGACCGGATCGACCGGCTGGCCGACGGGACTCTGGCGATTGTCGACTACAAGACCGGCGAGCCGCCTTCTGCTGTGCAGGTCGCAAAGGGTTATGCGCTGCAGCTCGGAACCCTGGGCCTGATAGCGCAAAACGGCAGTTTCGAGGGTCTGTCGGGCGAGCCGACCAGGTTCGAACATTGGTCGCTCGGGCGCAACGACGATGGTGGCTTTGGCTATATCGACGCTCCGATGAAGGAAGGAAGGAAGACGAGCGGCCTCTTGCCCGAGGAATTCCTGCCCGCGCACGAGCGACACCTGCATGATGCGATCCGCCGCTTCATCAAGGGTGACGAACCGTTCACTGCCAAACTGAACCCCGATTATCCGGGCTATACCGATTACGACCAGCTGATGCGGCTCGCGGAATGGCGGGCCAGCATGGCCGATGATGACGGAACCGATGGCGGGGATGCGTCATGAGCGGCGTGAGCGGCAAGGTTTACCCCCTCAAAGGCAGCCAGCGCGAGGCGGTTGACCCGGATCTGAGCGTGTGGCTTTCGGCCTCGGCCGGTACGGGCAAGACGCAGGTGCTTTCCGCCCGCGTGCTGCGGCTGCTGCTTCAGCCGCAGGTCGAACCCTCGCAGGTGCTGTGCCTCACCTTCACCAAGGCCGGGGCTGCCGAAATGGCAGTACGGATCAATTCGGTGCTGGCGCGCTGGGTGCGGCTCAAGGATGGCGAACTGGGCAAGGAACTGGGCTTTCTTGGCGCCTCCAACGATCCGGAAACCCGCGCCCGCGCCCGCACGCTTTTCGCCAGCGTGCTCGATTGCCCCGGCGGCGGCCTCAGGATCGACACGATCCACGCCTTTTCGCAGTGGCTGCTCTCCAACTTCCCCGGCGAGGCTGGGCTTACCCCCGGCATGCGCGCGATGGAGGACCGCGACCGCATACTGCTGGCGCGCGAGGTACTGGCCGACCTGCTGGTCGAGGCCGAACAGGGGCATGGTGCGGTGCTGCTCGACGCGGTGGCGGAATTCACCCGCCGCAAGAGCGCGGACGCGCTGCAGGACTGGCTGATGCGCTGCGCCAAGGCGCGCGATCTATGGCACGGCGCGGGCGCATGGCAGCCACCGATGGCGCCACGGCTCAAGCAATTGCTGGGGATCCCCAGCGATGCGGATCATGCTTGGGTGAATGATGTGCTCTCGCCAGACGTGTTTCCCGATCACCAGTTGCAGGCGATGTTGCCCGCGCTGGACGGGTGGAAGGCCAAGACCGGGCAGGAAGCTGCGGCGTTCGTGCGTGAATGGTTGGGGCTTGACCTGGCGCAGCGCAGCGCGCGCTATGGCCACTTCTTCAAGACGCTGCTGAAGAAGGATGGGACACCAAACCTCACCTTCAAGAAGCCGGCAGAGATCGACCCGAATTTTCTCGCGCGGCAGGAAGAACTGGCAGGCGCCCTGCGGCTCCATGCCGAGCGCGCGACGCTGCTCGAACTCGCGCGCTTCCTCGCGCCCGCGCTGGAACTGGGCCGCGCCTTCGCGCTGCGCTGGGATGCCGCAAAAGCCCGCGAGGGCCTGCTTGATTTCGACGATCTGATCGCGCTCGCCGCGCTTCTGCTCAAGGAGCAGGTGGCCGCCGACTGGATCCGCTACAAGCTTGATCGCCGGTTCGACCATATCCTGGTGGACGAGGCGCAAGACACCAACGCCGCGCAATGGCGCATCATCGACGCACTGATCGACGATTTCTTCACGGGCGAGGGCGCGGCGGGCAGCAAGGTGCGCACCGTATTCACCGTGGGCGATACCAAGCAGGCGATCTTCGGCTTCCAGGGCACCAGCCCCGAAAATTTCCTCGCCGCGCGGGAACGGGTCAAGGCCGCGATGGAGGCAGCGCGGCGCAATGCCGCGGAAAGCCGTGCGAATTTCCATCAGCGCGGCCTCGCCGAACTCGACCTCGGCGAATCCTTCCGCACCGGTAAGCCCGTGCTCGATTTCGTTGACCGCGCGATCGAGGCAATCGGGCCCGCCGCACTTGGCCTTGAAGAGCAGTATCAACCGCATATCGGCCAGCCGCGTGCGGGCCTTGTCACGCTGTGGGAGCCGGTTCGCGGCGGCCGGGACGAGCCCGCAGACGAGAGCGAGGAAGAAGGCGGAAACGAGCAGAACTGGCTTGCGCGGCATGACCGGAAGCTGGCGGAAAAACTTGCAGAACAGGTGGCGCGCTGGACGCAAGGCGCCGAGCCCTTCGCCCTGCAAAAAGGGGCGCACCGCAACGCCCGCCCGGGCGATATCATGGTGCTGGTGCGCAGCCGCAAGGAGCTTGCCGCGCTGATCGTGGCGGAGCTGCATGCGCGCCGCGTTCCGGTGGCGGGGGTTGACCGGCTGCGGTTGGGCGAGCCGCTGGCGGTGAAGGACCTGATGGCGGCGCTGCGCTTTGCCGCACAGCCGCTCGACGACCTCGAACTTGCCAATCTGCTGTCTTCACCGCTGATGGGCTGGAGCCAGGCCCATTTGCTCGCTTATGTCCCGCGCGAGCAGGGCAAGCGCCTGTGGCACCATCTGCGCGACCATGCCGATCCTTTCGTGATTGCTACAGTGGCCCGGCTGCGCGAGCTGCTGGCGCGCGCCGATTTCGATACGCCGCAGGCACTGCTGCAATGGTTGCTGGTGGGGCCTTGGGGCGGCCGCGCGCGGCTAGTGTCGCGCCTGGGCCGCGAAGCCAATGATCCGATCGACGAACTGCTCAATGCAGCCTTTGCTTACGAGGCGGCGCATCCGCCCAGCCTGGCGGGTTTCATCCAGTGGTTCGATGCCGGTGAGGGCATTCTGAAGCGCGATCCGGATGATGCGCCCGACCTGGTGCGGGTAATAACAGTGCACGGGTCGAAGGGGCTGCAGGCACCGATCGTGATCCTGGCCGATGCTACCGGCGAGCCCGGGCGCTTGCGCGACCTCGAGTTGGAAGAAGAGACGCCGGGTGCGGATCCTGAACAGGCGCGCAAGGTTCCCATGCCGGCGGTCAAAACGGAAGAGCGGGCAGGGCGGCTGGCTGAAGCTTACGAAATGGCCAAGCGCACCGAGATGCAGGAGCATTGGCGATTGCTTTATGTCGCAATGACCAGAGCCGAGGAGGCGCTGTTCATTGGCGGTTCGCTGGGTGTGAAGGCGAAGAATGGCCCTCCCGCTGACAGTTGGTATGCGCGGCTGGCACCCTTGTTCGGTGGCGACGCCCTGGCTGACGATATCTGGGGAGCGCGCAGGGAATGGGGCGCGCGTGCCCCGGCGGTTGCCGAGAAGTCTGGCGACGCGGAGCCGGTGCCGGTCCTGGATGAGCCGCTCTGGCTGCGCAGCCCGATTGGGCCGGAACCGCGCCCACCGCGTCCGCTTGTGCCGTCATCGGCAGGCGAGGAGCAGGGCAGCGATCCGCCGCTGCCGCCCGATGTTGCACGCGACGCTGCCAGACGCGGCGTGCTGATCCATCGTCTCCTTGAACGTTTGCCCGACGTGCCCGAGGCCGAGCGCGAGGCGCGGGCGCGCAGCTGGCTCGAACGGCAGGCAGCCGAACTCGACAGCGCCAGCCACGACGAGATCGTGCAGCGCGTTTTCGAGGTGCTGGGCCAGCCCGATTTCCGCGCGGTGTTCGGGCCCGACGCTCTCGCCGAAGTTCCACTCGCGGCGATTGTCGGCGGGCAGGTCGTAGCCGGCACGGCTGACCGGCTGCTGGTGCTTGAGTGTGAGGTGACCGTGGTCGATTTCAAGACCGCGCGCCGCCCGCCGCTGCGCATCGAGGAAATCCCGCCGGGCACGCTGCGGCAGATGGCGGCCTATGTCGCCGCGCTGGAAGTGATCTACCCGGGGCGGCAGGTGCGCGCAGGTGTGCTCTACACCCAGACGCCGCAGCTTTTCGCCCTGCCGCCGGAGCTTCTGGGGGCGCAGAACATCGCCTTCCAGCCTGAGCAGCAAAGCTTTCCACCGCCAGCCATTGAGTGAGGCAGAAAACGCCCTAGTTATGTCGGGTAGCAATTCAGGAGATTCCCCATGGCCACTGTCAGTGTGACCGATTCCAGCTTCCAGAACGACGTGATCGAATCCGACAAGCCGGTGCTGGTCGATTTCTGGGCCGATTGGTGCGGCCCGTGCAAGATGATCGCGCCTGCGCTGGAGGAAATCAGCGACGAGCTGGCCGGCCAGGTCACGATCGCCAAGATGGACATCATGGAAAACCCCGATACGCCGGGCAAGCTGGGCGTGCAGGGTATTCCCTATCTGGTGCTCTACAAGAATGGCCAGCCCGCCGCGAGCCTGACCGGCGCACGGCCCAAGAGCGCGCTGAAAGCCTGGCTCGAAAGCGAGCTATAGGGTCAGGACCCATTAACCGCATGAGCCGTGATGGCTCGTTAGCGGGATGAAATGCAAGGAAGGCGCCGAGAAAGCGAGCCATTCTCGCTTCTAGGCGGCTGACGCAGCAGTTCGCCCGCAAACGGCCACCCGCAGGGCTTGGCCAGAATTGCCCAAGGCGGTGTCGCTCGCTCGATCAATAGCACCACTATTCCCCTTCGCTCGCTCCGTGCCCTGAACAATTCTGGCTCAAGCCACGGCCATGTGGCTAGTGGGCCCTGACCCTCAGCGCTAACCGCCGAGCGCGCGCCCGGCGAATTCGTCCCACAATGCCGGGCTTGATGCACCGATCAGGCCCGGCTTGTCGTGTTCGTCGACGCGATAGGCGCTGCCGTCGAGCCTTGCCGCTTTGCCGCCTGCTTCATTGAGCCACAACACACCGGCGGCATGATCCCATGCAAGCGTGCGCTTGAAGCTCGAAATGTCGTTCTGTCCAAGAGCGAGCCTGGGATATTGTTCAGCGGCGCAGCGGGGGATGTCGACCAGCCGGTAATGCGGGGCGAGCTTCGCATCGACCAGCGCGCGCTGCTCTTCGGTCAGGAAAATGCGCGAAATCGCGGCAACCGGCGGAGTTTCGCCCGTGGTGCGTGCCGTGATCCTTGCGCCGTTGACATGGGCGCCCTTGCCCAGGTGCGCGAAGCAGAACCGACCGGACAGGCAGTCGTAGATCCAACCTGACTGGGACTGCCCGCCGCTCGCCAGGGCGATGATGATCCCGAACGGCGGCTTCGCGTGCGCGAAATTGTGGGTGCCGTCGAGCGGGTCGATGATCCAACAATCGCCCGCAAGGTGCCGCAGCAGCGAGGGATCGTCATGTGCGGCTTCCTCGCCGACGATGGGAATCGCGCCCTCGATCTTATGCAGGCCTTCGGCGAGCATCGCTTCGGCTTCATGATCGACGACGGTGACCAGATCGTCTGCCGCTTTCTCGGTGATTTCGCTGGAATCGAGATTGGTGAAGCGGGGCAGGATGATGCGCTCGCTGACAGCCTGCATCAGGGCCAGGATGGCGGTATCGATCGCGTTCAAGAGCGGTAATCCGCGTTGATCGAGATGTATCCGTGAGTGAGGTCGCAGGTCCAAACGGTCGCCTGGCCACCGGCTCCATTGTCGCCAAGCCCCAGTTCGACTGCGATGTCGATCTCTTGCCCCTTCAGGTGTGCCGCCACCGGTGCTTCATCATAGCCTTCGACCGGAAGGCCGTTGCGCGCGGTCCAGATCCCGCCGAACGCGATCGACAGCCGGTCCCGATCGGCCGGTTCGCCGGCCTTGCCCACGGCCATGACAACGCGGCCCCAATTGGCATCCTCGCCGGCGATCGCAGTCTTCACCAGCGGCGAATTGGCAATGCACAGCGCAATCCGGTGGGCGCTCTCGTCGGACACCGCACCGCTGACCCGGACAGTGATGAATTTGGTGGCCCCTTCGCCGTCGCGCACCACCAGCTGGGCCAGCTGCCGGCACAGGTCGGTCAGCGCAGCGGCAAAGGCATCTGCGCCGGGATCGCCAAACGAGGCGAACGGGGCATTGCCGGCCTTGCCCGTCGCGAATGCCAGCACCGTATCGCTGGTCGAGGTATCGCCATCCACGGTGATGCAGGAAAATGTCTGCCGGTTGGCCTGTGACAGCAGTTCCTGCAGGAACGCCGGGGCAATGGCGGCATCGGTGAAGATATAGCCCAGCATGGTTGCCATGTCGGGCGCGATCATGCCGCTGCCCTTGATGAAGCCCGCCAGTTCGACGCGGGTGCCGCCAAGAATTGCGCTGGTGTGTGCGCCCTTGAGGAATGTGTCGGTGGTGCCGATCGCCCCCGCGGCATCGGCCCAGCTGGCCGGCTCTGCGGCAAGCGCCGCGGCCACTCCTGCGCGCGCCTTGTCCTTGGGCAGCGGCACTCCGATCACGCCAGTAGAGGATACGAACACTTCGGCTGGCGGGCAGTCGAGGTGTTCCGCCACCTGGTTCACGATCTGCTCGACCGCCTCGCGCCCACGGTAACCGGTGAAGGCGTTCGAGTTTCCGGCATTGACGATCAGTGCGCGGGCGCGGCCCTGTTTCACCTGCTCGCGGCCCATCTCGACTTCCGACGAAGCACAGGCGCTTTGGGTAAACACGCCGGCGACTGAAGTGCCTTCCGCCAGTTCGGCATAGGTCAGGTCGGCCCGGTCCCAGTTTTTGTAGCGAGCGCGGGCAACGCGCAGGGTGACGCCGGCGATCTGCGGCATGTCCTCGGGAAAGGGGAGTGCGAGTGGGGAAGCGGCGAGTTCCATGTTTTTTGCGCTAGCGGTGCAAGATCGCACAGTAAATCCGCCTTCTGCGGTGGACGAGCGCCAAAAGAATGCGTATTTAGCGCCTCATGTTGCGTCGCTTCTTCGCTTGCCTTGCCTTGCTTACCGGCCTCATTGCCGTCGGCACGCCTGCGAATGCGTCGATCAGCGATATCCTGAATTGCGAAATCGGAGTCGCGGCGGACGCGGAGAACGATGACGTCGAAGACCGGCGCCCGTGCCCTGCCGAAGAGGCTGGCAACCGCGCCGAAGACCCCGGGAAAGATGACAAGCCGGCAAAGCGCGCCAAGCGCGTGGTTCGCCCGCCGGTGCTTTACGGTGTCGACCGCGCGCTCGAATAGCGCGCCCTTTCCTATCTGACCTCGCTTTTCCGGCAGCTGCTGCGCGACGCGCGCGGCTGCAAACCCTATGATTCAGGTTTCCACCCATGTTCCAAACTATCGCCAAGTCCCTGTTCGGCTCCTCGAACGACCGTTACGTCAAATCGCTCGGCAAGATCGTAAACCAGATCAATGCTTTAGAGCCGCAGATGCAGGCCCTCAGCGATGACGCGCTGAAAGCCCAGACGGCGAAGTTCCGCGAGCAGCTGGAAGCCGGCGCCACGCTCGATGATATCCTGCCCGAAGCTTTCGCCACTGTGCGCGAGGCCTCTGTGCGCGTGCTTGGCATGCGCCATTTCGACGTGCAGCTGATCGGCGGCATCGTGCTGCACCGGGGCGAAATCGCGGAAATGCGCACGGGCGAGGGCAAAACGCTGGTGGCGACGCTCGCGACCTATCTCAACGCGGTCGAGGGCAAGGGCGTGCACGTCGTTACCGTGAACGACTATCTGGCGCGTCGTGACGCTGAATGGATGGGCCAGTTGCACAACTGGCTGGGATTGAGTGTGGGCGTGATCGTGCCCAACCTGCCCGAGTTCCAGCGGCGCGAAGCCTATAACTCTGACATCACCTACGCCACCAACAACGAGCTGGGCTTCGACTACCTGCGCGACAACATGAAGCACTCGCGTGACCAGATGGTGCATCGACCGTTCAATTTCGCGATCGTCGACGAGGTTGATTCGATCCTGGTCGACGAAGCGCGCACACCGCTGATCATCTCCGGCCCGACCGAAGACAAGAGCGAGCTCTATGTCGCGCTTGACGAAGTGGTGAAGGGCATTCCGGAAGACTGGTACGAGAAGGACGAGAAGTCCCGTAACGTGCAGCTGACCGAAGAGGGAACCGACGAGATCGAGAAGCTGCTGCTGGCCAAGGGTCTTCTCAGCACCGAAAACCTCTACGACGTCGAGAACACTCAGGTAGTGCATCACCTCGACCAGGCGCTCAAGGCGAACATCATGTTCAAGCGCGATACCGATTACATCGTCAAGGATGACAAGGTCGTCATCATCGACGAGTTCACCGGGCGCATGATGGATGGACGCCGCTGGTCCAACGGCCTGCACCAGGCGGTCGAGGCCAAGGAAGGGGTGAAGATAGAGCCCGAGAACCAGACCATGGCCTCGATCACCTTCCAGAACTACTTCCGCATGTATCCCAAGCTGTCGGGGATGACTGGCACCGCCGCCACCGAAGCCGCGGAATTCTGGGACATCTACAAGATGAATGTGGTCGAGATCCCGACCAATGTGCCGGTCAAGCGGATCGACGAGGACGACGAGTTCTACAAGAACACGCTCGACAAGTTTGGCGCGATCGCCAAGGCGATCAAGGAGAAGAACGAGATCGGCCAGCCGGTGCTGGTGGGCACGGTTTCGATCGAGAAGTCCGAACTGCTCAGCCAGTTCCTCGACAAGGAAGGCGTGAAGCACGCGGTGCTCTATGCCCGTTTCCACGAGCAGGAGGCCCATATCGTGGCCCAGGCAGGACGCCTCGGCGCGGTGACAATCGCCACCAACATGGCTGGCCGCGGCACAGACATCCAGCTGGGCGGCAATGTCGAATTCCGCATCCAGGATGAGCTGGGTGATATGCCGGAGGGGCCCGAGCGCGACGCGGCCGAACAGCGCATTCGCGACGAAGTGGCCGCCGAGAAGAAGCAGGTGCTCGAAGCGGGCGGGCTGTTCGTGCTGGGCACCGAGCGGCACGAAAGCCGCCGGATCGATAACCAGTTGCGCGGTCGTTCGGGCCGCCAGGGTGACCCCGGTTTGTCGCGTTTCTACCTGTGCCTTGAAGACGATCTGCTGCGCATTTTCGGGCCGGATACGCTGTTCGCCAAGATGATGAATTCGAACCTGGCAGACGGCGAAGCGATCGGTTCGAAGTGGCTGTCAAAGGCGATCGAGACCGCGCAGAAAAAGGTCGAGGCGCGCAATTACGACGTGCGTAAGCAGGTTGTGCAATACGACGACGTGATGAACGACCAGCGCAAGGTGATCTACGAACAGCGCGGCGAGATCATGGAAGCGGACCGGGTGGACGATGTAGTGTCGGACATGCGGCACGACACGGTGAACGCGATTGTCGGCGAGGCTTGCCCACCGGGATCCTATCCCGAGCAGTGGGACATTGCCGGCCTCAAGGAAAAGGTCGAGGACGTGTTCGGCCTTACCCCGCCGATCGATGCATGGCTCGAGGAAGACCAGGTCGAACCGGAAATCATCGAGGAACGTATCATCGCGATGGCCGACGAGGTGATGGAAGCGAAGGTCGTGAACTCGGACCCTGAAATCTGGCGGCAGGTCGAGAAATCGGTACTGCTCGAGCGGCTCGACTATCACTGGAAAGAGCATCTCGCGACGCTCGATGCGCTGCGCCAGGTGATCTGGATGCGCGGCATCGCGCAGAAGCAGCCGATCAACGAATACAAGCAGGAAGCCTTTGGCCTGTTCGAGACGATGCTCGAAACGCTGCGCGAGGATGTGACGCGGATCCTGGTCAAGTCAGAACTGCGCATCCAGCCGCCGCAGCCGCAGGGTCTGCCCGATCTGCCTGACTTCCTGACCGGCCATATCGATCCCTTCACCGGGCTGGACAATTCCGCCGACGGTGATGGTTCGGCAGCGCGGCCCGAACTGTTCGGTTCGCTGGCCGGCAGTCCGGCCGGCATGGCGGGTGCCGAAACGGGAGGCGATCCCTTTGCCGGGCTGGAAATCAGCCGCAACGCCCCGTGCCCCTGCGGTTCGGGCCAGAAGTACAAGCACTGCCACGGCGCGGCAGCCTAGCTTTGGGCGCGCGCCGTCCATGAAGGGGAGGGCGGAGTGACGGGTCTGGTGCCGATCGGCCTCGTCGCTGCCTTCTTTGTGACCGCGCTGCTTTATGCCGCGGTCGGTTTTGGCGGAGGTTCGACCTATTCCGCGCTGCTGGCGCTGTCGGGCATGGATTACCGGTTGCTGCCGGTGCTCTCGCTTGCTTGCAACATCGTGGTCGTGGCGGGTGGTTCGCTGCGCTTTGCCCGGGCCAAGGTTACGCCGTGGAAGGGTGCGCTGCTGCTGACCGGGCTTGCGGCGCCGGCGGCGTTCCTGGGCGGGCTTACCCCGATCGACCAGGCGACCTTCTTGCTGCTGCTGGGTGCCAGCCTGCTGCTGACCGGGCTGACGATGCTGCTTCCGGTGAGCAGTGAAAGCGAGGGCCAGCCACACTGCCTTGCGAGTGTGGTGCCCTTTGTCGCTGCGCCACTGGGCTATCTGGCAGGCCTTGTCGGGATCGGGGGCGGGATCTTCCTCGCCCCGCTGCTGCATCTGACGCGGTGGCACAATGCGCGTGCGATTGCCGCGACCGCCAGTCTGTTCATCCTGGTCAATTCGCTGTTCGGCCTCGCTGGCCAGCTCTTCAAGAACGGGCCGGGCCTGCTTGGCGGGGCGGTTTATGGCGGGCTGGCGCTGCTGATCGCGGTTGCCGTGGGCGGGCAGATTGGCAGCCTGATGGCAGTACGTTTCCTGCCGCTCAAGCTGATCCGCTGGATGACAGCGGCTCTGGTGATCTGGGTGGGGGGAAGGCTGCTGCTGGGCAGCTAGCGCATGTGGCGCTGCGAAGTGGCTCCCCGAGTTGGATTCGAACCAACGACCAAGTGATTAACAGTCACCTACTCTACCGCTGAGCTATCGGGGAGCAGCCTCTTCGCGGGCAGGGCTGGGCCTATATGGGCGACGGATTCGTTTGGCAAGAGGGCTAAACGACGAATTGTTCGGCCACGATCCGCTCGTCGAGCGCATGCCCCGGATCGAACAGCAGGCTGAGTTCGCACTCGCGAGCGATCGCCAATGACACCTCCGCCACGTCACGCACTTCCTGCTGGTCGGCCACCACCGAAACCGGCCGCTTGCGCGGCTCGCGCACGGTCAGCTTGATCGTGCTGCGATCGGGCAGGATCGCGCCGCGCCAGCGCCGCGGGCGGAAGGCGCTGATCGGCGTGAGCGCTAGCAACTGCGAGTCGAGCGGCAGGATCGGGCCGTTAGCCGAAAGGTTGTAGGCAGTGGAGCCGGCCGGGGTAGCAACCAGCACGCCGTCGCAAACCAGTTCGGGAATGCGCACCTTCTCGTCCACGCTCACCTCGATCTTGGCGGTCTGGCGCGTTTCGCGCAGCAGCGAGACTTCGTTGATCGCATAGAAACGGTGATGCGTGTTGTCCTGCGTCACAGCGTCCATGCAGATCGGTGCGATTGCGATCGCGCGGGCGCGCGCCACGCGCTTTGCGATGTCGGCGCCTGTACGATTGCGGTTCATCAGGAAGCCGACGGTGCCGAGGTTGAGACCATAGGCCGGGATCACCCGGCCGGTATCGAGCATGGTGTGGAGCGTCTGCAGCATGAACCCGTCACCACCCAGCACAACAACGGCCTCGGCCTCGTCAAGCGGGGCCCAGTCGTGCGAGCCGGCCAGATCGGCATAGGCCGCCTGCGCTCGGTCGGTGTCCGAAGCGATCAGGGCGATGCGCCGGAAATCGTTGGTCTTGGCCAATTCGGTGCCCCTTCCGCCCGCTGCCTATGTGCCTACCTATGGCGGGTTGTGCCATTTTTCAACGCAGGTGATTTCGCGCAGGCAAGCAGTGTGTGTGCCGGTATAGTGCGCAGACCATGCCCATTCTCGAGCAGAAATCAGCGAAAACCGATTCGCCATCGGTGCTGTTCGATCCGGGATCGCGCGAAATGTCCGACGCGATCGAACTGGCGATGCGCCTCGACCAGATCGAGATCCGCTACCAGCCGCAATACGCGGGTGCGGACGGGAGGCTAATCGGCGCCGAAGCGCTCGCCCGCTGGCTGCACCCTGTCTATGGCACGATCGGCGCGCGCGAGATGTTCGCTGCGGCTGCCGCGGCCGGTCTGGGGCTCGAACTGGCGCGGCATGCCACAGCCCGCGCCATTGCAGCAGCCAGCCCCTGGCCCGAACAACTTGGCCTGTCGCTAAATGTTGCGCCGCGCCAACTGCTCCAGCCGGAATTCGTGAGCACGCTGGCCGGGCAATTGGACAAGGCCGGGATCGCCGCAGCGCAGGTGACCGTGGAGATCACCGAGGAGTTGCTGCTTGACGATCTCGACCTTGCAGCACGGCGGCTCGCCGCACTGCGCCAGCTGGGTGTGAAGGTCGCGCTCGACGATTTCGGTGCCGGCTTTTGCAATTTCGAATATCTCAAACGCTTGCCGCTCGATGCGCTCAAGCTCGATCGATCGATGGTGCAGGGCATCGCCGAGAGCGAACGCGACCTTGCGGTGCTGCGCGCGATTGTCGCGCTGGCGCAAGCGCTTGGTCTCGCGATTATTGCCGAAGGGGTCGAAACCGACAGCCAGCGGCAGATCGTGGTCGCCGAAGGCTGTGCCGCCTGGCAGGGATTTCTCGGGTCAGAGCCGCTCGCACGAGCTTCGCTCGCGCAGCTCATGGCCACGGATTAGGCTGCGACGGATTTCTCCGGCCGGGCCTTGCGGGCGATTGCCGATAGCCCCTTGGTCAGCTGGAACAGGCCGTTAAGGCGGCTTTGCGGATCGCCCCAGGCGCGCTCGATCACCAGCTTCATGTCAGGCCGCAATCGCGCCGTACCATTGAGCCGGTCGACATAGGCCAGCAGGCCAGCCGGATCGGGGAAGTCGTCCTTGTGGAAGCTAACTAGCGTGCCGCGCGTGCCGACATCGATCTTGGCGATATTGGCCAGGATCGCCTGGTGCTTGATCTCGATCAGCTTGACGAGGTTCGTGGTGGCATCGGGCAACGGACCGAACCGGTCGATCATCTCGGCCGCCATGGCTTCGATCTCGGCCTTGTCGCGCGCGTCGTTGAGGCGGCGATAGAGCGCCATGCGCACGGCCAGATCGGGCACGTAATCTTCGGGGATCATGATCGGGGCATCCACCGTGATCTGCGGCGAAAGCGTGTCGCGCTCTGCACCAAGGCCTATCTCGCCGGCCTTGGCCGCCATGATCGCATCCTCTAGCATCGACTGGTAGAGCTCGAAGCCGACCTCGCGGATATGGCCCGACTGCTCGTCGCCAAGCAGGTTGCCAGCCCCGCGAATGTCGAGATCGTGGCTGGCAAGCTGGAAGCCTGCACCGAGCGAATCGAGATCGCCCAGCACCTTCAGCCGCTTTTCTGCCACTTCGGACAGCTGCACATCCTTGCCATAGGTGAGATAGGCGTAGGCGCGCAGCTTCGACCGGCCGACGCGCCCACGCAGCTGGTACAGCTGGGCCAGGCCGAAGCGGTCAGCACGGTGGATGATGATCGTGTTGGCGCTGGGGATATCGAGCCCGCTTTCGACGATGGTGGTCGAAAGCAACACGTCGTACTTGCGGTCATAGAACGCGCTCATGCGTTCTTCCACTTCGCCTGCGCCCATCTGGCCATGCGCCGAAATCGGCTTCACTTCGGGCACATGCTCGCGCAGCCAGTCTTCGACTTCGGCCATGTCGGAGATACGCGGCACCACGATGAAGCTTTGTCCGCCACGGTGATGTTCGCGCAGCAGCGCTTCGCGCATCACCATGTCGTCCCATTCCATCACATAGGTGCGCACAGCCAGCCGGTCGACCGGCGGCGTCTGGATGGTGGAAAGTTCGCGCAGCCCGCTCATCGCCATCTGCAGCGTGCGCGGGATCGGCGTTGCTGTGAGCGTGAGCACATGCACATCGGCGCGCAATTGCTTGAGCCGTTCCTTGTGGGTCACGCCAAAGCGTTGCTCCTCATCCACGATCACAAGGCCGAGATTGCGGAATGTCGTGCTCTTCGAGAGAATCGCGTGGGTGCCGATCACGATGTCGACATCACCCTTTTCCAGTCCCTCGCGGGTTTCGGCCATCTCCTTGGCCGGGACGAGTCGGCTGAGGCGGCCAACCTTCAGCGGAAAGCCGGAAAAGCGCTCGGCGAAATTGCTGTAATGCTGGCGCGCGAGCAGCGTGGTGGGGGCGACCACCGCGACCTGTTGCCCGCCCATTGCCGCCACGAATGCCGCGCGCAGCGCCACTTCGGTCTTGCCGAAGCCGACGTCGCCGCAGACCAGACGGTCCATCGGCCGACCACTTTCCAGATCGCGCAGCACATCGTCGATCGCGGCGTCCTGGTCTTCGGTTTCCTGCCAGGGGAAACGCTCGACGAACTGGTTGAAGCTCGACGGATCGGCCTCAAGCACCGGCGCCTTGCGCAGCGCGCGCAGCGCGGCGACCTGCATCAGCTCGTTGGCGATCGCGAGGATGCGTTCCTTGAGCCGCGCCCTGCGCTTCTGCCAACCCTCGCCGCCGAGCCGGTCGAGCATGACGGCATCCTCGGACGAGCCGTAGCGGCTCAGCACGTCGATGTTCTCGACCGGGATGTAGAGTTTGTCGCCGCCGCGATACTCCAGCATCACGCAGTCATGCTGGCTCTTGCCCACTGCGATCGGCTCAAGCCCGAGATACTTGCCGATGCCATGTTCGACATGCACCACCAGGTCGCCGCGCGCGAGCGCCTGGAGTTCGGCCAGGAACGCCTCGGAATCCTTGCGCTTCTTGCGGCGGCGAACCAGCCGGTCTCCCAGCAGGTCCTGCTCGGTCAGCAGTTCCAGTTCGACATTGGCGAAACCGGTCTCTAGTGGCAGCACCATCGCGACCGGCTGCCCCTTGGCCGAAAGGCCAAGCGCATGCTGCCAGCTATCGGCCAGTGCCACCCGGCAACCAGCTTCCTCGAGAATCGAAGCGATACGGGCGCGGCTGCCACTGGAATAGGCGGCCAGAAGCGGGCGCTTTCCAGCCTTGCCGATGGCCTTCAGATGGCTTGCGGCCAGTTCGTAGACATTGTCGCCGCGCGCGCGCTCGGGCGCGAAGTCGCGGCCCGAAGCGAAGCCGAAATCGATCACTGTCGCGCCTTCGGGCTCGGCGAAGATCACCCCACGATGGAGCTTGTGTGTGCCCGCAAGTTGCGCGAACTCCTCTGCCGCCAGATAAAGCGCGCTTTCGCTCAAGGGGCGATAGCTGCCGGCACTCTGTCCCGAGGTCTTCTGGCGCGCCTGGTGATAGTCGGCGATGTCGCGGAAACGCTCGTCGACCGCACCCTGCGCACTGCCATCGATCACCACCACATCGTCTGCGCTCAGATAGTCGAAGATGGTCGCCAGCCGCTCTTCGAACAGCGGCAGCCAGTGTTCCATACCCGCCAGCCGGCGCCCGTCGCTGACAGCCTCGTAGAGCGGGTCCTGCGTCGAGGTGGCGCCGAACATCTCGCGATAGCGGCTGCGGAACCGCTTGATACTTTCCTCGTCGAGCAGCGCTTCGCTGGCAGGCAACAGCAGGTGTCGCTCGAGCGTTCCCACTGTCATCTGGGTCGCGGGATCGAACAGCCGCAGGCTTTCCAACTCGTCGCCAAAGAAATCGAGCCGCAGCCCCTGTTCCAGGTTCGACGGGAAGATGTCGACGATCGAACCGCGCAGCGCATATTCGCCGTGATCGATCACGGTGTCGGTTCGCGAATAGCCCTGCCGCTGCAGCAGCGCCGAAAGGCTGCCATGGCCGATCGTCATGCCCGGCTTGAACTCGCGCACACTCTCGCGAATGCGGAACGGCGTGAGCACGCGCTGGAGGACGGCGTTGACCGTTGTGACCAGCAGCTGCGCGCCCTCGCCCCGGGCCTGCAAGCGGTATAGCGCGGACAACCGCCGCGCGCTGACCGAAAAGGCGGGGCTGGCGCGGTCATAGGGCAGGCAATCCCACGCGGGGAACTCGATCACTTCGAGCTCGGGGGCAAAGAAGCTGGCGGCTTCGGCGACCGATCGCATGGCTGCTTCGTCAGGCGCGATCAGCACCGCGCGGCCCTTTGCTGCGCGCGCCAGATCGCTCATCACCAGCGGCTGCGCACCGCGTGCCACTGAGGCCAGCGTGAGCGGCGCCTTTGCCGAAAGGATGCGATTGAGATCGGGCATGGTCAGGTCAAAGGATGGCGGAGGGCAGGGTTCCCGCTGCCAGCCGCGTCAGCGCCTAGCGCGGGATATCGACATAGTCGAGGCGCTGCATCAGCTCGATCATTTCGCCGCCGAAGCGCGGCGGGACCGGCTGGGTCTTCAGCGCCCAGGCCATTACGTCGACATCGTCCTCGTCGAGCAGGGCTTCGAACCAGCGTAGTGAAGCTTCGTCCCATTTCGCGTGATAACGGTCGAAAAATCCGCCGATCATATAATCCGCCTCGCGCGTGCCGCGATGCCAGGCGCGAAACTTCGCGCGGGCGAGACGGGCTTCGAAGGTGAGAACATCTGCCATGGCGCAGCGCGTAGGGCACTCGCCATTGCCGCGCAAGCGGCTATAGCTGGGCTATGCGCCCCGAAGCCCTGAACCCGTTGTTCGTCGAGATCGACGCGCTCGAAGGCGTGGGCCCGAAACTGCGCAAGCCGCTGGAGAAGCTGGGGCTGACCAGAGTGCGCGACCTGGCCTATCACCTGCCCGATCGCTTCGTTTCGCGGCGTGCGGTGGAGAGGCTCGACGACGCTGGCGAGGGTGAGCAGATCGTCGTGGCGTTGACCCCGGTCGAACATCGCGCCTCGCGCTCTGGCCGAGGGCCCTATCGGGTGCTGGCGCAGGATGGTGCGGGCAATATCTGTGCGCTGACCTATTTCGGGCGGGCTTCATTCAGCGCGAAGAAGCAATTGCCCGTCGGCGAACGACGCTGGGTGGCAGGGCGGCTCGACCGCTATGACGACATGCTGCAGATTGTTCATCCCGACCATATCGAAAGCGAAAGCGGTGCGACTCTCGCTCGCCTCAACGAGCCGGTCTATCGCCTGTCGGAGGGATTGACCCAGCCGCGCGTGCTCGGCCTTGTGCGGCAGGCGTTGGCGCGGCTGCCCGAATTGCCCGAATGGATCGAGCCGGCGCAGTTCGAGCGATCGGGCTGGCCCGGCTGGCGCGATGCGCTGCACCTGGCGCACAAGGACAGCAATCCCGCCGCGCGCGACCGACTGGCCTATGACGAACTGCTCGCCAATTCGCTGGCGCTGATGCTGGTGCGGGCTGATAACCGTCGCTGCAAGGGTCAGGCGCTGGCGGGCGACGGGCGCCTGCGCGACCGGCTGGAGCTGCCGTTCCCGCTCACCGGGGCACAGCGCCGCTCGATCGGCGAGATCGAAGGCGATCTGGCGCAAGAAGCGCCCATGCTGCGGCTGCTGCAGGGTGATGTCGGGGCGGGCAAGACCGTGGTGGCGCTCTATGCCATGCTGATCGCGAACGAAGCGGGAAAGCAGGCGGCGATGCTGGCCCCGACCGAGATCCTCGCCGAGCATTTCGAGACAATCCGCAAGCTGGCCGCGCCCACGGGGGTCGAGGTCGCGCTGCTGACCGGGCGCGACAAGGGCAGGGTACGCGAAAGCAAGCTGATCGGCCTGCTCGACGGATCGATCGACATCGTCGTCGGCACACATGCCATTTTCCAGGATACTGTCGGCTACAAGGACTTGGGGCTGGTGGTGATCGACGAGCAGCACCGGTTCGGGGTGGCGCAGCGCCTCCAGCTGGCAAGCAAGGGCAAGCGCGCGCCGCATACGCTGGCGATGACCGCGACGCCGATCCCGCGCACGCTGACCCTGGCACAATATGGCGAGATGGATGTCAGCAAGCTCGACGAGATGCCGCCGGGCCGCAAACCGATTCTTACGCGGGTGATGCCGGTTGAGCGGATGGGCGAGATTGTCGACGGCTTGGCGCGGCATCTGGCAACCGGGCAGCAGGCCTTCTGGGTCTGCCCCATGGTGCATGAGAACGAAGCGGCCGACCTTGCCGCGGCCGAAGCGCGTTATGCCGCGCTAAGTGAGCGGTTTGGCGATGCGGTGGTGCTGGTCCATGGCCAGCAGCCGCCCGAGGTGAAGGACGCGGCGATGGAGCGCTTCGTTGCTGGCCAGGCCCGGCTGATGGTGGCGACCACGGTGATCGAAGTCGGCGTCGATGTGCCCAATGCCACGCTGGTGGTGGTCGAGCAGGCAGAGCAGTTCGGACTTGCCCAGCTGCACCAGTTGCGCGGCCGGGTGGGGCGCGGCAGCGAGCAGGCGGTGTGCCTGCTGCTGCGCGGCAATGCCCTGTCGGAGACCGCAAAGCGGCGGCTGGCGCTGATGCGCGAGACGCAGGACGGGTTCCGCATCGCCGAAGAAGACCTTGAACTGCGTGGCGGCGGTGAGCTCCTTGGCACCCGCCAGTCGGGCGACACGCCGTTCCGCGTGGCCGAACTGGAGCAGATCACGCGGCTGCTGCCTGCAGCGCACGCGGATGCGCGGCTGCTGATCGATCGTGACGGCGGGTTGTCCAGCGCGCGCGGCCAAGCGGCACGGCTACTGCTGTACCTGTTCGAACGCGACTGGGGCGTGCAGCTGCTGCGCGGCGGCTAGCGATTGAGGAACCGCGCGACCAGCGCCTGCGCGGCGAGCGAGACATCTTCCCAGGTCTCGTCGAACCGTTCCTCGCCGCCGTAATAGGGATCAGCAATGGCGGCACCCTCGCGCCCTTTGACCAGGTCCATTAACAGCGAAACCTGCGCTGTCGCCCCGGCAGGGCGGAGGGCTTCGATATTGCGCAGGTTCTGGTGATCCATCGCGAAGATATGGCTGAAGCGGGTGAAGTCCTCGATCGCGATCTGGCGCCCGCGATAATGGCCGATGTCGATGCCATAGGCAGCGGCGGTAGCGATCGAGCGCGGGTCGGGCGGCTGGCCGACGTGGTAGGCGGCGGTCCCGGCGCTGTTGGCATATACTTCGATCCCGTGCTGCTGCGCGGCATGGCGAAATGCAGCCTCGGCGAGCGGCGAGCGGCAGATATTGCCAAGGCACACGAACAGGACCGAATGGCGCGTCATGCCGGCATTGCCTGAAGCTTTTCCTCAACCAGCGCACGGATGTTGACCACGGCCTTGAGCCGTGCACCGAGCAGCGCCGTACCACTGACCTTGCGCTGCACGAACAGCGTTTCGGCAGGCGGAATATGCCAGCTCTGCCGGTCTTCGGCGATCGCCATGCCCTCTTCGCGCAGCAGCGGCACAAAGGCGCGGTTGCTGAAGTCGAACGGCTCATCGCGGTTCATCTCCGATGTGATGATACGGATCATCCGGTCGACCCGCTCGCCCTGGCGGGTGACAACTGCCTCGTTGATGAAGCCAATCGCCAGCGCTTCGGCCCGAACGCGGTCGGGATTGCCGGACAAGCCTGCGCCGAGCAGGCGACGATAGCCTTCGCTAACCAGCGGGGCGACTTCGCGCGCCGCACCGAAGTCGAGCAGCACGATCGCGCCGTCGGCGCGGCGGTAGCGGTAATTGGCAAAGTTCGGATCGGTCTGCATCGCGCCGAATTCGAACAGTTCGCGCAGCACCAGCCGCACCAGCCGCGCGAACACCTCGTTGCGCAGATCCTGCGGTTCGCCGGCGAGCGATTCGATTGCGATACCTTCTTCGAAACTCATCGCCAGGATGCGCGGGCGGGTCAGCCCCTCGTGAAGTCGCGGCACAACGAAACCCGGGTCGCCTGCCATCCGCGCGGCATAGCGCCGCATCTGCTCGCCTTCGCGCAGGTAATCCGCCTCTTCCTTGAGCTGCTGCTTGGCCGCAGCGAGCAGCGGCTCCATATCGAGGCTGTCCGGGAGCAGCCCCGATAGCCGCAGCAGGCTCGCAACATTGTCCACATCGGCTTCGATACTGGCTCCGACCCCGGGATATTGCACCTTGATCGCCAGTTCCTCGCCCTCGCGGGTCAGCGCCTTGTGCACCTGGCCGATCGAGGCGGCGGCGATTGGTCGCGGGTTGAACCAGCGGAACTGCTTGCGCCAGTCCTTGCCCCATTCCTCGCTAAGCACCTGGTCAAGCTGGCGCACCGGCATGAAATTGGCCCGATCGCGCAGCGTGGCCAGGATATCGGACAGTTCGGGCGGCAGGAAGTCGCCGGCATCCATGCTGATCATCTGCCCCAGCTTCATGGCCGCGCCACGCAGATGCGACAGGCGATCGGCCAGCCGGCGCGCATTGCCGGGGGTCAGCAGCAGGTCTTCGGCGGAAATCCGCTCGCCGCTGGCGAGCCGCCGCGCGCCTTCGGCCACCATGCCGCTAGCGATGCCACCCGCCAGTCGACTGAACCCGGCAAAGCGCCCGATGCGCGAACTGGGCACGGCGCGATAGCGCGCCTCGCGGTCGCCATGCTCATGATCGTCAGCCATGTTCGGAAAGATCATCGGGGCAGAGCATCAAGTGCTGGAATGATCGGATGCGCCGAGCGTTCCGGCGAAGACCGCTGCGGCGCCTAACTGATGCAGAGCCCGCCATCGACCGGCAGGCATTGGCCGGTGATGTAATCGCTGTGCGGCGAGGCGAAGAACACCGCCAACCCCTCCAGCCCCTCGTGGTCGCCAAAGCGGCGCAGCGGGATGCGCTTGGTCATCCATTCGGCAAAGCGCGGGTCGGACTGGGCGGTCAGATCGGTCTCGTAAAAGCCAAACAACAGCGCATTCGCGGTGATCTGGTAGCGCGCCAGCTCAAACGCCGCAGCGCGGGTCAGCCCGTTCACTGCCGCCTTCGAAGCGGCATAATTGGAGCTGCGATTCACGCCCATGATCGACTGGCCGGACGAGGTCGCGATCAGCTTTCCGCCGCCGAACGCATTGGGCCCCCGTGCGACCATGTGCTCGGTGACATGGCGATAGGTCAGCGCCACTCCGCGCGCATTCACCGCCATCACGCTGTCCCATGCCTCGGCAGTCATTTCGGGCAACGCGCGGCCCTGGCCGATCCCGGCATTGGCAAAGCAGATGTCGACCGTGCCGAAGCGGTCGAGCGTTGCGGCCATGGCCGCGGCGATCTGGCTATCCTCGACCACGTCGCAGGGAAAGGCGACAGCCGCTCCGCCGCCCAGCGCATTCAGCTCTCCGATTGCCTCGGCGTTCTTGGCTTCGTTGCGAGCCCAGATCGCCACTTGCGCGCCGCTCTTGACCAGCCCGCGCGCGAAGGCGAGCCCGATACCGCTGTTGCCGCCGGTGATGACTGCGGTGCGCCCGCTGAGATCGAACAGGTTCATGCCCACAGGATTGCGCCAAACCCGATGCCCGGCAATCTCCCAAATTGCGAGGGGCGGGGGAACATTGGCGCGCCCGTTCGATTGTGGCTGCATGGACAAGGATACAGGCTTCCCCCGCGCGGCGCTGTGGCTCGGTTATGCCGGCCTGCTGCCGCAATGGCTGGCGCTGATGCTCGCCTGGCACGGCGGCGAGTGGGGCTTCGTCGCGATGGCAGGCGGCTTTGCCTATGGCGCGCTGATTTTCAGCTTTCTGGGCGGCGTGTGGTGGGGGCAGGCGCTGGGGCAGGCGCACCCCTCGGCCGGCGCATTCGCGTTGGCGGTGCTGCCCAGCCTGCTCTCGCTAGCGCTGTTCCTGCCATGGACGCTGGGCTGGGAGTGGCCCGGGCCAGCGCTGCTCTATCTTGGCGTGCTGATCTTGCTGAGCCCGCTGGCCGATCGCTGGTTGGGCTTGTCCGGCGCGGCCTTCATGCGGTTGCGCTGGCATCTGTCGCTGGGTTTGGGGCTGGCGACGCTGCTGCTTGGCGTGATCGCGCTTGAGCGGGTGTAGGCGTCCTTCGCTTGCGCCTGGCAGTTTCAACGTGGAATCATCTGCAGGATGATTTCGTCTGATTGAAACTGGTCGGGGAGAGAGGATTCGAACCTCCGGCCCCTGCCTCCCGAAGACAGTGCTCTACCAGGCTGAGCTACTCCCCGACCGTGTCGTGCCCGCAGCTGCAAAAAAGCTGTGAGCCGAGGCAAGGCGCGCCCTATAGTCAGGGGCTGGCGGGGTGGCAAGCGCGCAATTGCAGGTTTAGGGATAGCACATGGCCAGCCTTGCGATTCCCTCAACCCAAGCCTCTGCGCGACATCCCGAATGGCAGTATCTCGATCTGATGCGCCAGATATGGGAGCAGGGCAGCGAGCGGACCGATCGCACAGGCGTCGGCACCCGCTCGATCTGCGGTGCGATGTTGCGGTTCGACCTGGCCGATGGCGCCATGCCGTTGCTCACCACCAAGCGCGTCTACTGGAAGACCGCAACGCGCGAGATGCTGTGGTTCCTCACCGGCGATACCAACATCCGCCCGCTGGTGCTGCAGGGCGTGAAGATCTGGAACGAATGGCCGCATGCCCGCTATGTGCGCGAGACCGGCGAAGCGATCGCGCTTGACGATTTCATCCAGCGCATCGCCGATGACGCGCAATTCGCCGCGCGCTGGGGCGATTTGGGGCCGGTCTATGGCAAGCAGTGGGTTGACTGGCCGACCTACCAGCAGCGGCCTGACGGGCTGTTCGAGCAGGGGCCGGGGATCAACCAGGTCGCCGAAGTGGTCGAAAGCCTGAAAAGCAATCCCGGCAGTCGGCGCCACATCATTGAGGGGTGGAACGTGGCCGAGCTGGACCGGATGGCGCTGCCGCCCTGCCACAAGACCTACCAGTTCCATGTCGCGGCAGGTCGGCTCAACTGTGTGCTGTATCAGCGCAGCTGCGATGTCGCGCTGGGCCTGCCGTTCAACCTGTGGTCGGCTGCGCTGCTGCAACGAATGCTGGCGCAACAGGCCGATCTTGAGCCGGGCGAACTGGTGTGGATGGGCGGCGATGTCCACCTCTATCTGAATCATGAGCACCTGATCACCGAGCAGCTGGCGCGCGAGCCGCAGGGCCGGCCGCGAATGGCAATTGTGCGAAAGCCCGCCAGCATTTTCGACTACCGGATCGAGGATTTCGTGGTCGAAAATTACACACCGCACCCGCCCATCAAGGCGCCTGTTGCGGTTTAGGCCTTCGCGGGTCCATAAGCTTGACCACTTGCCGCGCGCGTAATAAAAGTGCGCGCGTTTGTAAGAATGCAACTGCCAGTTCCGGCAGTCGGGAGAGCGCCATGGCCGATCGGCCCGCAGGGCATAACAAGCCCGCACTTGAACTCCATGTGCCCGAGCCGCGCTTCCGGCCCGGCGACCCGGTCGATTACAGCCATCTCGAAATCCCCCCGGCGGGTGCGCAGCCGCGCCCTGATGAGACCGCGCATCCCGGCGACATGCATGCACTCGCGTTCGGCCTGGTGCGGGTACTGGGCGAGGACAACATGGCGCATGGCGCATGGGACCCGAAGCTCGATCCCGATACGCTGCGCGCAATGCTGGGCCACATGGCGCTGGTCCGCGCCTTTGACGACCGGATGTTCCGCGGCCAGCGCCAGGGCAAGACCAGCTTCTACATGAAGTGCACCGGCGAAGAGGCGACCAGTGTCGCCAGTTCGATGGCACTTTCGTCTGACGACATGATCTTTCCCAGCTATCGCCAGCAGGGGATCCTGATCGCGCGCGGCTATCCAATCGTCGACATGATCAACCAGATCTATTCGAACCGAGCGGACAAGCTGAAAGGCCGCCAGCTGCCGATCATGTATTCGAGCCGGGCGCATAACTTCTTCTCGATCAGCGGCAATCTTGCCACGCAGGTGCCGCAGGCAGTCGGCTGGGCCATGGCCAGCGCGATCAAGGCGGACAGCCGGATCGCTGCGACCTGGGTAGGCGAGGGCTCGACTGCCGAAGGCGACTTCCATTCCGCCTGCACCTTCGCCACGGTCTACAACGCCCCGGTGATCATCAATGTGGTCAACAACCAGTGGGCGATTTCGAGCTTTTCAGGCTTTGCCGGGGCGGAACGTACCACTTTTGCTGCGCGCGCACTGGGCTATGGGTTGGCCGGCCTGAGGGTCGACGGAAATGACGCGCTGGCCTGTTACGCTGCGCAGCAATGGGCTGCCAACCGCGCCCGCGCCAATGCCGGGCCGACGCTGATCGAGTTCTTCACCTATCGCGCCGAGGGCCATTCGACCTCGGACGATCCAAGCGGATACCGCAGCGCGCAGGAGCGCGAGGAATGGCCGCTGGGCGATCCGATCATGCGTCTGAAAAACCACCTGATTGCGCTAGGCGAATGGGACGAGGACCGACAGGCTGCGATGGATCTCGACTGCGCCGAACGGGTCAAGGCGGCAACCAAGGAAGCCGAGAAGAACGGCATCCTGGGCCATGGCCTGCATCACCCGTTCCACACCATGTTCGAGGATGTCTACGAGCAACTGCCGTGGCACCTTGAGGAACAGGCTGCACAAGCGATCCGCGAGCGCAAGATCAAGTGGCCGGGGAGCATCGAGGAATGAGCGGCGCTGTGGCGACAGAACAGGGGCAGAGCGCAGCTGAACGCCGGCTCAACATGATCGAAGCGATCAATGACGCGCTCGATATCATGCTGGCGCGCGATCCCGATGTGATCATCATGGGCGAGGACGTCGGCTATTTTGGCGGCGTGTTCCGTTGCACTGCCGGCCTGCAGGAAAAGCACGGCAAAACCCGCGTGTTCGACACGCCGATCTCCGAATGCGGCATCATCGGCGTGGCCGTGGGGATGGGGGCATATGGCCTGCGCCCGGTGCCTGAAATCCAGTTCGCCGATTACATCTATCCCGGGCTCGACCAGCTGATCAGCGAAGCGGCGCGGCTGCGCTACCGTTCGGCTTGCGATTACATCGCGCCGCTCACTGTCCGTTCGCCCTTTGGCGGCGGCATTTTCGGCGGCCAGACCCACAGCCAAAGCCCGGAGGCTCTGTTCACCCATGTCGCGGGCCTTAAAACGGTAATCCCTTCCACCCCGCACGATGCCAAGGGGCTGCTGATTGCCGCGATCGAGGACAATGACCCGGTGATCTTCTTCGAGCCGAAGCGCATCTACAACGGGCCGTTCTCCGGATATTACGACAAGCCGGTCGAGCCGTGGAAGCGCCACCGCGACAGCGTGGTTCCCGAAGGCTATTACCGCATCCCGCTGGGCAAGGCGCGGCTGGTGACCGAAGGCGAGGATCTGACCGTGCTGGCCTATGGCACCATGGTCCATGTTGCTGAGGCGGTGTGCCGCGAGAAAGGGGTGGCGGCAGACATCCTTGACCTGCGCACGCTGGTGCCGCTCGATATCGAAGCGATCGAGGCTTCGGTCGAAAAGACCGGGCGCTGCCTGATCGTCCACGAGGCTACCCGCACATCCGGTTTCGGCGCCGAGCTTTCGGCGCTGGTGACCGAGCGCTGTTTCTATCATCTCGAAGCCCCGGTCGAACGCGTGACTGGCTTCGACACACCCTATCCGCACAGCCTCGAATGGGCCTATTTCCCGGGGCCCGTCCGCATCGGCGATGCGATCGACAAGATTCTGAAGGACTGATCCCGATGGCGAAATTCACCTTCAACATGCCCGATGTGGGCGAGGGCGTGGCCGAGGCGGAGGTCGTTGCCTGGCACGTCAAGCCGGGCGACATGGTTGCCGAAGACCAGCACCTCGTCGACGTGATGACGGACAAGGCGACGATCGACATCGAAAGCCCGGTGGCGGGCAAGGTGCTCGAAGTGGCGGGCGATGCGGGCGACACTATCGCGGTCGGCGCGATGCTGCTGGTGATCGAGGTCGAGGGAGAGGTCGAAGAGGAAGCCGAGGCGGCGGCCGCGCAGATCGAAGACGAGATGTCGGATGTGGATGAGGCTGATGAAACGGCTGATCCTGAACCCGTCCGGGCAGAGCTTGCCGAAGCACCGTCCCGGGCTTCGGAGCCCGCACAAGACGAGACGGGCGTCACCTCGACAGGCTCAGGGCCAACGGAACCTTCTAACAAGGTCCTGGCGTCCCCCGCGGTGCGCCAGCGCGCGCGCGATCTGGGGATCGATCTTGCCGAAGTGAAACCGGCCGAAGACGGGCGGATCCGCCACGGCGATCTCGACGCTTTCCTGGCCTACAACGCTAGCAGCGGCTTCGCACCGGCCGGCCGGGCGCGTGCCGACCAGGTAATCAAGGTGATCGGCCTCAGAAAGCGGATCGCGCAGAACATGGCCGCCGCCAAGCGCCACATTCCGCATTTCTCTTATGTCGAGGAATGCGATGTGACCGCGCTGGAAGCGCTGCGGGTCGATCTCAACGCGCATCGCGGTGCGAAGCCCAAGCTGACCATGCTGCCGCTGCTGATCGCCGCGATTTGCAAGGCCGTGCCGCAGTTCCCGATGATCAACGCGCGCTATGACGACGAGGCCAATGTCGTCACACGTTTCGGTGCGGTGCATCTGGGCATGGCCACGCAGACTGACGGCGGCCTGATGGTGCCGGTGATCCGCGATGCGCAGGCAAAGAACCTGTGGCAGCTGGCAAACGAGATCCAGCGGCTGGCGGCAGCGGCGCGCGACGGCTCGGCCAAGTCCGACGAACTGTCGGGATCGACACTCACCATCACCTCGCTGGGGCCGCTGGGCGGCGTGGCGACCACGCCCGTCATCAACCGGCCCGAAGTCGCAATCATCGGGCCGAACCGGATCGTCGAGCGCCCGATGTTCGTGCCCGACGGTATAGGCGGCGAGCGGATCGAGAAGCGCAAGCTCATGAATATCTCGATCAGTTGCGACCACCGCGTGGTCGATGGCCATGACGCGGCCAGCTTCGTCCAGCAGGTCAAGAAGCTGATCGAAACGCCGGTGTTGCTGCTCAGCGATTGAAGCTCCAAAACGGTGATTGACACCACACGCCGTTCGCCTTAGTGGCGCGGCTCCCAAGCGGCGAGACACCGCTCCCGAAACGGGATGCGCGGGTGTAGCTCAGTTGGTTAGAGTGCCGGCCTGTCACGCCGGAGGTCGCGGGTTCGAGCCCCGTCACTCGCGCCACTTGGGTCTTCTACAGAAGATGGTCGAAGTCGACCTTCTCGATGTGCGCGGGAAGGCTCACCAGCATCCCGTCTTCCGACAGCTTGAGCTCGCCGTCGAACAGCTTTGGCGCATCGCCCAGGAAGGCGCGCTCCATCATCCGCGCGGGCGGGGCGGGCACCATATGGTACAGCACCAGCGCCTTCGCACCGGCCGATTCGGCCACTTTCGCCGCCTCTTCGGGGCTGGCGTGATAATCCGGGATGTCGGCCATGATCTTCGCCGCATCGGCATTGCCGCGAGCGGCCAGCGTTTGGCCGAGCTTGGCGACCATTTCCGGATTGAGTGCTTCGTGGAAGATCACGTCTGCGCCCCGGGCGAACTGAGCAAGGTCAGGCGAATATTTCGTGTCCCCACTGATCACCAGCGAACGGCCCTTGTAGTCGATGCGATAGGCGAACGCATGGTCGACTGGCGTATGGTCGACTGAAAGCACACGGATCAGTACACCGCCATCCTCGAAAACCATGCCATCGTGGTCTTCGGAGTCACTAAACGAGATGATCCGCGACACCCCGCCGAAAGCACCCGGCCGGGCAACTTCGGGCCCATGGTGCGCGATACGAAAACCTCGGTCGATGTCATAAGCCTGCATGAACCCGGCCACCACGCGATCGGTGCCGGGCGGGCCGTAGATCGGCAGGGGCGTGCCGCGCCCGCCCGCGATCCAGGCCTGCAGCATCAGTTCGCCGAGGCCATCGAGGTGGTCGGAATGGAGATGGGTCAGGAATGCGGCTTCCAGCCGGTCCATCGGAAAGCCCATGCGCCCAAGCTTGCGGATCGAGCCTGATCCGGCATCGAACACAAAGCCCTGCCGCCCCGCCAGCACTGCGATGCAGGGCCCGGCGCGCTCGGCATCGGGCATGGGCGAGCCGCTGCCGCAGACATAGGCGTGCAGGCCGTCAGGCAGTTCGGCCGAGCGGTCGATCCCGGCCTGGTTCTCGACCGCAAGATTGAACGCCTGTTCGCCGATCCAGCGCTGCCCGAAGGCGTAGGTGGCGATACCCGCTGCCAGCACGGCAATCGGAACTATTGCGAGAATTCGTTTCGGCAAGGCCCCTCTCCCTTAACGCGGGAGTGATGTTAGCCTAGCCCCAGCGGCCTGTCTCCATCCAGATAAGGAACCGCTTCAGCGGCAGCAGCCAGATCACGCCGAGAACGATGTAGACCAGTGTTTGCGCGAGTGTGGGCCAGTCCCCGATCAGCGAGGGGGCATAGCGCGCGATCACAATGCCATAGGCAAGCAATGCCAGCAGCAGCCCGAAAATGCCCGCAGGGATCCGCCAGGTCGGTTGTTCACGCATCAGAAGGGTCCATAAAGCCGGGTAGGGGTGACGACAGCATCGAGCAGAGCATCGTGGGGTTCGGTCGGCAAGCTTTCGGCCAACTGGCAGTCCCACGCCATGCCAACCGTTGTCGTCGCAGGATGTTCCGCCAGCCAGCGATCGTAATGGCCTCCGCCCTGGCCCAGCCGCTCGCCGCGCGCGGTGAAACCCACCAGCGGCACGAACAGCACATCGGGCACCAGTGGCTTTGCTGTGGCATGTGGCTGGAGCGCGCCGAACGGCCCTACTTCCAGATCGCTTTCTCCATGTGGATCCGCGTGCCACGCGAACTCCATACCTGCGGTGCGGCTGGCAAGGCGTGGCAGCGCGATGGTGTGGCCGCGCTCGAAGAAATACTCGGCATAGCTGAGCGTCGGCGCCTCGCCCGGCGTGGCGGCATAGAGCCCGACTATTGCGTCGGGCGCGATCATCTCGAGCAGCGGCTTGGGCGGATGGCGGAACACCAGCCCGCGCGTGCTCGCGGGCAGGGAGGCGACATGCTCGCGGCGGGCATGGCGCAATTGCACGCGAAGGTCATCTTTCGTCACAAGCGCGTAACCTACTCGTCCGATCGGCCTGAAAGGCCGCAAGCCCGACTGGGCGCCCGCAGCGAAGCGATCCTTGGGGTCGCCCGAGCGGGAAGATCGCGCGCCGGACGGCGTGCGGAAGCGATAAGTGGCGGAACCACCATGGGTCGGTTGCCCGAGAAATCCTCTGACGCCTCAACGTCAGGTGGGCGCCGTTTACCCCAGCCCCCGGGACGAACCCGTGAACCGGGGCAGGGACAGCTCCCAAGGATTGCTTATAGCCTCAGGGATATTCAAACGGCTCGTGCCGGGCAGTCCCGCCGTGATCCTATCTAGGCGCTCGCCCGCCTGCGCTCAAGCGTATCGGCACAATTTTCGATCAGGCCAGCGAGCTGCTCGAGCCGACCGGCGAGACCTTCTTCATCCGGCGGCGCCCCGTGCCGGGCCTTCGCCAGATCGTTTGCCAGTGCATCGCGCTCGGCGCGCAGCGCATCAAGCTCGAGCACGAGTTCCTGGCGTGCCTTGGTGGCCGCGGCCAGCTCCTGCTCAAGCGCTGCATTCGGGCCTGGGCCAGCAGTCGGTTTCGCGCCCGCCGGCGCGCGCGCCTCGTGAAGCTCGTCAGCCAGCAGGATCGCGGCGAACAGCAGGTTCTGCGCTTCCTGGAGAGCGAGGTTGCCTTCCATCTGGCGCAGCTTCTCGTCGACCATGGCGCCCAGATGCGCCAGATGCGCTTCCTCGCCATCGGCGCAGGCAACGGTGTAGCTTTTGCCGCCGATCCGCAAGGCGACGGTGCTCATGGCTCCAGCCCTTTGATAAGGCGATCGAGTTCGCTCAGCACCGCGGTGACTTCGCCGCGCAAGGCCTGGTCGCGAAAAGCAAGGTCGTTGCTGGAAGAAGGCGCAACCGCGCCGGCCGCCGCTTCTATGCGGCTGAGAGCGGCCTCAATCCTGCGGATGGCCTGCTCGTTACGGTTCCCCTCCATTGCGCGAGATTACCAATTTTGCGGCGTGAACGCAAAACCTTGGCCGGGGCTGTTGATAACTCCTCTAGGCCTGATTTCGCGCGCATTTCGGGCCGCGCCGGTGAAACGGGCGATTGCGCGCCTTGACCTGTCAGGTGCCCTCCGCAAAGGGGTCCGGCAGAGCGCCGAATCGGCGCGACAGGCCGCGTATTCCCAGACGGACGCGCTGCCAGACCAGGAGCCAGATCGCATGAGTCTCGAGCCCGCCCGCCTGCAAGCCATGGCCAATGCCATTCGCGCGCTGTCGATGGATGCAGTTCAGGCGGCCAATTCCGGCCATCCGGGCATGCCGATGGGCATGGCAGACGTGGCGACCGTGCTTTACTCGCAGTTCCTCAAGTTCGATCCCGCCGCACCGAAATGGCCCGATCGGGACCGGTTTGTCCTCTCGGCCGGGCACGGCTCGATGCTGATCTACTCGCTGCTGCATCTGACCGGCTATGCCGCCCCGACGATGGACGACATCCGGAACTTCCGCCAGCTGCACAGCCCTTGCGCGGGGCACCCTGAAAATACCGAGCTGGATGGGGTCGAATGCACCACCGGCCCGCTGGGCCAAGGGCTGGCGATGGCGGTGGGCATGGCCATGGCCGAGCGTCACCTCAATGCCGTGCACGGGGATGATCTGGTCGACCATCGGACCTGGGTCATCGCCGGTGACGGTTGCCTGATGGAAGGGATCAACCACGAGGCCATCGGCCTGGCTGGGCATCTAAAGCTGGGCCGGCTGAACGTGCTGTGGGACGACAACCGCATCACCATCGACGGCGATACCGACCTTTCGACCAGCGAGGACATCGCGGCACGTTTCGCAGCGACCGGCTGGCATGTCACCGCCTGCGACGGGCATGACTTTGCCGACATCGCGCGCGCACTGGCCGAGGCGGCGGCCGATCCGCGCCCCTCGCTGGTCGCTTGCCGCACCGTGATCGGCAAGGGCGCGCCCAACAAGCAGGGCGGCCACAGCGTCCACGGTGCACCGCTCGGCGCGGACGAGGTTGCCGCTGCCCGCACGCACCTGGGGTGGGCCGCCGCCCCGTTCGAGATTCCTGCCCCAATCCTGGCTGACTGGCGCGCGGTCGGCGCGCGCGGCGCTGCGGCACATGCCGAATGGTCGGCGCGGCTCGCAGCTTCTCCGCGCCGGGCCGAATTCGAAGGCGCGATGATGGGCGTGGCCGATCTCGCCTCGCCTGCCCTCGAAGGCTTCATCGCCGGGCTTGTCGCCGCGCCGCAGAGGGTCGCGACCCGCAAGGCATCGGAAATGGCGCTCGGCCCCCTGACCGAGGGCCTGCCGCAGTTGATTGGCGGTTCGGCCGACCTGACCGGGTCGAACCTCACCAAGACCAAGGCCACTGGGCCATTCAGCGCAGCGGACTATGCCGGGCGGCATGTCTATTATGGCATCCGCGAATTCGGCATGGCTGCCGCGATGAACGGCATGGCGCTGCATGGCGGTGTGGTGCCCTATGGCGGCACCTTCCTGGTGTTCTCGGACTATTGCCGCAATGCGATCCGACTCTCGGCGATCCAGAAGGCGCAGGTCGTCTATGTCCTGACGCACGATTCGATCGGGCTGGGTGAGGACGGGCCAACCCATCAGCCGGTCGAGCACGTGATGTCGCTGCGGATGATTCCCAACCTCAACGTCTACCGCCCGGCCGATGTGGTCGAGACGGCGGAATGCTGGGCGCTGGCGCTGGAAACCGGCGGCACGCCGTCTGCGCTGGCACTATCGCGCCAGAACCTGCCGCAGCTGCGCGGCGAGGGCGACGAAAACTGGAGCCGCCTGTCGAACCGTTCTGCCCGGGGTGCCTATCGCCTGCGCGCGGCAAATGCGGCGCGCAAGGTGGTGCTGGTCGCCACCGGTTCGGAAGTGGCGCTGGCCTGCGATGTGCGCGATGCGCTGGAAGCCCGGGGGATCGGAGCCGACGTCGTCTCGATGCCGTGCATGGAATTGTTCGATGCCCAGGACGCCGCCTATCGTGCAGACGTATTTCCCGCCGATTGCCTCAAGGTTTCGATAGAAGCGGGTGTCACCCTGGGCTGGCAGAAGTATGTCGGCGATGGCCTGACCATCGGGATCGACACATTCGGTGCTTCGGCACCAGCAGAAGCACTGTTTCCATATTTCGGCTTCTCGGTTGAGGCCATTGTTCCGAAAATCGAAGCCAGACTGGCAGGTTAGAAGGAGTTTTTCACATGGCGATCAAGGTTGCGATCAACGGCTTCGGGCGGATCGGGCGCAATGTGGCCCGCGCGATCATCGAGCGGACCGATCACGATCTCGAGCTGGTTTCGATCAACGACCTCGCCTCGCCCAAAGCGAACGCGATGCTGTTCCAGCGCGATTCGGTGCATGGCGCGTTCGCGGGCACGGTAGAAGTCGATGGCAATGATCTGATCATCAACGGCAAGCGCATTCATGTCACCGCCGAGCGTGATCCGGCCAATCTGCCGCATGCCGCCAATGGCGTCGATATCGCGCTCGAGTGCACCGGCTTCTTCACCGATCGCGCCAGCTGCGAGAAGCACCTCGCGGCCGGAGCAAAGAAGGTGCTGATTTCGGCGCCCGGCAAGAATGTCGACCTTACCGTTGTCTACGGCGTGAACCATGACAAGCTGACCGCCGCGCACACGATTGTTTCCAACGCATCGTGCACCACCAACTGCCTTGCGCCCTTCGCCAAGGTGCTCAACGACGCACTGGGGATCGAGCGGGGGCTGATGACCACGGTTCACGCCTACACCAACGACCAGAAGATCCTCGACCAGATCCATGACGATCCGCGCCGCGCACGCGCCGCCGCGATGCGCATGATCCCCACCACCCCC